>NZ_CP108569.1:1200000-1500000 GCF_036010505.1 Streptomyces sp. NBC_01197
GAGCACCGACGCCTTCGGCTGGCTCCCCAACTGACCATCTCCACCCGCGTGTTGAAAGAGGACCCCCGCATGAGCAATCTCCCCAAGGTCGCATGGATCGGCCTCGGCATCATGGGCTCGCCGATGTCCGAGAACCTGATCAAGGCCGGCTACTCGGTGACCGGCTACACCCTGGAGCCGGACAAGCTGGACCGGCTGGCCGCCGCAGGCGGCACCGCCGTGTCCTCGATCGCCGAAGCGGTGCGCGACGCCGACGTGGTGATCACCATGGTCCCCGCGTCGCCGCATGTCGAGGCCATCGCGTACGGTCCTGACGGCATCCTGGAGAACGCCAAGGCGGGCGCGCTGCTGATCGACATGTCATCGATCACCCCGCAGACCTCGGTCGACCTGGGCAAGGCCGGTGGCGAGAAGGGCCTGCGCGTCCTGGACGCCCCGGTCTCCGGCGGCGAAGCCGGTGCCATCGAGGCCGTACTCTCGATCATGGTCGGCGGCGAGCAGGCCGACTTCGACGCCGCCAAGCCGATCCTGGACGCGCTGGGCAAGACCATCGTGCTCTGCGGTCCGCACGGTTCGGGCCAGACGGTGAAGGCCGCCAACCAGCTGATCGTCGCCGTCAACATCCAGGCGTGCGCCGAGGCCGTGGTCTTCCTGGAGAAGTCCGGTGTGAACCTCAGCGCGGCCCTCGACGTCCTCAACGGCGGGCTGGCCGGTTCGACCGTCCTGACGCGCAAGAAGGACAACTTCCTGAACCGGGACTTCAAGCCCGGCTTCCGGATCGACCTGCACCACAAGGACATGGGCATCGTCACCGACGCCGCCCGCAACGTCGGCGCCGCGCTGCCCGTCGGCGCAGTCGTCGCCCAGCTGGTCGCCTCGCTGCGCGCCCAGGGTGACGGCGGCCTCGACCACTCCGCACTGCTGCGCTCGGTCGAGCGGCTGTCCGGCCAGCAGGCCTGACACCCGCCTCCCTTCCGGGGCTCCGTCCGGCCCCTTCCGAACTCCGGTCCGCGGCAGTGCTGACACCTGTCCTGTCGCGCCCAGGCGCTGCCGCGGTCCGGTCTCCTCACCTCAATTTCAACAAACTGTTGACGTAGCGTTCGCAGCGTATTTACGCTCCTCAAGCCGTCAGCAGCCCCAGTACGGAAGGTCCACGATGTCGAAGCGCGTGCTTACGACCGAGTCAGGCGCCCCGGTCGCCGACAACCAGAACTCTGCCACCGCCGGCGTCGGCGGTCCGATCCTCATCCAGGACCAGCACCTGCTGGAGAAGCTGGCCCGGTTCAACCGTGAGCGCATTCCGGAGCGTGTCGTCCACGCCCGCGGCTCCGGCGCGTACGGCTACTTCGAGGTGACCGACGACGTCACCGGCTTCACCCGCGCCGACTTCCTCTCCGCCGTGGGCAAGCGCACCGAGACATTCATCCGCTTCTCCACCGTGGCCGACTCGCTGGGTGGCCGGGACGCGGTCCGCGACCCGCGCGGCTTCGCGCTGAAGTTCTACACCGACGAGGGCAATTACGACCTCGTCGGCAACAACACCCCGGTGTTCTTCATCAAGGACCCCATCAAGTTCCCCGACTTCATCCACTCCCAGAAGCGTGACCCGTTCACGGGAAAGCAGGAGCAGAACAACGTCTGGGACTTCTGGGCACACTCCCCCGAGGCGACCCACCAGGTGACCTGGCTGATGGGCGACCGCGGCATCCCCGCCTCGTACCGGCACATGAACGGCTACGGCTCGCACACCTACCAGTGGACGAACGCGCAGGGCGAGGCCTTCTTCGTCAAGTACCACTTCAAGACGAACCAGGGCGTCCGCAGCCTCTCCGCCGACCAGGCCAACGAACTGGTGGGCAAGGACTCCGACAGCCACCAGACCGACCTGCTCCAGGCGATCGAGCGGGGCGTCAACCCGTCCTGGACGCTGCACGTCCAGATCATGCCGGCGGCCGAGGCGGCCGACTACCGCTTCAACCCGTTCGACGTCACCAAGGTGTGGCCGCACAGCGACTACCCGCTGCAGCGCGTCGGCCGGCTGGTCCTCGACCGCAACCCGGACAACGTCTTCGCCGAGGTCGAGCAGGCCGCGTTCTCGCCGAACAACTTCGTGCCCGGCATCGGGCCCTCGCCGGACAAGATGCTCCAGGGCCGTCTCTTCGCCTACGCCGACGCGCAGCGTTACCGCCTGGGCATCAACCACACGCAGCTGCCGGTCAACGCGCCGCGCAAGGCGACCGCCGACAACTACGGCCGGGACGGCGCCATGGCGACCTGCTACGGCTCGCGCCACGACAAGAACTACGAGCCGAACTCCCACGCGGGCCCGGCCCAGACGGACGCACCCCTGGCCGCCCCGCTGCCCGTGACCGGCTGGACCGGAGCGCAGGGCGCCGCCGAGCACGTGAAGGACGACCACTTCTTCCAGGCGGGCGAGCTCTACCGGCTCATGTCCGACGACGAGAAGTCGCGCCTGATCGCCAACATCGCGAGCGGCCTCTCGCAGGTCACCCTCGACGAGGTCATCGAGAAGAACCTCGCGCACTTCCACGCTGCCGACACGGAGTACGGCAAGCGCGTCGAGGAAGCGGTCCGCGCCCTGCGCGAGGACTGAGCGAACCGATAGACGGCGCAGGTGACTTGACGGGAGGTCAGGTCACCGGCGCGGTCCGGGCCACCGTCCCGATGAGGGGTGGCCGGCGGCCCGGACAAGCCTGCGGACCGCGGCGGAGCGACGATGCCAGTGCGGTGGTCAAGGCTCCCCGGCGCTCTCCTGATGTGAAGGAGAGGGGCGGGAGGGCCGATCGCACTCCGCCGCGGTCCCCTGCTGCCCCACAGCGGGAACCTCCCCACAGCCGCACCGTTCAGAGCACCACCCCAATGCCCCGCCCGGCGGCACGAATGTCCTGTCGCGCCCAGCCTCGTACCGTCGGGCGGTATCCAGCACCACGAGCCGGAGTGCGGAACAGGGTCCACGATCCCTTGTTCCGCACTCCTTTTCGTGTGCCCCAGGCTCGGACCGGACTCATCCACGCCCCTCGACCAGGCCGGACTCCCAGGCCCAGGCGGCGATCTCCACGCGGTTGCGGGCGGACAGTTTGATCTGCACGTTTGCGAGATGGGTCTTCACCGTGCCCACCGAGATGGACAGTCCGGCGGCGATCTCGGCGTTGGTCAGCCCTCTGGCCACCAGACGTACCAGGTCCGTCTCCCGCGCGGAGAGCGCGGTGTGCGGCTCCCGTACGACGGGCACGGCGCTGTTGAGGCGCCGCAGCAGCCGGACGGTGATGGCCGGGCTCACCAGTGCCTCGCCCGATGCGGCCGCCCGGATGGCCTCGACCAGCAGGGCAGGCCCGGAGTCCTTGATCAGGAATCCGGATGCGCCTTCGCTCAGGGCGCGCTGGACGTACTCGTCGTCGTCGAACGTCGTGACCACGACGACCTTCGGCGGATCCACCGTGCCGGGGCGCGTCAGTCTGCGCAGCGCCTCCAGCCCGTCCATGCGGGGCATCCGGATGTCCATGAGCACCACGTCGGGCCGGTGGCGTCCGGCGAGTTCCACGGCGTGCACCCCGTCCGTGGCCTCCGCGACGACGTCGATGTCGTCCTCCGCTGCGAGAATCATCGCGAACCCGGCACGGACCATGGCCTGGTCGTCGGCGATCAGTACCCGGATCGTCACGAGGCCGCCTCCCCTGCCGTGGCCACCGGCAGCGTCGCCTCGACGCCCCAGCCGCCGCCCGTCACCGGGCCCGCCTGGACGCTTCCGCCGATCAGGCCCACCCGCTCGTCCAGGCCCTTCAGCCCGAAGCCGCCCTGCGAGACATGGCGCGGCCGTCCGTCGTCGCTGACCCGTACGGTGAGCCGGTCTCCCGAGCGGCCCACGCGCACCCGCACCTCGGTGCATCCGTGGGCGTGTTTGCGTACGTTGGTGAGGGCCTCCATCACCACCCGGTGTGCGGTGGTGGTCACCTCGACCGGCAGGTCGTCGAAGGTACCGTCCAGATCGAGCCGGGCCCGGGCACCACCGACGGCCGAGAACTCCTCGACCAGCGAACGCACTTCGCCGATGCCCGCCAGCGGCGTCAGTGTCACTTCCCCGTCGGCGTCCCGCAGCATCCCCACCATGTGCCGCATGGAGGTCAGCGCCTCCGAGCCGGCCTGCTCGATCCGCTGCAGCGCGGGCGGCACCAGTTCGGGCCGCCGGCCCGCGATCGCCTGGGCTCCCTGTGCCTGTACGACGATGCCGGTCACATGATGGGCGACGAAGTCGTGCAGGTCCCTGGCGAACTCCGTGCGCTGCTCCAGCCGGAGAGCCGCCGCCTGCCGCCGCCGGTCCACCAGAAGCAGCCGCGTCCCGAGGCCGGTGCCCAACGCGGTGACCGCTGCCAGGGCGAAGAGCAGCGCCATGATGGTGGTGGACTGCCGCACATCGACCGACACCGGCCGCACCACGACGGCCAGGAACAGTACGGGGACGGCCGCCGCCGCCCACGACGGCATACCGCGCCGGGCGACGACCAGCAGGAGCCACACCAGCGACGCCGGTTCCGCGAATCCCATCGCCTGTGAGGCAGCCACCATTTCCACGTGCAGCAGGACCGAGAGGCACAGCGACACGACCGCGAGGGCGCAGGCGGCCATCGGCAGCGCCCGGGCGCCGAGCCGGGGCGACACAACGACGAGAGCGACGGCGAGCAGGGCGCCGATCGGCTTGGCGGGGCCGTATCCCTCGGTCCAGTAGAAACCGCCCACGCAGTCCAGCGCCACGAGGGCGGCCAGGGCCCCGACCAACAGCAGCCACACCGTGACAGGCAGTAGCTGCGAACGCCCTGTCCCTGTGGCCGCGCTGCTCGCCGCCTCCCCTCTCTCCCCCGCCGACCGGCCGAAAGTCTGAGCCGGCCGCGCAGGATCTGTCTTTCGCCGGATCCCCTGAGGGACGCGGCCGAGGAGAGTTGTTCCCGCCGGGCGGCGTTCGCCATTCATCACCCGACGAGCATGTCATGACCACGGCCGACGTCGCCCCGGTGGCCGCCCCTCCACACTCACAGGAGCCACACCATATGGACCAGGCAGAGATGCACCAGGGAAGCGGAACGGGGTTCACGCGCCCCGTCGGCGAGCCGGCGTTCGAGGCCCATGGGCTCGGCAAGCAGTACCGGCGCGGCTGGGCGTTGCGGGACGTTTCCTTCCGGCTGCCGGCCGGGCGGGTGTGCGGCCTCGTCGGCCCCAACGGCGCAGGTAAGAGCACCCTGATGGGTCTGGCGACCAACATGATCCGGCCGACGACCGGCGCCCTGCGGGTGTTCGGCGCGGCGCCGGGGTCGATGGAGGCGGTTCTGCGAACGGCGTTCCTGACGCAGGAGAAGCCGCTGTTCCGGCGCTTCACCGTCGCCGAGACCCTGCGGCTGGGCCGAGAGCTCAACCCCCGCTGGGACCAGGGGGTCGCCGAGGGGATCGTCCGCGCGGGCCAGGTACCGCTGGGAGCGAAGATCGGAACACTGTCCGGCGGTCAGCGCACCCGCGTCGCCTTCGCCCTGGCTTTCGGAAAGCGCCCTGATCTGCTCATCCTCGACGAGCCGATGTCCGATCTGGACCCGCTGGTCCGCCGCGAGCTCATGGCCACACTGACGGCGGAGGCCGCCGAACACGGCACAACGGTGCTGGTGTCATCGCACATGCTCGCCGAGCTGGAGTACGTCTGCGACTACCTCCTCGTCATCGCGGACGGCGGGCTGCGTCTCGCGGGCGAGGTGGACGAACTGCGCGCCGCACACGCCCTGTTCACCTTTCCTGGAGACGGCTCGTCCCCAGTCGTCACACCGCACCACGTCATTGGGTCGCACAGCATCGGGGACCACAGCATCCAGACCCACAGCTTCGGGTCGCACGGCGGCGACGGCAGGCCGGGCGTCCTGGTGCGGCTCGGCGGGCCGATCGAGTACCGCGGGCAGGCCGAGCCGCCCACCCTGGAAGAACTCCTGCTCGCCTATCTGCGTTCACCCGACGCGCCTGCGCTGATCACCCCCAGCGCCCGGGTCGGCGACATCCACGACATCATCACCCGCGACCCGAAGAAGGCTGTGACCGCATGACCACGCTCACCCGTAACCCGGCCCGCCCGGCGCCCGAGGGGCGCCCGAGGAACGGACGGAGCTCGGAGGCCCGCCCCCGGCTCGGCGGTACGGTCTGGCTCGTCTGGCGCCAGCACCGCGCCGCGTTCTGGACCCTCATCGCTCTCACCGCCCTCTGCGTGCTCGTCATGGTCTGGCTGCGCGGGCAGATGATGGACTACCTGGGCAGCTACGACTCGACCCCGCACAAGTCCGACAGCCTGCCGGCCGATTTCGAGAAGTACGCCGACCGTATGTTCAGCGTCGGGAGCTACCTGGGCTACATCCCCGTCCTGGCGGGGGTCCTCCTCGGTGCTCCGCTCATCGCGGGAGACCTGGAGTCCGGCACCGCGAAGCTGGTGACCTCGCAGTCCGTCAGCCGGCTGCGGTGGCTCACCACGAAGCTCGCCATGCCCGCCGCTCTGATCGCGCTCTCCACCACCGTGCTCGCCGCCGTCTTCACCTGGTGGTGGAGCCCGGTCCAGGGGCGTTCAGCCGCCCTGGCCTGGACCTCCTTCTTCGACGTCACGGGGGTCACGCCGGTGGCCTACGCCCTGCTCACGTTCACCGTGGGCGTGGCGGTCGGAATGCTCCTGCGCCGCACGCTGGTGTCGATGGTGGTCACACTCGGCATCGTCGTGGCGATCGGGGTCGTCTGGGACCGGTTCCGGCTGAGCCTGGGGCACATCATGTCGGTCAGCACCCACAAGGGCATTGGTCCCGGCGCCGCGCTTCCGACGCTGCCCGCCCAGGCGGAACAGCAGGGCCAGGGCACCTACTTCCTCACCCGCTCCGGAAGCCGTCTGGACTGGACCACCTGCCTCGATCGCTCGGGCGACGACAAGGCGCACACCGCCTGCCTGGAGTCCAAGCACGTCATCGGCTACTCCATGGACTACCTCCCCGTCTCCCAGATGCACACGATGCAGTGGCTCGGAGCCGGCATCATGCTCGCCGTCACCGCCGCCGTTGTCGCCTTCGTCATCCTCTGGGGCCGCAAGCGGCTTCTGTGACCACCGCCGTCCCGGGGCGCCGGAACACGCAAAGGGCGGGCCGCCGTTGCCGGCGACCCGCCCTTTCCGGTGCGATGGTCAGGAAGTGATCAGCGGGAGGATCGCGGTCGGGGCGTGGCCCGGCTCGGTCGCGATGTCCTCGAACTCGTTGACGCCGGCGAGGTCGGTGCCGCTCATCGAGATGTTGGTGACCCGCTCCAGGATCGCCTCGACGACGACCGGGACGCGGTACTGCGCGGCCAGCTTCTTGGCCTCCTCGAAGGCGGGCAGCAGCTGGTCGGGCTCGGTGACCCGGATCGCCTTGCAGCCCAGCCCCTCGGCGACCTTGACGTGGTCCACGCCGTACACGCCGAGCTCGGGAGAGTTGATGTTCTCGAACTCCAGGTTGACCTGGAAGTCGATGTCGAAGTTGCGCTGCGCCTGGCGGATGAGGCCCAGGTAGGCGTTGTTCACCAGGACATGGACGTACGGGATGTTGTGCTGCGCGCCGACGGCCAGCTCTTCCAGCATGAACTGGAAGTCGTAGTCCCCGGAGAGCGCGACGACCGTCGCACCGGGGTCGGCGGTGGCGACACCCAGCGCGGCCGGGATCGTCCAGCCGAGCGGGCCGGCCTGGCCGCAGTTGATCCAGTGGCGCGGCTTGTAGACGTGCAGCATCTGCGCGCCGGCGATCTGGGAGAGGCCGATGGTGGTGACGTAACGGGTGTCGGGGCCGAACGCGCGGTTCATCTCCTCGTACACACGCTGCGGCTTGATCGGCACGTTGTCGAAGTGCGTACGGCGCTGGAGCCTGGCCTTGCGGTCCTGGGCCGAGGCGGCCCACTCCTTGCGGTCCGGCAGCTTGCCCGCGGCCTTCAGCTCACGCGCGACCTCGACGAACAGCTCAAGGGCGGCCTTGGCGTCGGACGCGATCCCGAAGTCGGGGGCGAAGATCTTGCCCAGCTGGGTGGGCTCGATGTCGACGTGGACGAACTTGCGGCCCTTGGTGTACGTGTCGAGCTTGCCCGTGTGGCGGTTGGCCCAGCGATTGCCGATGCCGAGGACGAAGTCCGACTCCATGAACGTGGCGTTGCCGTAGCGGTGCGAGGTCTGGAGACCGACCATGCCCGCGTTCAGCTCGTGGTCGTCGGCGAGGATGCCCCAGCCCATCAGGGTCGGGATGACCGGCGTACCGGTCAGCTCGGCGAACTCCACCAGCAGCTCGGAGGCGTCAGCGTTGATGATGCCGCCGCCCGCGACGATCAGCGGCCGCTCCGACTCGTTGAGGAGCGTGATCGCCTTCTCGATCTGGGCGCGGGACGCGACCGGCTTGTAGACCGGCAGCGGGGTGTACGTCTCCGGGTCGAACTCGATCTCGGTGAGCTGCACGTCGATCGGCAGGTCGATGAGGACCGGTCCCGGGCGGCCCGAGCGCATCAGGTGGAACGCCTGCTGGAAGACGCCGGGGACCTGCGCGGCCTCCATGACGGTGGTCGCCGCCTTGGTGACCGGCTTGGCGATCGAGGCGATGTCGACGGCCTGGAAGTCCTCCTTCTGCATCACGGCGGTCGGAGCCTGGCCGGTGATGCAGAGGATCGGGATGGAGTCACCGGTGGCGGAGTAGAGGCCGGTGATCATGTCGGTGCCCGCGGGGCCCGACGTACCGATGCAGACGCCGATGTTGCCGGGGTGGGTACGGGTGTATCCCTCTGCCATGTGCGAGGCACCCTCGACGTGGCGGGCGAGCGTGTGCCGCACGCCGCCGGCGGCCTTGAGGGCCGCGTAGAAGGGGTTGATCGCCGCGCCCGGCACGCCGAACGCGTTGCTGACGCCCTCGCGCTTGAGAATCTCGACTGCCGCTCGGGCAGCGGTCATACGAGGCATTGAATACTCCTGCTCGCCAGTCGGAGTGGGCCTCCTGTCGCGCCAACCTGAGATCGCCCAATTCCGTATTACGGAAGTTCATTTCTGCTATACGGAAGCAATGTAAGAGGTGGCTGTACCTGCCGTCAAGGGAAGAGGGACGGACATGGGTCACCTGTGCGAAGTACGCCCCCGGGCCGGGCCGCTTGGTGGACGATGACCCCATGGGAGAAGGCGCGGGAGAGGGAGCGGGGACGGGTGCCGGAAGAGGCGCGGGCGAGCGGGCTACGAGCGCGGTCGTGCGCTGCCCGGTCTGCCTGGAGGAACACGCCTATCTGGCGACGGTCCTGCCCTGCGCCTGCGGCGCTCCGCTCGCCCCGCCGCTGCTGACGGACACGCCGCCGGTGCCGATCACGCGCCGGAGCTGGTCGGACGAGTGGGTCGCGGTCCGCTGCGCCGCGTGCGGCCGGCAGAGCGAGTGGCCGCGCCCCGAGATCGGCTGCTCCTGCGGTACGGTCCTGCGGCTGGCGGTTCGCCCGGTGACGACTCCCCCGGCGGCCCCGGACACGGCGGCACCGGGCACGGCGGTCCCGGACACGGCGGCTGAGGACGCGGCCGCTCCACGCGCGGCCGCCGCGCCCCGGCCCGTCTTCCGTCCCATGGCGATCCGCACCGCGGGCGACGTGGTGTCGGCGGCGGCGCGCTATCTGGAGTGGCTTGGCTTCCGGGGCATCGTGCAGCCGGAGCGGCGGCCCGCCTCCGGGATCGATCTGCACGGCCCCGGCCTGATCGCCACGGTCGAGGCCACCACCCGGCCCGCGGTTCTGCGGGACATAGAGTGCCTGTGGCTGCACGGGATGAGTTCAGCGTCGGCGTGCGTCTTCTTCTCCCTCTCGGGGTACACCGCCGACGCGCGCACCCGGGCCGACGACCTGGCCGTGCCGCTCTTCGCGCTGGATCTCACCGGCGCCCCGCAGCCGGTCAACCGACCGGCCGACGAACTGGTCAGCACGGGCGCGGCACAGACCTAGGACCTCTCCGGCCCTAGCCGTACAGGTTGCGCAGCTCCACCTTCCTGACCTTGCCGCTGACCGTCATCGGGAAGGCCTCCAGGATCCGCAGCCCGCGCGGGATCTTGTAGTGGGCCAGCCGGTCGCGGCAGAACTCCCGGATCCCGTCCAGCGTCGGCGGGTCGGCCGGATCCCGTGGGATGACACAGGCCAGCACCTCTTCGCCGTACCGCTCGTCCGGTACACCGATCACCTGGACGTCGGCGATCTTGGGGTGCCCGTAGAGGAACTCCTCGATCTCACGCGGATAGACGTTCTCGCCGCCCCGGATGATCATGTCCTTGATCCGGCCGACGATCTGCACGTAGCCGTCCTCGCGGATGACGGCCAGATCCCCGGTGTGCATCCAGCGGCCCGCGTCGATCACCTCGGCGGTCCGCTGCGGCTCCTCCCAGTAGCCGAGCATCACGCTGTAGCCGCGGGTGCACAGCTCGCCCGGCTCACCGCGCTCCACCGTGATCCCGGTCGCCGGGTCGACGACCTTCACCTCCAGGTGCGGCAGGACCCGACCCGCCGTCCCGGTCCGGCGCTGCAGATCGTCGTCACGGCGGGTCTGCGTGGACACCGGCGAGGTCTCCGTCATCCCGTAGCAGATCGACACCTCGGCCATATGCATCTCGGCCACGACCCGCTTCATCACCTCGGCCGGGCAGGGCGAACCCGCCATGATCCCGGTACGCAGCGAGCTCAGGTCGTACGCCGCGAAGTCCGGGTGGTTCAGCTCCGCGATGAACATCGTGGGCACCCCGTAGAGCGAGGTGCAACGCTCCTGCTCGACCGCGCGCAGGGTCGCCCCGGGGTCGAAGGAGGGCGCCGGGATGACGACGCAGGCGCCGTGCGACGTGGCCGCCAGGTTGCCCATGACCATGCCGAAACAGTGGTAGAAGGGCACCGGCAGACAGATCCGGTCCTGCTCCGTGTAGCCCACCAACTCACCTACGAAGAAGCCGTTGTTGAGGATGTTGTGGTGGGAGAGGGTGGCGCCCTTCGGGAACCCGGTGGTGCCCGAGGTGTACTGGATGTTGATCGGGTCGTCGCAGGACAGGGCCGCGTCGAGCTCCACCGGCCGGGCGGCGGCGGTCAGTTCGTCCCAGCTCGGCTCACCGATGTAGTGGACGGACCGCAGCTCCGGGCAGCTGCCGCGCACCTCGCCGACCAGTGCCCGGTAGTCGGTGCCCTTGTGCTCGGTCGAGGCGACCAGTACCGAGACCCCGGACTGCCGCAGCACGAACTCCAGCTCGTGCGCCCGGTACGCCGGGTTGATGTTGACCATGATCGCGCCGATCCGCGCGGTGGCGTACTGCACGAGCACCCACTCCGGGCAGTTGACCGCCCAGATCCCCACCCGGTCGCCCTTGCCGACCCCGCTGCCGATGAGCCCCCGGGCCAGCTCGTCCACCGCGGCGCCGAACCGGGCGTACGTCCACCGCCGCCCGGACGGCACATCGACAAGCGCCTCACGGCCGGGGAACGCCGCGACCGCGCGGTCCAGATTCGCGCAGATCGTGTCGCCCAGGAGCGGCGTCGTACCGGTGCCGTGCGTGTACGAGAGGGTCATCGCAGCTCGCCCTCGTCGTACTCGGCGGTGGAGCCCTCAGCGGTCGCCCGGCGCAGTTCGATCCTGCGGATCTTCCCGGACACCGTCTTGGGCAGCTCGGCGAACTCGATCCGCCGGATCCGCTTGTACGGGGCGAGCACCGCGCGTGAGTGCGCGAAGAGCAGCTTCGCCGTGTCGGGGCCGGGTTCCCAGCCCTCCGCCAGGGCCACGTACGCCTTCGGTACGGCGAGCCGCAGCGGGTCGGGGGCCGGCACGACCGCGGCCTCCGCCACCGCCTCGTGCTCCAGGAGCGCGCTCTCCAGCTCGAACGGCGAGATCTTGTAGTCCGACGCCTTGAAGACGTCGTCGGAGCGGCCGATGTAGGTGATGTAGCCGTCCGCGTCCCGCGAGCCGATGTCGCCGGTGCGGTAGAAGCCGCCGGCCATCGCCTCGGCCGTGCGCTCCGGGTCGCCGTGGTACCCGGTCATCAGTCCGACGGGCCGGGCGGAGAGGTCCAGGCAGATCTCGCCCTCGCTGACCCCCGGCTGCCCGGTGACCGGGTCGAGCAGTTCGACCTTGTAGCCGGGCGTCGGGCGGCCCATGGAGCCTGCCTTGAGGAGCTGGCCGGGGCTGTTGGCCACCTGGACGGCTGTCTCCGTCTGCCCGAAGCCGTCCCGGATCGTCGTACCCCAGGCGCGCCGTACGGCCTCGATGACCTCGGGGTTCAGCGGCTCGCCCGCCGCGGCGACCTCGCGCGGTGGTGTGCGCAGCCGGGTGAGGTCTGCCTGGATCAGCATCCGCCAGACGGTCGGCGGCGCGCAGAAGGACGTCACCCCCACCCGGTCCATCTCGGCCATCAGCCGCGCCGGGTCGAAGCGCGTGTAGTTGTGGATGAAGACCGTCGCCTCGGCGTTCCAGGGCGCGAACAGGTTCGACCAGGCGTGCTTGGCCCATCCGGGTGAGGAGATGTTGAGGTGGACGTCGCCGGGGCGCAGACCGATCCAGTACATCGTCGCCAGGTGGCCGACCGGGTATGAGGTGTGAGTGTGCTCCACCAGCTTGGGCCGGGCGGTCGTCCCCGAGGTGAAGTACAGCATCAGCGGATCGCCGGCGCCGGTGACGCCGTCGGGCTCGAATCCGGCGGGCGCGGCGGCCGCGTCCCCGTACGACAGCCAGCCGTCCGGGGTGCCCGCGCCGACCGCGATCCGGGTGTAATCACCCGCCACATCGGCGAACTTGGCCGTGTCCTCGGTCCGTACGAGCACATGGCGGGCGCCCCCGCGGTCGACCCGGTCGCGCAGATCTTCCGGCCCGAGCAGTGGAGTTGCCGGGATGACGACGGCGCGGAGCTTCATCGCGGCGAGCGCGGTCTCCCACAGTTCCTGCTGGTTGCCGAGCACGACCAGGAGGCGGTCGCCGGCCCGGACGCCCTGCGCCCGGAGCCAGTTGGCCGCCCGGTCGGACCGCCCGGCCATCTCCGCGTACGAGACCTTGGTCTCGGTGCCGTCCTCCTCGACGATGTGCAGCGCGGTCCGCTCGTTGCCGCGGGCGATGGTGTCGAACCAGTCGAGCGCCCAGTTGAAATGCTCGGGGCGCGGCCAGCTGAAGCCCTCGTAGGCCGTGCGGTACTCCGTACGGTGGCGCAGCAGGAAGTCCCGTGCGGCCCGGAACTCCTCCGTCGCGTTGTTCGACACCATGTGTCCTCCTCATTGCGGACTGCTGCCCAGCATCGTGTAATCAGTTCCCCGGGTCCCACCACCCCCGAACGGGGGTGAAGGCGGCGTCCCGCCCGAGGAGAGCCGGAGGCCCTGCCCCCGGCGGAGAGGAGCGGCCGCGTGCCGGAGCCGGTCGAGGCAGTGGACATGCGGGCAGCGCTGTTGCGGATGCGCCGCGCCACCGGGCTGCCGGTCGCGTTCGGCGGCCTGCTGACGGATACCGGGCAGCTGCGCATCGCCGAACTCAGCGGTACGGCGACACCGGCGCTGCGCGGCCTCGCGGTATCGGCCGGCAATGGTCTCGGCGGCAAGTCGATAGCGCTGTCGCGGCCGTGCGCGGTGACCGACTACCGCTCCTCGCTCCACATCAGCCATGAGTACGACACGGCGGTGGGCGCGGAAGGGCTGCACGCGGTGCTCGCCGTGCCGGTGGTGGTGCGGCGGAAGGTACGCGGTGTGCTGTACGGGGCGGTACGCGAGCGGCTGTCGTTCGGCGACCGGACGTACAACGCCGCGGTCGAGGCGGCCCGCGACGTCGAGCAGTCGCTGGCGGTGCGCGACGAGGTGCAGCAGCGGCTGGCGGCGGCGCGCGAACCGGTGGCCGGGCCCGGCGCGTGGGAGCAGGTACGCGAGGCGCACAGTGAACTGCGCGCGCTGGCGACACGCGTCGCGGACCGGGAGCTGCGCGATGAGCTTCTCGCCGTCTGCGCCCGGCTGGCCGGTGGCGGTGGCGGTGGCGGTGGCGGAGCCGGGCTCGAACGGCCGGTCGCCCTGGCGCCGCGCGAGGTGGACGTGCTGGCCTGGGTGGCGACCGGCGCGACTAACGCGGCGGCCGGCGCTCGGCTGGGGATGAAGCCGGAGACCGTGAAGGGCTATCTGCGGTCCGCGATGCGCAAGCTGGGGGCGCACACCCGGCTCGAAGCGGTCGTGGCGGCCCGCCGGGCGGGCCTGCTGCCGTAACATCCCGGCCGAAGCCATGAGAAAAGCCCCATGGGGAAGCCCCTGGAGGACAGGCGCCGGCGCCTTCCGTCCGACTTCACCGCGAGTTCCTACGACTTACAACTCACGACTCACGATTTACCACTCACGACTTACGGAGCAGGCATGACGTACTCATCCGCCGGGCAGCTGGTCGTCGGGCCGGCGGCCGAGGAGGACTGGCCCGTCATCAGCGGGTGGGCGCACGACGAGGGCTGGAACCCGGGGATCAGCGACGCGCGGAGCTTCTTCGCCCAGGACCCCGAAGGGTTCTTCCTCGGACGCATCGAAGGAGAGCCCGTCTCCGCTGTCTCGGTCGTCAACTACAGTGCGCGCTACGCGTTCCTCGGCTGCTATCTGGTCCGCCCGGACCTGCGGGGACGCGGCCACGGCCTGGCCACCTGGCAGGCCGGGCAGGCCCACGCGGGAAGCCGGATCATCGGCCTGGACGGGGTCGTGGCCCAGCAGCACAACTACCGCAAGTCGGGGTTCGCACTCGCCCACAGCACCTTCCGCCACACCGGCGTCCTGCCGCCCCGCGAGTCGACGGGCGTACGGCCGGTCCGGCCCGGGGACCACGAGGCCATCGCGGCGTACGACAGCGCGTGCTACCCGGCCGACCGCCCGTACTTCCTGAAGCACTGGCTGACCACGGAAGGGCACCGCGCGTTCGTACGGTGCGTCGAAGGGCGCCTGACCGGGTACGCGGTGATCCGCCCGGCGGCCGGCGAAGTCCTCCGTATCGGGCCGCTGTTCGCCGATTCGCCCGCGGACGCCGAGGCGCTGTACGGGGCGCTGGCGAACGAGGCCGGTACGGCGCAGGTCGCCGTGGACGTCCCCGAGTCCAATGCGGCGGCCGTCGCACTGGTCGGGTCGCTGGGCCTCACGCCCTCCTTCGAGACGGCCCGCATGTACACGGGCCCGATCCGTCCGGTCGCCGACCAGTGCGTCCACGGAGTCACCACACTCGAACTCGGGTAGAGCCGGCCGGTCTTACTTGTCGGCGGTGAGTCTGCCGCCGATGGCGCAGCTGTCGGTGGGAACCTCCTGGATCCTCGCCGAGTCCGGTGCTCGGTCCCCAGCCGCAGCGTGGTGCGCGGCGCGACGGCCGCCCGGCCTCACGCGTCGAGGGCGCCGAACCCGATGTCGTGGACCCCTGCCTCCGTCATGCCGGTGAGCATCCGCTCGCCCTCGTCCGCCAGGGCGGCCCGGTCGGCACGGGTGAGCCGGGCGAACGGCTCGATGCGGAGCGTGGCCGTGGCCCGGTGCTCCTTCAGGCGCCAGATTCCGGCGAGAAACCCGTCGAGCAGGAAGCTGCCGAAGACCTGGTTGCCCACGCCGTTGCGGCCCCGGTACTCGGCGGGGATGACCCGCGTACGGTCCGCGTGGGCGAGCAGCAGATTGTCGAACTCGGGCAGGAAGCGCGGTGGCGCGGGGGTGTCCTCGTCCGGCCGGGGCGCGTCGGCCAGATCGAAGAGCTCGGCGCCACCGGGGCCCCGGAAGGTGATCAGCTGCGGCCGCAGCCGCTCGAACACACCGGCCAGCCGGGTCAGTCCCGCCCACTTCTGCATGTCCTTGACCGAGGCGGGCCCGAAGGCCCGCAGATAGCGCAGCACGGTCTCGTCGGGTGCGGGGGCGGGCTCCGACGCCCGGCCGAGCCACTTCCCGACGGTGGTGAGCGCGACCTGCCCGCTGCGGCCCCACAGGCCGCGCGGGGTCACCTGCACGAGCGGCAGGCGGCAGCGGGCGGCGACGGCGAGGGCGAGGGGGTCGGCATCCGGCCACTCCTTGAGCAGGTGCTCCCTGAGCTCCTTCAACGTGCGGGGACGCTCCTCCACCAGGTCGCGCGCCAGCTCGGCCAGCCGGTCGACGTCGACCCCGGACAGCCCGGCCCGGAAGGCTTTCAGCTCACGTTCGCGTGCGGCCTGGACGAGCGGCCGCAGAGTGAGGGCGTCGTCGGCGGTGTGCAGATGAATGGTGGAGCGCATGGTCACCATCCGTACGGCCGCACGGCTCTCCAGCAGCTCCGACAGCTCGTACGGGTCGAAATCCGCGAGCCGGGACCAGAGTTGGAAATACGGCGGCCTGGTGTTCTGCGCCTGGAGCCCCAGCAGCCGCGCGACGGCCTCCTCCGCGGGCAGCTCGGCGCGGCGCAGCAGAAGCTGGCGTTCCAGGGTGGCGCGGTTGAGTGCGCGGGTACTGATCGGGCCCATGCGGGGCACGCTACCCGGGCGCTCGGACACCGGCGACGGCCATGGCTTGCGGCCACCCGCGACAGGCCGGCGGCGGAAGCGTCGTCCGCCGCCACCAGCACGATCTTCGCGTGCGGGGCCACGGAGTGGGCCCACTCGATGTCGAGGGCCTCCTCCTGCCAGTTGTCGTCGGCGGCCCCCGCCTGGTTGAAGGTGCAGCGTCCGCACGGCGAGGAAGGTGGCCGGCATCGGGTTCCGCCGGTGTCAGTGCGACTTCGGTGGGTTCTTCGTGTCGAAAGCGAAGAGCGTGTTCTTGGCCGCGGCCACGATCACCGCACGCCCCGCGACCGTCACACGCGGGCTCGCGCCCTGCTCGCCCGTCAAGCCGTCGGCCTGCGGGTCCGTTGTCCACAGGGGTTCGCCATCACTCGGTGACAGCGCGACCACCCGGCCGGTGGCCGAGCTGAGGTACAGCGCCCCGGCTCCCGCAACAGGACCCGACGCGCCCTCCACGCCCGTCTGCCGCGACCACTTCTCCTCGCCGGTCGCGGGGTCGAGGGCCGTGATGAGACCGGTCTGCCCGCTCACGTAGACAGCGCCTTGCGCCATGCCGGGCGTCCCCTCGTACGTCTTTGCCAGCCGGGAGTACGTGACCTTCCCGGAGGCCGGGTCGAGCCGCGCCACCCCGTCGTAACCGGTCAGCGCCGTTCCGTCCATGTGCTCCTGAAGGAGTACGAGCCTGCCGTCGGCGACGCCCATCGGGACGGCGGGCCCCCTGACCGCGATACGCCTGCCCAGGGCCCCCGAAGCGCGGTCGAGCGTATGCAGGGAAGGGTGGCGCACCTCTGACGCGTTCACCTCCGTATCCGTCGCGCACATCGCGTAGAGCCGTGCGCCGGCCGGAACCGGCGCGCACTGCGTGCCCACGGGGAACGGCTCCGTCCAGGCCACCTTGCCGCTGTGCGCGTCCCGGGCCTCGAAGCGGGAGTCGGAGGCATCGACCGTCACGACGGTGGAGCCGACCACCACGGCGTCCAGGCTCCGTCCCGTGACGGCCGTGGCCTGCGCACCGGACGGCACGGACCACAGTTCCCGGCCCTTGTCCGCGTCGATGGCCACCACTTCGGTGGCAGGGCCCTGCGTGGCGCCCTCGGGGGCGAAGCGGTAACCGAGCACCGTGTCGTCGGTGGCGCCCACCAGGTGCAAGCCCTGAACAGGGACGCCCGGACTCTTCACCTTCCACACCTGCGAGCCGTCCACGGCCCTGATACGGGTCGCGACGACTCCGCCGCCCCCGCAGAACACCGCGCCGCCGCGCGCGACGCAGCGCAGCTCGTCGGGGATGTCCTTGCGGCCGCCCTGCACGGTCCGGTGCCACGGCTCGAAGCCGTCCGGGAGTCCGGCACCCGGCACACCCGGCGCCGCAGCCCTGTTCCTAGCGTCGTCGCCGCTGCTCCCACCGAAGCCACCGCCCGTCACCGCGGCGACCCCGCCGCCGATAGCCGCCACGGCGACCGCGGTGGCGAGCACGGGACGCCACCGGCGGCGCAGACGCCGGCCGATGGCGGTTCCGGTGCTCCGTGTATCGGGACCGGCGAGGGCGGTGGCCGGGGTGATCGGCGGCGGGGTGGCCTGCGTCGAGAGGTGATGCTGGGTGTTCGTGTCGCGGGTGCGGCCGGCGCCGGCCCCGTCCACGCCGGTCCCGCCGAGGTCGGCAGGCAGGTCCCGCAGCAGTACGAGGAGTTCATCCGCCGTGGGGCGCTCCTCCGGGACCTTCTCCAGGCACGACTCGACGACCGCTCGCAGAGTCATGGGCACGGAATCCAGCGACGGCTCCTCGTGCACCACTTGGTACGCGGTCATGTACGGGCTGTCCGCGTCGAAGGGCCCCTGCCCCGTCGCCGCGTACACCAGCAGCGTCCCGAGTGAGAAGACATCGGACCGCGGTCCGACACCACGCGGCGCCTGCAGCTGTTCCGGCGACATGAAGGGTGGCGTACCGATGACTCGCCCCGTCATCGTCAGCGTCTGCTGGTCCACCGCGCGCGAGATGCCGAAGTCGATGACGCGCGGCCCCTCGGGCGAGAGCACGACGTTCGATGGCTTCAGGTCACGGTGGACGACGCCCACACGGTGGATGTCGCGCAGCGCCTCCGTCAGACCGATGGCGAGCCTCCGCAGTTCCGAACCGGTCAGCGGGCCCTTCGCGGCGATGTGCTGGGCGAGCGTGTGCCCCTCGATATAGGCCGTCGCCATCCACGGCTGCTCGGCCTCCGGGGCGGCGTCGACCACGGCGGCGGTGAACGCGCCGCTCACCCGCCTCGCTGCAGCCACCTCCTGCCGGAAACGGATCCGGAACTCGTCGTCCGCCGCGAACTGCTGGTGGATCAGCTTGATCGCGACAGCCCGCCCCGAACTCGTACGGGCCAGAAAGACAGTGCCCATGCCGCCCGAGCCGAGCCGCGCCTCAAGCGGATAGCCGCCGATCTCGGCCGGATCACCTCCACGCAGCGACACTCTTCCCAACCTCTCGTCCCCCGTGCACCTCTGCCACCACGGGCCTGGATACCTGTTCTGCTCACAAACTAGCCGCTGGGCGGTAGGGCAGAGCAAAGCGGGTGACGAACAGGGCCGCAGGCAGCCAGAACGAACCTGCTGGAGGATCTCAGCCAATTCCCCGTGGCCTCTGCACCTTCTTTTGTCTACAGGAGTACAGGCAAACCACGCTGCGCGTTCAGTGCGATACCCAGTGTGACGGTGGCGCGGTGATGGCCGCACCCCAGCGAGCCGCCCGACGTCCGCGTGGGGCAGCGCCGAAGAAGAGATCAGGAGCGCGTTATGGGAAAGCCGGAGTTCGCTGCCAAGTCGGATGCCACCTGCGACGGCCCGTATGTGATGAAGAAGCTGCCCGAGGTCACTCTGGCGTTCTGGATCACGAAAATCACCGCGACCACCCTCGGGGAGACAGCCGGAGACCTGTTCTCACAGACGCTGCGAATGGGCTACTTCCTCACCACGGTTGCACTGTTCATGCCGTTCGTGGCCACCCTGATCGTGCAGCTGCGCTCCCCTCGGTACAACCCGGTCTTCTACTGGACCGTGATCCTCTCCACCAGCATGGCCGGACCACACAAGCGGACCATCGCGTGGGACACGCAGCTCGCTCAGGGCTGTCCGGGCGGTACGGCGAGCGGGGGCGGCCGTGCTCGAAGAGCTTGACCACGGAGTGGCCAGGACACGGACCGGGTCAGCGCTGCGGACGTCGGCGGACGAGCACCCCGGCGATCACCAGCAGCAGCGCTCCGCCCGCCACGTACCAGACGGCCGACGGGCCGGTCTTGGCGAGTCGGTGACGTGGCCTGCGTGCGGGTCCGGCCGGCGAGCGGGTCGGCAGGGCGGCGGCTTCCGGTACATCACCGCCCGTCGTGGGGAGACCGGTCGCAAGCGTGGAGTCCCACGGCCGGTACGAGCACCGCTCGCCCGGGATCCGGATGTATTCGGGGGCGTGCCAGGTGGCGGCGTTGTTGACGACGGCCGGGTCGTTGCCCCCCGCCGGTCGCCACGCCGGCGTCGGCGGGGTGGCGGAGTCCCGCCCGGTGGCGCCCGCGGGGTCCGTGCCCACCGGTCCCGTACCGGTCGGCGGCAGCCCGTCAGGGTGTCCTTCGGGATGCTCGGGGTGTCCTTCGTTCAGCGAGAGGTGCGACCGTGAACGGGGGATGAGGCTGTGCTGACCAGCCGTCAGTCGGCCGCTGTCCTCGGGCCAGAACACCGAGCGGCCGTACGCCGGCTGCTCGCCCCCACCCCGTACCCGGATACCGGTGGAGTCCCGTCCGCCGTCGCTGCCGGCTGCCTCGATGAGCAGGGCCGTCGGGTGGTAGTCCACGGGGGCGGTGAACACGCTGGGTGTGTGCAGTGCGACGTGGTAGCCGTGCCCGGCGGGGGCGCCACCGGCGGCCATCGCCCGGTCTCGCTCGGTGGGAGCGGCGGCCGGACACATGGCACAGGCGGTCACGGAGAGAAGGCTGGTGCGACTCATGCCCGGCACGTTAAGCACACGATTTACGGCTCACCGGGGTGTTGAGCTCCGCCGGGGACGAATGCCCTCCGCACGGGTGCGCCGGGTCCGCCGGATGGCGGGTGAAGGACGCCGCTCGATCACTTGACTCCGCGGATGCGCCTGACCGCGGGGATGCCGAGGAGCGCGAGCACGATCCCGGAGACGAAGAGCGCCGGGTAGTCGCTGCCGCCGGTGCCGAGCAGGGCGGGTGCGTAGACCGGAACCAGGGAGCTGGGCAGGGTGACGGCAATGTTGACCACGCCCATGTCCTTCGCGGCGTCCTGTTCGCTGGGCAGGACGGAGCTGGGCAGGGTGTAGTGCCCGCTGTAGAAGAAGCCCATACCGAAGCCGAGTACGGTCGCGCCGGTGAACATGCCGGTCATCGAGCGCGTGGTGATGAGGATGAGGAATCCGGCGGTGGCCAGGATCCCGGCGAAGACCATGTAGAACTTCCGCCGGTGGAACCGGTCGGCCAGCCATCCGGAGACGAGGGCCGTGAGCGCGCTCGTTCCGTTGATGACGAGGGTGAGGACGAACGTCAGGCCGGGGAGGCTGGATTCGCTGATGTGCAGGTAGTCGGAGAGGTAGTAGACCTCGTAGGTCACGAAGGTCATGATCGCGGTGGAGACCAGAAGAATGCTGAGGATCGCCCAGCCGAAGTCGGGGCTCTTGCGGGGGTTGAACCAGAAGGTACGCAGGAACTGCCCCGCGTTCCAAGGCGGTTGGTCTGCCGGGTCCAGCCGTCGGTCCTTGAGCCTGGCGCACAGGAGGAGCACCGTCACGGCGGCTACGGCCATCGGTGCCAGGATCATCGCCCGGGGTGCGGTGGTGGCCAGGCGTTGCGCGATCCAGGTGCCGAAGATCAGTCCGACGGGGTAGCAGACGCCCATCAGGCCGCCGACGACTCCGCGTTGACGTGCGGGTATCTGGTCGGGGAGTACGGCGACGAGCGGGGCCAGCAGCGCGTTGAAGAAGATCTGGGCCACGCACCAGCCGATGAGGACCGTACCGGTGTTCCCCGCGCAGGCGACGAGCGCCAGGCCGGCTCCGCCGCCGATGAGGCCCACGATCATCCATGGGCGGCGCATACCGAACCGCGAGGTCGTGCGGTCGCTGAGCTTCCCGAAGAGGGGGTTGGCGATGACGGCGCACAGCGCGCCGACGCTCAGGACCAGGGAGAGCGCGCCGACCTTGCCCGCGGGGTCGATCTGCTGGACCTTCAGCGCCAGCGAAACGACGGACGGGGTGATGATCGCGACGTAACTGCCGAAGAGGGCCAGGATGAAGAGGGCGATGAGGGTTCCGCTCGCACGCGCCGGGGCAGCGGAGACGGACGGAGGGAGCTCACCTGACTTCTCCGGTGAGCTGACGACTCTGTCACTCATTGGTACGCCTTTCGACGGGCCAAAGCGACCCTTGTACGGGGCCGGGTGGGGCCTGGCAGGGGATGTCCTCGGTGGAAGCCCGGGCGCGAGGCTCACCGGAAGGGCCGCGACGGGCTGAGCGGCGGGGGGCGCCGCTCAGCACGCCGGATGTGCTGTTACGGGAGAACAGCGGGAGCGGTTGTTACGGGAAGACGGTCGAGAGGGACTGCTCGATGAATTCGCGGGCCGCCGTGATCTCCGTGACGGGGTCGGCGACCGCGTCCAGTTCCAGCAGGGCGAGGTCGGTGAAGCCGATCTCGCGCATGAGGCGGCCCCATGCGAACCAGTCGACGGAACCGGCGCCGACCCTGCGGAAGTACTCGCGGTGGCTGTCGTGGATCGAGTCGTCGATGGGAACCCGCAGCGGGGCGGGGCCGGTCGCGTCCTTCCAGTGCGAGATGACCACGCGTTCGCGGTGGCGGGAGACGATCTGCGTGGGCTCGCCCCCGGAGAGCGCCAGATGGCCGGTGTCCGGACACAGGCTGACGAACAGCGGATCGGTGAGGGCCATCAGCAGGTCGACGTCGCGGGCCGTGCAGAAGCTGGAGTGCGCCTCGGTGTGCAGCGCGGTGGTCACGCCCTCCTGGAGGCTGGCGCGGCCGACCACATGGGCGATGTCGGCGACGTTCTTGAGGAAGTCGAAATCGTTGAACTGCGGGGGCTCGGCGTTCCAGGTCGTACGCATCGGCGGCGCGGCGACCAGCACGTCACCGCCCGCCTCCTTGATGAAACGGGCATAGGCGGCAGCGCTGTCGGCTATCTCGCCCCGATCGGCGTCCGGCTGCCAGCTTCCTTCGAGGTAGAAGGCGCTCTTCAACTCCATTCCACGGCCGTCGAGTTCCTTCTTGAACTCGGTGGCCGAGCCGAAGGCGCGGCGGATGCTGCCGATGTCCGCCGGGCCGAAGGTGACCTCAAGGCTGGTGACGCCGGCGGCTGCGGCCGAGTCGAGGATCTTGCGCCAGACCGCGTCGGGGTCGCGGTCCGAGAGCTCCTGGATGGCCTTCTCGTCGGGCAAATTCCAGAACGACGGGTTGTAGAAGGTGATCAGGTCGACGCCGAACTTGGGTGTGTTGCTGCTCATACGGTTGCCGCTCCTTGTTTCAGTTCTCCGTGTGCTGCGTGTACTGCGTGTGCTGCCTGTACTTCGTGTGCTGCGTGTGCTGCCTGTTGGGCGTGCGTTGGTGTGTCGCGGGGGCTCCGCCGCTGTTCACTCCGTCTGGGGCATTGCCGCGGGGCGTTCGGCGGTCGAGGCGAGCTCCACGACCCGCCGCGAGCGACTGGAGGTCTCCACCGATTCGAGCGCTTCCAGTACGTGGAAGGCGAGTTCGGCCGATGCGCGGTGCGGTGCGCCGTCCACGGCACCGGCAAGGTCGTCGACACCGGCGCCGCGCAGCATCTGGACCTCCATGTCGAGCGGGCCCGACGGCGGGAGGACCGGCGGCAGGGCCCGCCACTGCCCGTCGTGGTTGCCCCGGAGCTGCACGTCGCCGTCGAAGCCGTTCGGGTCGGGGATCGTCAGGGTCCCCTCGGTGCCGTAGACCTCGATGAACGGCAGGTGGTGGTTCCACACGTCGAAGCTCATCTGGAGCGAGCCGATGACGCCGGAGGCGAAGCCGAGGACGGCTGCCGCGTGCGTGGGTGTGGTCACCTCGATGCGCTCGACCGCGCGGTCCGGGCTCGTCACCTTGCGTACGGGCGCACCGATCCGGCTCAGGGCGGAGACGGTCGTGATCGGGCCGAGGAGGTTGACCAGGCTCGTCAGGTAGTACGGGCCCAGGTCGAGGCCGGGCCCGCCGCCGGGCGCGAAGAGGAATCCCGGGTTCGGGTGCCAGGTCTCGGCCTTGCTGTGGGTGACGAAGGCCGTCGCGCCCACCGGTTGGCCGATCAGCCCGTCGTCGAGCGCCTTGCGCGCCGTCTGGGCCGCGCTGCCGAGGAACGTGTCGGGCGCCGAGCCGAACAGGACACCGGTCTCGCCGGCCAGCGCGGTCAGCGGCGCGGCCTCAGCGACGGTCGCGGCGACGGGCTTCTCGACGTAGACGTGCTTACCCGCTCGGATGGCCTGGGCGGAGACCGCGGCGTGCGCGAGCGGCGGGGTGATGTTGACGACGATGTCTATGCCGGGGTCGGCGAGCAGCGCGTCGACCGAGTCGTACGCCCTGATCCCGTGCTCGGCTGCGGCCTTGAGCGCGCGGGCGTGGTCCAGGTCGGCGCAGCCGGTCAGGCGCAGGCGCGGGTAGCGGGCCATGCCGTGGACGTACCGGTCGAAGATGTTGCCGGTGCCGATGATGCCGACACGGGCGGGTTGTGCGGGTGAGAAGGTCACGGAGCGCTCCACATCACTGGTGCTGTTGAGGGGTGTCGGGTACCGCAAGTGGGGTGTCACGGCTCGGGTTTGGGGCCGCATGCCGCAAGTCGCGTATCGGGACGGCCTGGTCAGCCGACGATCAGGGGGCGCAGGGTGCGGTAGGCGATGTCCAGGCCCTGCTTGGTACGGGTCTCCTCGCCGCCCCAGACGGGGTCCTCGTGCTCGACGGAGAGGGTGCCGGTGAAGCCTGCCTCGTACAGCCGGTCGACCACGCGCACCCAGTCGACCTGGCCGAGGCCCGGGACGCGGTAGCGCCACCAGCCCATGTCCCAGGGGTTGCCGCTCCGGTCCACGGCCGGGCCGAAGTGCCCCCAGCGCCGGCGGTCGTCCGGCCGCAGCTCCACGTCCTTGGCCTGGGCGTGCGCGATGTGCTCGATGTAGGGCGCGATGGTCTCGACCGGGTCGATACCGATCCAGGTGAGGTGTGAGGGGTCCCAGTTGAGGTACAGGCCGAGCGAGAACATCCACTCCCACAGCTCCGGCGAGTAGGCGAGGTTGCCCGGGTAGCCGTCGGGGTGCCAGCCCTCCATCACGCAGTTCTCGATCAGGAGCTTCACGCCGCGCTCCCCCGCGTACTCGACCAGCGGCGGGAAGATCTTCTCGGCCTCGGCCAGGTTCTGCGCGACGGACCGGTTCCAGTCGCGGCCGATGAACGTACCGACGTGGGACACCTCCAGGACCGCGGCCGCGTCGATCGCGTGCCGCAGATGCGTACGGATCTCCTCGCGCCGGCCCGTGTCGGGGTGCAGGTTGTTCTCGTAGTACGCCAACGCCGATATGTCCAGGCCGTGTTGGGTCAGGACCGCGCGGGTGGCATCGGCCTCGCGTGGGCCGAAACCGGCCACCGGCAGATGCGCTGCCTCGAAGTCCCGCCCGCCGGTGCCGGGCCACACGGCGACCTCAAGGGCCTCGTACCCCCGCGCCGCGGCCCATCCCGCGATCTGCTCCAGAGAGAGCTGCGGCAGGCAGGCGGTCAGCATTCCGAGTTTCATACGGCGTACTCCTTGGCGGTCGCGGAGGTTACGGGGGTCGCGGCGGTCACGGTCTTCGCGGCGGCCGCCCTGCCGACGGGGGTCCAGGCCAGGGAGCGGGATGAGTCGAGGACCGCTTCGACCAGCCGCGCCGAGCGCACCCCGTCGGCGGCCACCGGCAGCCCCTCCGGCGCGGCGCCGTCGGCCGCCGCGTAGGCATCGGCGACGAAAGCGCGGAAGCAGTCCGCGTACCCCTGCGGGTGTCCTGCGGGCAGCGTGGCCAGCCGCCGCTGTTCCGGGCTGCCCCGGCCGGGGTCGCGCACCACCACCCTGGCCCCGTCGGACATACCGAGCCACACGGTCTCGGGCTGCTCCTGGTCGAAGACGGCGCTCGATCCGGCGCCGTCCAGTTCGAACCAGAGGCGGTTCTTCCGGCCGGCCGAGACCTGCGAGACGGTGAGTGTGCCCAGTACGCCTTCGTCGGTGCGCAGCAGTACGGCCGCCGCGTCCTCGGTACGGACCGGCCTGCGGGGCGCGCCGGGTGCGTCGTCGGCGGGGCGCTCGGGGACGGTGGTCGCCAGCCGCGCCGAGACCTCGGTGAAACGCACTCCGGCCACCCACTCGACCAGGTCGCACCAGTGCGAGCCGATGTCGGCGAACGCCCGGGAGGGGCCGCCCCGTTCGGGGTCCACGCGCCACCCGGTGGCGTCCGCGTCGAGCATCCAGTCCTGCAGATAGCTGCCGTGCAGGAGTTGCCAGGCGCCGAACTCGCCCGCCCGTGCCCTTGCCCGGATCTCGCGGACCAGTGGGTGGTAGCGGTAGACGAACGGCACGGCCAGCAGACGTCCCGTCTCCTGCGCTACGGCGGCCAGCCGTTCGGCGTCCGCCACCGAAGTGGCGAGCGGTTTCTCGCAGATGACGTGCTTCCCGGCGCGCAGCGCGGCCTCGGCCTGGGTGGCGTGCAGCCCGTTCGGGGTGCAGACGTGCACCACGTCCACGCTCTCGTCGGCGAGTGCTGCCTCCAGCTGCGGATAGCCGCGCGGGATCCCCCACTCCGCGGCGACCTGCGCGCCGCGCTCGGGTGAGGACGCGACCACCCCGCGCACTTCCGCGCCTGCTCCCCGCACCGCCTGGGCGTGTACCCCGGCGATCATGCCGGTGCCGACGATGGCTGCTCCCTTGTACCCGCGGGACATCTGGAGGACCTTCCTGTTGCTTTCGTTCAGTCGGACGGTGATCGGTACCCCTGCCCGACGAATTCCAGCCTTCTTCAGCCCGTTGACAAGCACAAGACGCCGGTTTTAGTTTTCTGGAGTGCATAAAGATGGCGACACTGAGAGCTCTGAAGCCTTAAGCGGTCCGGCCGTGAACTCCGCGACCGTCGCTCTGCGCCGGATACTCGGCGCCGTGGCCTCCGGGGAGGCCACCAGCCGCGCGGAGATCGCCCGCCGCACCTCACTGGCCCGCTCCACGGTGGGACAGCAGGTCGACCAGCTGCTGCGGCGCGGCATCCTGGAGGAGACCGAGGTCGGCGCCTCGGTACGGGGCCGGCCTCCCCGGGTGCTCTCGATCGGCCCGCACGCGGGGACCATCGCCGTCGCGGATGTGGACGTCAGCGAGACCAGGGTCGTCGTCGCCGACCTCAGCCGCCGGATTCTCGCCCGCGACGTGATCGCCGTACCGGTCGAGGACGGCCCGGCCGCCGTGCTCGGCGCGGTCACCGCCCGGCTGTGCGAGCTGCTCCAGGAGCACGCCGGGGGACGGGATTCGGTGCGCGAGGTCGTCGTCGGGCTGCCGGGCCCGGTGGACTTCCAGCACGGCTGCGCCGTACGGCCGCCGATCATGCCCGGTTGGGACGCCTTCCCGGTCGGCGCCTATCTGCGCGAACGCTTCCACGCCCCTGTCGTGGTGGACAACGACGTCAATCTGATGGCGCTCGGCGAAGCCGAACGGCACGATGTCGACGCGCCCCTGCTCGCGGTCAAGGTCGGGGCCGGAATCGGTGCCGGGATCATCACCGCGGACGGCCGGGTCCACCGCGGCGCGGACGGAGCCGCGGGCGACATCGGCCACTTGCGGGCTTCCAGCCACTCCGAAACCCTGTGCAGCTGCGGCAAGACCGGCTGTGTGGAGGCCGTTGCCTCACACCACGCCGTGCTGCGCGACCTGGGATTCCTTGCCGGGCCGGGCGATGCGGCGGCGGGCGCCCGGCTGCTGGCCGGAGCCGTCGCCAACGGTGACCCCCGGGCCCTCTACCGCATCCGGCAGGCCGCGACCGAGATCGGCGAAGTCGTCGCCATGCTGGTGCACATGTACAACCCGCGCACCCTGGTACTCGGCGGCCCGATGAGCGAACAGCGCGACGAACTGCTCTCCGGCGTGCGCGCCGTCGTCTACCAGCGGGCCCTTCCGCTGGCCACCCGCAGGCTGACCATCACCACCACCGAACCTGGGTCGGAGCCCGGCCTGACCGGCGCTGTCGCCCTGGCCGCCCGCGACATCTTCAGCCCCGACGGCATCACGCGCCTGCTGCAGTCCCAGCCGCACATCTGACTGCGGCCTGCCGCCGACCAGCGTACGAAGCAATGCGGTTGAAGCACGGCACTGCCTTCATCGAGTACTGCTCCGAGAACCTGCCGTCCGCGGGCCCGAAGGCTGGTTCAACCGGTCTTGCGTGCCACCCCGCCGTAGAAGCCGATCTTGTCGGACCCGGCCGGCGGCGGGGCGCCCGGGCGCCAGAACGGCACCTGGACCATGCCTGGTTCGATGAGTTCGAAGCCGTCGAAGAACCGCTCCACCTCTGCCCGGGAGCGCAGGTTCAGGGAGGCGGTGGCGTTGTTGTAGACAGCCTGGGCCGCACTTCGGTCGGCGAAGTCGCTCGTGGCGTGCGAGAGCACCAGGAAGCTGCCGGCCGGCAGGGCGTCGCGCAGGGTGGCGACCACCTGCCCGGGCTTGTCGGCGTCGGTGAGGAAGTGGAGGATGGCGATGAGGAGCACGGCGACCGGCTCATCGAAGTCGATGACCCGGCGGATGTCGGGGTGGTCCAGGATGGCCCGTGGGTCGCGCAGGTCGGCGAGCACGACGCTGGTCGCGCCGGAGGGGCTGAGCAGCGCGTTGGCATGGGCGTTCACGATGGGGTCGTTGTCGACGTACGCGATGCGCACGTCCGGCGCCACTTCCTGGGCGGTCTCGTGCACGTTCGGCGAGGTGGGCAGCCCGGTGCCGACATCGAGGATCTGCCGGACGCCGCTGCCGATCACGTATCTGACGGCGCGTCGCAGGAAGGCCCGGTTCGCCCGTACCCCGATCCGCACCTCGGGCGCCGCGGCGGCCAGTTGCTCGGCCGCCTGCTGGTCGACCTGGTAGTTGTCCTTGCCGCCCAGCAGATAGTCGTAGATCCGGGCAGGGTGCGGCCTGCTGGTGTCGATCCCGTCGGCACGGAAGCCGTCCTGTCTCACGCTGCGCCCCTCTCGATGACCGCCCCGGCTCCCCGCCGGCGAGCGGTTGCCGACAGCTTCCCACATCAACTTCACTGCGCATGACCGCAGTTCCCGACGTCAGGGCTGCGGTCCTGATCGCGTTGCCCGGGAGGGGTTCCGGCGTTCCGGGTCGGCGGCGTCCGGGTCAGGCGAGGTCGAGCAGCTGCTCGTAGAATCCGCCGAAGCGGTTTTCCTCATCGACCAGATGGATCTCCAGGATCCAGTGGCAGCGCCATCCGGCCCGGTCGGTGCGGCGGAGCGGGGTGTCGTTGTCGGGCGCGATGTACGACTCCACTTTCGCCCCGTCGATCGTCTCGTGCGGGAACTCCCCGACCAGATGGCCCGCGTGCCAGCCGCCCAGCGTCCAGCCCGCGTCGGCGGCCAGCCGCTCGACCTCCGCGTACAGCTGCTTCCCCGTGATGTCCGGAGCGGCCCGGAACACCTCCCGGCCCGCCGCGAACACCGTCGCCAGGTCGTCGCGCAGCCGCTGCTTGTGAGGGTCGCCGCCGAGGACGAAGGTGCGTCCGAAGTCCGCCTCGTACTCTTCGAAGATCGGGCCGAAGTCGACGAACGCGATGTCGTCCGCCAGGATCACCCGGTCCGGCGGATTCTCCTGGTACGGGAACATCGTGTGCGGGCCGGAGCGGACGATCCGCTTGTGCCAGTGCTTCGTCGTCCCGAACATGTCGTTCGCGAGGTCCCGGATCCGGTCGCTGACCTCCCGTTCACCGGCGCCCGGCGCCACCAGGCGCCGCGTCTCGACCTCCGCGAAGAGGGCGACCGCCTTGCGCTGCGCCTCCTCCAGCCCGAGCGCGCGAAGTTGCTCGTCCATCCGATCAGGTACCGCCATGGTGCTGTTCCCCTGTTCCCTGGGCCTCTTGTGGTGTCGCGCGCACGATAACGAGCGACCCCTCGTAGTGCGACTGACTTCGCAAGTGGCCGAAGCGCGCGTCCCACGCTCCGGAGTCCAGATCCGCGCGCAGCCGGTCCGTGAACCGCTCGCGCACCCCGTCGTCCACGAAGCTCCATGCCGAGCACGCCTGCCTGGCGGCGGGGTCGAGCAGCATCTCCGGGCGCCCGTAGTACGCCTCGTTGAACCCGTCCGTGCAGTCCAGCGGGATCGGTACGGACTGCACGCCGACGGTACCGCCGAGGGCCTCGGCCATCGTCCCGAGCGCAGGGTAGCGCCGCGCCTCGGTGTCGAGGACCTCGGGGGCGTACTCGTACAGCCAGAAGTTCCTGACCAGCTCCGGATCGCAGGTCAGCACGGCCACCGGGCCACGGGTCACCCGGCGCATCTCCCGCAGGCCCACGTCGACGTCGGACCACTGGTGCACGCTGAAGAGGGTCATCGCCCCGTCGAACTCCCCGTCCGCGAACGGCAGGTTCTCCGCCACCGCGTCCACCGCCCGGGGCAGCCCCGTGGACCGCTGTGCCCGCATCGACTCGGACGGTTCGACCGCCGTGACGGCCACTGCGGCGGACTCGTACGAACCCGCTCCCGCACCCACGTTGACGACGTTTCGGGCACCGCCCAGAGCGTCGGCGATGACCCGGGCGATCCGGGGGTCGGGCCGCCGGTGGTCCGGGTAGCCGGTGCCGATGCTGCCGTAGTCGACATCACCGGCGCTGCCATCAGAGCTGCGGACATCCATGAAGATCCAAACCTCGCCTCGTGAGCAGGGAATCAGAGAAGGAGGGAAGACCGGCCGGACACCAGCCACCGTCTTCGCCTCCGCACCTACCGGGAATCCGTCACTCCTCATACTGCATCTGCCATAGCCTTGGCGTAAATCAACTGGTGAATGCTTATCGCATCAAACAAACGGCTCGCAGATGGGAACCTGTGGACACCTCCAGGAACACTGCGCAGGACTCCGGTGGCGGAAGATACTGTGGGGGCAGTCCGGCACGGCGTCGCGAGAGGTCTGGCTGACGCCGGACGGGCACGGGCTGTCAAGTACGGGAATTCCAGAAGGATTGCGGAACGCTTTGAAATGCGCTAGCGGAGCATCACCGCGAGCCGCGAGCCGCGAGCCGCGAGCCGCGAGCCGCGAGCCGCGAGCCGCGAGCCGCGAGCCGCGAGCCGCGAGCCGCGAGCCGCGAGCCGCGAGCCGTCGCGGACGGGCGGCGCGTAACCTGGCGGGGTGGCCATGCACAGTAGTCCGCATCTGCGTGTCCCTGTGGGCCGGGACTCCCGGCGGTGGAGCACCTTCCGCGCCGAGAAGACACTGGTCGTAGCCGCCCGTACGGTCACCTCCAGCGCACGGGTCCTTGAGTGCCTGCCGGCCGTACTCCGTGATGACAGCCGGGTCTCCGTCGTGTTCGCCCACGACCCCACATCCGCGTTCAACGAAGGTGTCCTCGACCTTCTCCATGACGCCGGGTGCCGGGTCATGCCGTGGGATCAGCTGCGCGACGTCTCCGCTGATCTCATCATCTCGGCCAGCGAGAACGTCGATCTGCCGGAAGGCGACTGCCCGGTACTCGTACTGCCCCACGGAGTGGGCTTCCAGAAGCTGGTACCGGATTCCCGCAGTGACCGGGCCCGGTTGTCCGGTGTGGTGCCGGACGCGCTCCTGGAGGCCGGGCGCGCCTGGCTCGCGGTGTCGCATCCCGGCCAGGAACAGCAGTTGCGCGGATCGCACCCCGGAGTCACCGGCCGCACCCTGCTGATCGGGGATCCCTGCCTCGACGACCTCCTCGCCAGCCGGCCGCACCGGGAGACCTACCGCCGGGCGCTCGGGATCGCGGACCATCAGCGCCTCGTCATGCTCAGTTCGACCTGGGGCCCCACATCCCTGCTGGGCCGCGATCCCGGGCTCCCGGCCCGTCTCCTCGGCGAGCTTCCGTACGACGAGTACCGGGTCGGCGCGATCGTGCACCCCAACGTCTGGGCGGGACACGGCGCATGGCAGCTCAGCAATCTACTGGCGTCCGCGCTGGAAGCCGGTCTGCTGCTGGTGCCTCCGGTGCACACCTGGCGGCCCGCCCTCGTGGCGGCCGATGCCGTCATCGGCGACCACGGTTCGGTGACGCTCTACGGTGCCTCACTCGGTATCCCGCTGCTCATCGGCTCGTTCGGCAGCGACGCGGTGCCGGGAACGGCGGTCTCCGAACTCGCACGGGTCGCACCCCGGCTCGATCCGCTCAAGGATCTGCGGGGGCAGGTCGATAAGGCTGTCGAACTGCACGAGCCCCGGTGTTACGAGGCCGTCGCGCAACAGGCCTTCGCCGAGCCGGGGCAGGCGCTCGCCCGGCTGCGCAGCGCCGTGTACCGCCTGTTGGAGCTCCCGGAGCCACCGTCCCCGCCGCCCGGCGCGGCAGCTCTCGGCGCTCCGGAGATGGCGGTACGCGCGGTCATGGCCTGGACCGTGACGACGGTTGTCTCATCGGACGCATGCCAGTCGGCGGTCACGGTGGACCGCATCCCGTCCACCGTGCACAGCGGTTCCCGTGAAGGGCCCGCAAGGTTCACCCACTTGGCGTGCCAGGAGGGCGAGCGGGACGGACGGCTGGTGGACAGCGCTTCTGTGCTGTTCAGGCCCGCGCCCGCCGACAGCGCCGAAGCCGCCACGGCCTGGATCGCCGACACCCTCGCGCGGCTTCCCGGCTGCCTGATCGCCGCGGTCGCACTGCCCAGCGGGCGGGTACTGGCCGGCCTGCGGGATGGACGGATCGTGGAGACAGCAGCGCAGACAGCCGGGAACGTGCCCGCCCCGGATCCCGGTCTGGCGGCAGCCGTCGTCTACGGCTTCCTGCGCGCGGGGAGACCGCTGGAGCACCCCGGGGTGGAACTGCGGCTGGGCGCCGTACGGACACAGATGCTGGCGCTGCGGGTCGTTCCCGGCGGCGGGGAGCCGCGGACCGGGGCTCGGTTCAGCTGAGGTCCTCCGGATCCCGCAGCCGTTCCCGCAGCCCGTCCGCCAGTGGGCTGCCGCCCGCCTCGTAGATCTCCAGGGCCCGGGTCAGGTCGGCGCGCGCGGTGGACGGGTCGTTGCCCGGGCGCTGCGCGATACCGGCAAGCAGGACCAGAGCCTGCGCCTCGTAGTGGGTCGCCTCCTGGGCCCTGAGGGCGACCGCAGCCGTTCGCAGCGCCCGGACAGCCTCTTCCGTTTCGCCGAGGTGGTCGTGGACTTCGCCGATGGCCGCGGTCACCCGGGCCGCCATCCGCGGGTCGGAACAGGCCGTCAGCCCGGCGTGGGCTTGCCGGAGTGTGGCCAGAGCCGACGCGGAATCGCCGTCCCGGTCCTGGGCGCGGCCCAGGAAGTAGGCGGCGATGGCGGCCCCCCGCCGCTCGCCGGCCGCTTCGTTGAGGTCCCGTGAACGCTGGTAGGCCGCGGTGGCGCGAGAGGGATCGGCGTGGTCCCAGTACCGGCCCAGGAATTCCTGGACGGACGCGCGCAGGGCGGTGTGATCGGCGATCTCGGCACACGCGACGGCACTGTCGAGTTCGGTACGGGCCCTGTCGTACTCCCCCAGGTCCATCAGCGGGCGGGAGAGCAGGCTGCGCAGCCTGGCCTCGGCGGCCGGTGCCATCGCCGCTGCGGCCGAAGCCGCGCCCAGTTCCAGTGACTCCATCCAGTCGCGCAGGTGCCTGCGGTGCAGAAAGAGCACGGTGAAGGCTTCGGACAGCTGCCACACCGGGGTGTGCAGGCCCTGTTGTGCCGCCTCGCGCAGGACGGCCAGGATGTTCAGCCGTTCAGCTTCCATCCAGGCGAGCGGCCGCGGCGCGGCCGGCGAGGCAAAGGGATCGGGGGCTCCACCGATGACCTCGGACAGCTCGGCGATGCGCAGCCGGTCAGCCCGTACCGCGCGGTCGGCGAATGCAGTGAGGGCGAGGTAGTGCGTGGTGACCCTGCTGATCAACTCCTGTCGCGCGGTGGGGCTCTCCTCCTCGGCGGCGCGCTCCATGGCGTGCAGCCGTACGAGGCCGTGCAGCCGGTAGCGACCGTCCGGCCTCGCCTCCAGCAGGCTCGCGTCATCCAGCACGTCCAGCAGGTCCTGGGCCGTGGCCGGTGGAAGACCGGCGGCCACTGCCGCCGTGCCGGTGTCGAAGGTACGGCCGGGGACCCAGCCGAGCAGCCGGTAGAGCCGGGCGGCGTCGGGGGGGGAGCTGGGCGTAGGAGGTTCCGAATACGGCGGACACCGAATGTTCTCCTCGCAGTGACAGCGCGGCCAGCCTGCCGCTCTCGTCGGCAAGTTCCGCGGCCAGGGCGGCCATGGTGAGGCGGCGGGTGGACGTCAGACGGGCGGCGGCCACCTGCAGGGCGACCGGCAGCCCGGCGCACAGACCGACCAGTTGCTCCGCGGCTGCCGGCTCGTCGTCGATGGCCTGCTGGCCGCACCGCGCCGCCAGCAGTTTCAGCCCGCCGGCCGCGTCGAGCGGTTCGAGCGACATCAGCCGGGCTCCCTCGACGGCCGCGAGCTCCCCGAGTCTGCTGCTGCTCGTCACCAGCACCGCGCTGCCCCGGCCTTTGGGTACCAGGGCTCTGACCTGGGCGGGCTGGTCCACGTCGTCCAGAACGAGCAGGATCCGCCGCCCGGCGGAGTGCGAACGGAACAGCTGGGTCCGCTCGGTCAGCGACTGCGGCAGATAGGCGTCGGCGACGCCCAGGGCCCGCAGGCACATGCCGACCGCTTCGGAGACATCGGCTCCGCCGCCGGTCCCGCGCAGCTCCGCGAAGTCGACGTAGATCTGGCCGTCGGGGAAGAGGTTCCGGGACTTCTCCGCCCACCGGCAGGCCATCGCCGTCTTACCAACGCCCGGCAGGCCGTCGAGTGCGCCGATGTCGATGTGCGGGGAACCGTCCGCTACCGCGGTGAAGAAGCCGTCGAGAGCGAGGAGTTCCTCGGTGCGGTTGATGAAGCGGCTGGTCCTGGCCGGCACCTGGTCGGGTTTCGCGTCCAGCGGCGGGGGCGGCTGAGCCTGGAAGACGATGCCGCCGTGGATCTGCGTGTTCTGGAAGACGGGACCGTTCTGCACTCCGCCGCTGATCTCGGCGTGTGCGCCCGCGTCCCACTCCACTCCTGCCTCACGAGCGAGTTCTGCCAGCAGGCTGCGGAGTTCCTGCGCGGCGGCAGGGTCCTCACGGAGGGCCCTGCGCAGTCTCTGCCGCCATTCCGCCTCGATGTCCGCCGCCGCACCTGTGTCGTCGGCCTGCCGGGCGCTGCGGAGTTCGTCACGGGCGCTCTGGAGGGCCTCGTCGGTCGCTCCCTCCGCGCCCTCCGGGCCCGGTCGCCCCCGCTGGGCGAAGAACCGCGCCAGCCGGATCTTGGCCCGGTCCCAGGATTCCGAGACCATGAGCCCCACCAGCGCGGTCGCCCCCGATGACGCGAGCGCCGCCAACTCAGCTTCCACCGAGCCCCCTTCGTGTCGACGTCGGGTCAGCGTACCGAGGTCGCCACTGCCGCAGGGAGATCGCCGCCCACTCAGTGGCGCCTACTCGGTGAGAGCGGCGGCGTCCGCCCGGCACGCAGACGCCCAACTGCCCCTGCATTACTGCGAGTCCCGCAGGGGCAGTTGAGCGGCTCAGCGGTCGCGCCGTCAGGTCTTGCGCAGATCCGGGGCCGGTACCCCGATGAGTACGCGGCGTACGGCGTCCCACGCCGCGCGCAGCGCACGGGTGACGGCCGGAGAGTCGCTGCCCACGACGCGCGCCCACGCACCCGTGTCGTCGGGCAGCACGCTCACGCCGAAGACCAGGCCGGCGGCTGCCAGCGCCTCATGGAGGGTGTCGGCGACCAGCGCCGCGGGGGCCAGCGGCGTCAGCACGTACAGCGAGGCCATCAGGTCGTGACCTGCGAACACCGCGGGTCCGGTCACCCCGCCGGGGCCGTGCGGTTCCAGCCGTACGGTGTCGGCCGCAAGCAGCGTGCCGTCGGGGCGCTGGACCTCCAGATCGCTGAAGAGCATGCGGTAGGCGTGCCGTTCGTCCCGGGCCAGCCGCCCGGCCGAGATCGTCTCGCCCAGCAGTACGGTCGCCGACGGGTCGGCCGTCACCAGGGTGTGCTGGTAGAAGCGCGCGTCCCGGTACGGGATGAGCGGGTCGGGCAGGTACTCGACGTAACTGCCCTCCCCCGCCGTCAGGTTGACCATCTGGGTCGCGTGGTCGAACTCCATGCGGTGCACCTTGGTGGCGGCCTGTGTCGTCAGGTGCACGGAGGTGCCGGGACCGCAGTCGATGTCGATGCGGTTGCGGTCGGCCTGGAGGATGCCGCCGCCCGTCGACATCAGGAAGGTCACCGGCAGGTCGGGCCGGTGCGGGTCGATGTAGAGCGGCCGCATGATCTGCAGCGGCGACTTCTGGTAGCGGTCGACGAGTTCGGTGCGGTCGCCGACGCGGGCGTAGCGCAGTTCGAGCAGGCCGACCTTGCCGGGGCGCCCGGCGGCCAGTGTGTCCGGCGGGCCGGCCAGGCCGAGCAGCCGGGCCGGGGTCCGCCGGGGTTCGTAGTGCGCGGGGTCCAGCCGCGCGGGCGCCGTGGTCACGCGGGGGCCGCCGCCTGGGCGGCCTCGTGTGCCAGGAGGAAGTCGGCGATGGTGTCGAGGCCCTCCCCGGTGAGGGAGTTGGTCAGCACCACGGGCCGCCCCTCCCGGACGGTGTGCGCGTCCGACTCCATGACCGCCAGGTCGCACCGCACGTACTGGGCGATGTCGACCTTGTTGATGACGAGCAGTTCGCACTCTGTGATGCCGGGGCCCCGCTTGCGCGGCATCTTGTCGCCCTCGGCGGTGTCCAGTACGAACAGGAAGAGGTCGACCAGCGCGGGGCTGAAGGTGAGTGTCAGGTTGTCGCCGCCGCTCTCGAAGAGCAGCGTGTCCACGTCGGGGTGGCGCTCCAGGAGTTCGTCGGCCGCCGCCTGGTTCATCGTCGGGTCGTCGCGGACCGCGGTGTGCGGGCAGGCCCCCGTCTCGACACCGACGATCCGGTCCGCGTCGAGGATCCCGTCGAGCGTGCGCCGGACGTGGTTGGCGTCCTCGGAGGTGAAGATGTCGTTGGTGATGACGGCCGGGGTGCGGCCGCGCGCGAACAGGATGGGGACGAGCGCCTCGATCAGAGCCGTCTTCCCCGAGCCGACCGGGCCTGCGATCCCTACGCGCAGGACGCCGTCCTTGGGGCGCCGCAGGAGTTCGTCGTGGCTGTGGTGGTGCCGGGCCTGCATGGGGTCGTGCATGGTGTTCCTTCTCTGGTGTGATGTCTTCGCGGGGGTGGCACGCGGCGCGCCCTGGCCGTACGGCTGTACGGCCGGGCCGGCGCCTGGGCCGCGCTCCGCCTAGCTGGCGAACAGCCGGGCCTCCGCCCGCTCGTGGCGGCCGGCCATGATGTCCGCCACCGGGACGAAGCCGCCGATGTCGGACAGCTCCCGCTCCAGGGCGGCTTCTGCGGTCTCCTCGATCACCGGCGCCGCCCGGTGCAGTACGACCTGCGCCTGACGGTGGTCGGTCAGCCGGAGCCGGAGGGCGGCCCCCACGAAACTGGCCGCGAAGGCGAACAGTTCGCAGGTGACCGCCTGCCGTACGGACACCGCGTTGCCCGCGTGGACCGCGGCGGCGACCACCGGCTGGCAGCCGCGCACGGCGCCGTCCCGGTAGAGGGTGCGGTACTGCTCGATCTCCGGGGTTCCGTACACCTCCGCCGCCAGGTCGAGGAGCTGCCGCCCGGTGCGGACGCTGGCCTGCCGGGCCTCACGGCCCAGTTTGGTGGCGTGCAGCCGCTGCTCGACGGCCGTCACCTCCGCCCAGTCGCCGGCGGTCACCGCGCGGTGCGCGAGCGCGAGCGCGGTGGCGTCGGACGGTCCCGCACTGTGGCGCAGCAGGTCGTGCAGGAGGTCGGGCAGGGTGCGCGGGGTCACCGCGCGGGCCTGCTGGAAGCCCTCCAGACCGTGAGAGAGGGTGTAGTAGCCGCTGGGGAAGGCCGAGTCGGTGAGCTGGAGCCCGGTCAGCAGCGCCGCTGTGGGCATCGGGTCGTTCACGCCGGGGCTCCGTTCGTGCGAGGGGGTGGTCCGCGGTGATCCGGCTGTCGAAGACCGCCGGGGCGGTCAGACGATGTAGAAGAGGTGGTTGAGCGGGAGCCGCTCGGCGGGCTCGATCGTCGCGGGTTCGCCGTCGACGGTGACCTTGTACGTCTCCGGGTCCACCTCGATACGCGGCAGCGCGTCGTTGCGCACCATGTGCTGCTTCCCGATGGTCCGGCAGCGCTGCACGGGCTCGGTCCGCCGCTGCAGGCCCAGCTCGGCGGGGACGCCCGCCGCGATGGACGCCTGCGACATGAAGGTGACCGAGGTCTGCTGCTTGGCACGGCCGTACGAGCCGAACATCGGCCGGTAGTAGACCGGCTGAGGGGTCGGCAGCGACGCGTTGGGGTCGCCCATCAGGGCCCAGTTGACCATGCCGCCCTTGATGATCAGCTTCGGCTTGGCGCCGAAGGAGTGCATCGGCCAGAGCACGATGTCGGCGAGTTTGCCGGGCTCCAGGGAGCCGATCACATCGGCCGCGCCAACCGCGATGGCGGGGTTGATGGTCAGCTTGGCCAGGTACCGCAGCACGCGTGCGTTGTCGTTGCGGGAGCTGTCCTCCGCCAGCGGGCCGCGCAGCTCCTTGCAGTGGTGCGCGGTCTGGAACGCCCGGACGAACGACTCGCCGACGCGGCCCATGGCCTGGGAGTCCGAGGAGAAGATGCTGATCACGCCGAGGTCGTGCAGTACGGTCTCGGCCGCGATCGTCTCGGCGCGCACCCGGCTGTCGGCGAACGAGACGTCCTCGGGGATGTCGCGGGACAGGTGGTGGCAGACCATCACCATGTCCAGCAGCTCGTCCACCGCGTTGACCGTGTACGGCAGCGTCGGGTTGGTGGAGGCGGGCAGGACGTTGGCCTCGCCCGAGACCCGGATGATGTCCGGGGCGTGGCCGCCGCCGGCTCCCTCGGTGTGGAAGGTGTGGATGGTCCGGCCATTGATCGCGGACAGGGTGTCCTCGAAGAAACCGCCCTCGTTGAGGGTGTCGGTGTGGATGGCCATCTGCACGTCGTGCTCGTCGGCGACCCGCAGGGCGGTGTCGATGGCGGCCGGGGTCGCGCCCCAGTCCTCATGCACCTTCAGACCGGCCGCGCCCGCCTCGATCTGCTCGCGCAGGGCCTCGGGCCGGCTGCCGTTGCCCTTGCCGAGCAGCCCCACGTTGACCGGCAGGTCCTCCACGGCCTCCAGCATCCGGTGGATGTTCCACGGGCCGGGGGTGCAGGTCGTGCCGTTGGTGCCGTCGGTCGGCCCGGTGCCGCCGCCGAAGAACGTGGTGATGCCGTTGGACAGGCCCTCCTGGGCCTGCTGCGGGGAGATGAAGTGGATGTGCGTGTCGACGCCGCCCGCGGTGGCGATCAGGTGCTCGCCTGAGATCACCTCGGTGCCGGGACCGATGACGAGCTTGGGGTCCACGCCGTTCTGGAGCTGCGGGTTGCCGGCCTTGCCGACCCCGACGATCAGACCGTGGCGGACACCGATGTCGCCCTTGACCACGCCGAGCACCGGGTCCATGACCACGACGTTGGTGATGACCAGGTCGAGGGCGCCCTCGCGGTTGAGCGCTGACGGGTCCTGGGCCATACCGTCACGGATGGCCTTGCCGCCTCCGTAGACGGCCTCCTCCCCGTAGGAACCGGCGTTGTGGTCGTACTCGACCTCGACGACCAGGTTGGTGTCGGCGAGGTGGAACCGGTCGCCCACGGTGGGGCCGAACAGGTCCGTGTACTGCTTGCGCGGAATGATCGCCATCAGTGCTGAGTCCCCTCGGTGCCCGCGGTGCTGTCGGCGCCGGGCGTGTTCCCTGTGCTGTCCGTACCGGCGGCGGTGCCGGCGTGTGTGAATCCCAGCTCCGACGCGCGGCGCAGCGCGTTGCGCTTGGTGTCGGGTGCCGACAGGCCCCCGTTGACGAGTCCGGCGAATCCGACGAGCCGCCCGGCGCCGCCGAAGGCGCACAGGCCGACCTCCCGGCTGTCACCGGGCTCGAAGCGCACGGCGGTGCCGGAGGGGATGTCCAGGCGCATTCCGAACGCGGCTTCACGGTCGAAGCGCAGGGCGCGGTTGATCTCGAAGAAGTGGTAGTGCGACCCGATCTGGATGGCACGGTCGCCGGTGTTGGCGACCGTGAGCCTGACCGTGGCCCGGTTGGCGTTGATCTCCACGGGGTCATCTCCGTAGAGGTAGTGGGCTCCGCCCGACATCTCTGTCTCCTCGGTGGTTCAGGCTTCAGGCTTCAGGCGCTGATCGGGTCGTGGCAGGTGACCAGCTTCGTCCCGTCGACGAACGCCGTCTCGACCTGAAGGACCGTGAGCATCTCGCGCACTCCGGGCATCACGTCGTCCTGAGCGACGACCTTGCGGCCCAGTTCCATGCACTCCGCGACGGTGTGGCCGTCGCGTGCCGCTTCCAGGACGGCCTCGGTGATCAGCGCGGCGGCCTCGCTGTAGTTGAGCTTGGTTCCCCTGGCCCTGCGGCGGCGGGCCAGGTCGGCCACCACATAGACGTGGAGTTTGTCGATTTCGCGTGGTGCGAGATTCATGGCGTCACTCTGCTTTCTCGAACGAGATGCCGGGCCGGCCCAGCGCTGGACCCGCCGCGAGGAAGAGCCAGGTCGTCACAACGAACGGCCAGGTGAAGGGGGATCCGCCGGACGGCCGGGTGAATGCCTCCCAGGCGGCGGTGAAGGGGACCGAGGCCACGACGGCGAGCGCGGCATATCCGGCGGTCCACGGAGTGAGTGTCAGGAAGGTGGCTGCCAGCGCTATGGCACAGAGCACCCCGTTGTAGCCGTAGAGGCCCTCGGTGATCCGATCCGCCGGCAGTCCGGCGACGCAGGCGGTCAGCAGCGCGAGGGCGCTGGCGCCGGCCGCGGCTACGGCGGCGGCGCGCGAGGTGACGAGGAGGCCGACGAGCAGGATCAGGCCCGCGTACCACTTGTCGAGGAAGAAGATCTGCCCGATGTTGTCGCAGAAGGCCCGGCCGGCCTCGGCAGCGGTCAGCGTGGTGAACCCGCCGACCCTCGCGGTGGCCGCGGCCGCGGCCGGGGCCGTCGGCAGCGCGATCATCAGCGCTCCGGCGACCAGGCAGTACGGGGCGGTCAGCACGGGCAGCCCGAAGCGCCCGAAGATGCGGCCGGCCGCCGCGCTCAGTACCGGGCAGATCGCCGCACCGAGTACCGCGAGCAGGACGGTACGTCCCGACGAGCCGAATGTGACGAGGAGGGCTATACCAGTCAGACAACCGCAGTAGCCCTCAAGCCCCTTGACGAGATTCCCGCGGTCGGCGCCCAGCAGTGCGGCGGTCCCGGCGGACACCGCCGCGCCGAGCAGTCCGTACACGCCGGTACGCCATCCCTCGGCGAACAGCCCGACGGTGGACAGCAGTCCGGTCCACGGGTTCGCGCTGAGGGTGACCTGTGCGATGCCCCGCAGCTGCACCTGCCCGATCCGGAACGGCGCCCGGCTCTTCGCCTGCACCACTTGTTCCGCCGCAGACATGTCTACTCCCTTGAGGACATGGCAATTTGCCCAGAAACCCCCAGATCAGGGGGGCCTGGCACTAGATCAACTTTCTGTTGAAAACCGTACGCCCGGCGCAAGCGGAACAGTGTCGCCAAGATCGGACACCGAGCGTGTCCGGGGCGGTACGGTACGACATAACCGCTGTTGGGATGCGGCGCACCACCGACCCACCGCGACCTGCCCCCTGTCGGCCCGGCAGCAAGTCTTGGTAAGAGGTTGAACGTCTTTTGAATGCTTCATACCTGTCATTTGACCGAACCAGGCCTGGACTCCTGGGCGCGCCGCCGACCAGGCGTTTTGGTCCCGGGGAAGCACCAGGTTGCGGGGCCGCCGTGCCGCGGCCATCCTGGAACGGCTTCGGCAGGCTCTGCCCGCTGCGTCTCCTCCACCGCACGCGTCTCCACCGCCCCGGCAGAGCGGCATCCCCATCCGCGCGACAGTCTCCTGTGTCACCGTCGCCGTACAGGCCGTGTGAGTACCACCGCGGCCGCCCCTGGGGCGGCTCGCCCCGGTCCCGCCTTCGATGAGCCGAAGGAGCACCGCCATGCACTCCGCACTGATGCGTACCGCGCTCGCCACGGCAGCTCTGTGCGCCACCCTCACCGCAGGCGCGATCACCCCGAGCAACGTTCTGCACCCCGCTTCCGCGCCCCCGTCAGCGCCCCATACCGCGCCCCGGACCGCGCCCCGTACGGAGGGCGACACGAATCCGCCTCCGTACGACCGGCGCGCGTTCACCGAGCAGACCGTACGGCTCAGCTGGAAGGGCACCACGCCGGCCGGCCGCGCCCGTATGTGCGCGCATCCGGACAGCTTCGCCAGCCCGGCCCTCGACGCGCGCTACGCGGCGCAGCTGATCAGGGCGGAGTGCCGGGGGCACTGAGGCCGGGCCCCGGCGGCTGCACAGGCCGCCGGGGCGGCACCCGGTACGGCGTTTCCGGGTCAGGACGCGCCGTGGGCGGTACGTCGGCGCAGGTGGAGGACGCCACCGAGAGCTGCCGCGATCAGCACACCGCCCGCCACCAGCTCCGTGGTGTCCAGGTCGGTGAGCGAACCGCTGAGGACCGCTCTGATGCGCTTGTCCGGGGTGCCGGAGACCAGCAGCGGGGTGCTGCTCAGCTGCCCCGCGCAGGCGAACGTCACGTCGTACCGCTTCCCGGTCTTCGCACCCGGGTCGACGACCACGGTCGCGGGGTGGCCGTGGTGGAGGGTGACCGGGCCGAAGACGCCGGACGAGACAGTGACGCCGGGTGCCCGGCAGCCTGTGGCGCCGACGGTGACCGTGCCCCCCGGAGCGACCGGGTCAGGTGACACGGTGGACCCGAACGACGGGGCCCCGCCGTCGTCGCCCGCCGTCGCGGCCGGGGCGGCCAGGGACAGCACGGCGGCGCTCAGCAGGGCGGCAGACCCGATACTCGTCAAGCGCATTGGGGGACACCTCCGGGCACACGATGCGGGTACAGGACCGCGGCGGCAGGCCGGTGCGGGGCGCTGCGGCAACCGGCTACGGTCGGCAGGGGCGCACGGCAGAGAAACACGCGCACTGACCTGCCTGTGCAGCGACCACGCGCTCAGCGGGAAACGCACACCACTGCAGGGCCACGGTAGGCGGCTCCACCGTCATCTGGCGAGCCCTGCCACCCGAACGGGGCGCCAGGTTGCGCCGGACAGGCCAGCTGCGCGGACCGGCTTTCCCCGGGGCCGGGCCGACCCCGGGAACAGCGGGTTTCGGCCGTTCGGACTCCTCGGCGTACGCCTGAGATGCGGGTAACGCGCAGTGTTTTTAACGTGACTGAATGATCATCAGACCAGCAGTACGAAGCCTCTGCACCGGAGCTGTGGTGCTGGCCGCCGGCGTCACCGCGATCGCTCCCTGTGCCGCGCTGGCCCCGCTGCCCGGCTACCGTCCGCCCGGCAGCACGACGGGGAGCGGGACGCAGGCCCCGGCGCTGCCGGGTGAGGTCTCGGCCCTGTCCTGGGTGGTCGCCGATGCGACCACCGGTGATGTGCTGGCGTCGAAGGACGCCCACCGCCATCTGCCCCCGGCCAGCACCCTCAAGACGCTCTTCGCCCTCACGGTGTTACCCCGTCTGCCCGCGCACCGGCTGCACACCGTGACCAGAGCGGATCTGGACGGTCTCGGTGCGGGGAGCAGCCGCGTCGGCGTGGTCGAGGGCCGCGCCTACCGGGTGGACGACCTGTGGCGCGGGGTCTTCCTCCGCTCGGGCGGCGACGCCGTGCATGTGCTGGCGTCCATGAACGGCGGCTGGCAGAAGACCAGGGACGAGATGCGCAAGCGGGCTGTCCAGCTGGGGGCCCAGGACACACATGTCATGTCCCCCGACGGCTACGACACACCCGGCCAGTACTCGTCGGCCTTCGATCTCGCGGTCTTCGGCCGCACCGGCCTGGCCGACCCGGCGTTCGCCCGGTACTGCTCCACGAGTGTCGCGGAGTTCCCCGGCGGCCTGGAGAAGTCCGGCCGGACCGACGCTCCCTTCGAGATCCAGAACACCAACCGCCTGCTGGCGGGGACACCGGACGTCAGCCCCTACCCGGGTCTCATCGGGGTCAAGAACGGATACACCACCGAGGCGGGCAACACCCTGATCGCCGCGGCGCACCGGGGCGGCCACACGCTGATCGTCACCGTGATGAACCCTCAGAACGGCACCGTCTACGAGGATGCCCGCTCGCTTCTCGACTGGGGCTTCGCCGCGTCCGGCAAGGTGCGGCCGGTCGGCTCGCTCCGGCCCCCCGTCGCGAGGACCGGCGTGGCGTCGGCCGCCGGCCTGGCGCAGGCGCCGGCGGGCGCGGCGTTCCTGGAGACCCACCACTCCACGACCAGGAAGGCATCGGTGCTGGGAGGCTTCGCGGCGGTCGGGGCTCTGCTGGTCTCGCTCTCCGCGTCGCTCTGGCTGCTGCGGCGGCGGATGCGCCGCTGAGGCGGTCACGGCGTCAGGCGGTTATGCGCTCGGGCGCTCAGGCCGTCAGGGATGGCGTGTTCAGACGATGTTGGTGCCGTTGAACAGCAGCAGCGCCACATCGATCGCTGCGACGACGACCGCCGAGGCGAACGCGGCCCGCTCCCTGCGCCGGCCGAGCAGCGTCCCCGCGACGGCGGCCGCGGTCGCCGCGGTGAGCGCAGCCAGGGACCGGCCGGAGGGCGGCCCGGCGGGCCCCAGGACCAGAACGGCGGAAGCCGCGACCAGCGGGACCGGGAGCAGCAGCCGCGCCCCGTCGGGGCCGAACCGGTGCGGCCAGCCGCGCACCCCGAGTGCCAGGTCGCTGCGGATGTCGGGCAGCACGTCGCCCAGGTGGGCGCCGATCCCCAGCAGCGCGCCCGCGGTGACGATCCACCAGACGGGCCACGGCTGTCCCGGCAGCCCGAGTGCGACGAAGGCGGGCAGTGCGGCGAACCCCACCGCGTACGGCAGCCACGACCAGACGGTCGCCTTGAGCCCGAGGTCGTACGCCCAGGCCCAGGCGACCCCGGTCAGATGGACGGCGCCCGCCCATGGCCCGCAGCCGAACGACAGCGGCACACAGAGCGCGAGCGCGGTGAAGGCGGCGGTCCACACAGTGCGTACGCCCACCGCGCCGTTGGCGACCGGCTTGCCGCTGCGGCCCGCGGCGGTGTCCCGGCGGGCGTCGACCGCGTCGTTGCACCAGCCGACGGACAGCTGCCCGGCGAGCACGGCGGCGGTGGTCAGCACACACCGCGCGGGGCTCAGCCCAGCGGACGCGGCGAGCGCCGCCAGCAGCGCGGTGACCGCCACGACCGGGCCGGGGTGACACGACCCGGCGAGGGCGGCCACGACACCGCCCCGCCGGACAGCGGGTCCATCTGCCAGGGGCTGTTCGGAAGTTCCCACCCCGTGATCGTAGGCGCGGGCCCCCGCACATCGCGGTTCCGCGCGCTCTCCACACGTACGGGCGAATCGGCAGCCGGCGCCGGGGCACCGGCCAGGGTGTCGGGGGCCGTGCCCGGGGCAGGGATGCTGCAATGCAGGGCACGTCATCCCCGAGGTGGGAGAACACATTGACCCGGATCGCAGCCGTCCACGGTGTCCTGGCACCGCACCGCCACGCCCAGCACGAGATCACCGACATGGTGGCCCGCGTCTGTCTGCCCGAAGGCGCCGACCGGCGGGTCCTCGACCGGCTGCACCGCAGCTCCCGGGTCGACTCCCGCCACATGACGCTGCCGCTCGACGCGTACGAGAAGCTGGCCGGGTTCGGGGCCGCCAACGACGCGTTCATCACCGGCGCGACGGAGCTCGGCGCCACAGCGGTGCGGGGAGCGCTGCACGCGGCGGGGCTGCGCCCCGAGGACGTCGACCTGCTGATCTTCACTTCGGTCACCGGAATCGCCGCCCCCTCGGTCGACGCCCGGCTGGCCGGACGGCTCGGGATGCGCTCCGACGTCAAACGCCTGCCGCTCTTCGGGCTCGGCTGCGCCGGGGGCGCGGCGGGGCTGGCCAGGATGCACGACTATCTGCTCGGCCATCCGGACCAGGTCGCGGTGCTGCTCTCCGTCGAGCTGTGCTCCCTCACCTTCCAGCGCGACGACAGCTCGATGGCCAATCTGATTGCCACCGCCCTCTTCGGGGACGGCGCGGGGGCCATCGTCGCCTGCGGCCCGGACCACGCGGCCGCGGAGCGTGATCTGCCGGGGCCGGCCGTCGTGGACACCCGCAGCAAGCTCTACCCCGACACCGGTCACGTCATGGGCTGGAACATCAAGAGCTCCGGCTTCCAGGTCGTGCTCGACCCGTCCGTGCCCGACCTGGTCCGCCGTCATCTCGCGGCGGACGTCACGGATTTCCTCGCCGACCACGGGCTCAAGCCGAAGGATGTGGCCGCCTGGGTCTGCCACCCGGGCGGGCCCAAGGTGCTGGAGGCCGTGACGGAGGCGCTCGGACTGCCCGACGACGCACTCGGCGTCACCTGGCGCCACCTAGCCGACGTGGGGAATCTGTCCTCGTCGTCGGTGGTGCACGTGCTGCGCGACACCCTGGCCGGGGATCCCCCGGCGCCGGGCACGCCGGGGCTGCTGATGGCGATGGGCCCGGGGTTCGGCTGCGAACTGGTTCTGCTGCGCTGGTAGGCCGGCGCTCCGCCCCCTCATCAGCAGGATCGAGCAGGACTGAGCCGGAGGACGCCGTGATACGGAGGACGCAGTGATTCGGAGGACCCCATGATGTGGTACGTGCTGCTGGTGGCCGCTGTCGCCGCCGAGCGCATCGCCGAACTCGTCGTCGCCCGGCGCAACGAGCGCTGGAGCATGGCGCGCGGTGCGACCGTCGCCGGGCAGGGCCACTATCCGGCGATGGTCGCCCTGCACACCGGCCTCCTCGCGGCGTGCGTGGCCGAGGTCTGGCTGGGCGGCCGGCCGTTCCTGCCCGCGCTCGGCTGGGCCATGGCTGCCGTACTGGTGGCCGCCCAGGGGCTGCGCTGGTGGTGCATCGGGACCCTGGGTCCGCGCTGGAACACCCGGGTGATCGTCGTCCCCGGCCTGCCGCTCGTGCAGGGCGGCCCGTACCGATGGCTGCGGCATCCGAACTATGTGGCCGTGGTCGCCGAGGGGGTGGCGCTGCCGCTGGTGCACACCGCATGGCTCACCGCGCTGGCGTTCACCCTGCTCAATGCCGTGCTGCTGACGGTCCGTATCCGCTGTGAGAACGCTGCGCTGGCCGGCGCTGCGTTCTCGCAGCGGGCAGCGCGGTCCGGTCCTGCGGGGAACGTCACCGCGTGATCGACGTACTGGTGGCGGGCGGCGGTCCCGCCGGGCTCGCCACCGCCATCCATGCCGCGCAGGCCGGTATGGAGGCGGTCGTCGTGGAGCCCAGGACCTCGCCGGTGGACAAGGCCTGCGGCGAGGGAGTCATGCCCGGCGGTGTCGCCGCGCTGCGTGCGCTGGGGGTGGCAGCGGAGGGGTGGGGCCTGCGCGGCATCCGTTATCTCGACGGCCGACGCAGCGCCGAGGCGGCGTTCCGGGACGGGACCGGGCTCGGGATCCGCCGCACGGTGCTGCACTCCGCGCTGCACGAGCGCGCCCGCGAGCTGGGCGTACGGATGGTCACGAGCAAGGTCGGCGAAGTGCGCCAGAGCGCCGACAGCGTGACGGCGGCCGGGCTCACCGCGCGCTGGCTGGTGGCCGCCGACGGCCTGCACTCACCGCTGCGGCGCGGTCTCGGGCTCGATCTGCCCGGCCGCTCCCCCGGCCGGTACGGGCTGCGCCGCCACTACCGGTGCGCCCCGTGGACCGACTACGTGGAGGTGCACTGGTCCGCGCACGGGGAGGCGTATGTGACCCCCGTCGGCGAGGAGTTGGTCGGGGTGGCGGTGCTCAGCCGCAGCCGTCGCGGCTACGACGAGCACCTGGCCGGGTTCCCGGCGCTCCGGGCGGCACTGCGCGGGCCGTACGCGAGCCCCGTGCGCGGGGCGGGCCCGCTCCGCCAGCGGGTACGGCGCCGGGTCGCCGGGCGGGTCCTGCTCGTCGGTGACGCCGCGGGGTACGTCGATGCCCTCACCGGCGAGGGCATCGCGCTGGCCCTGGCGACCGCCGGGGCAGCGGTGCGCTGCCTGGCCGCCGGCCGGCCCGACGGCTACGAGGGCGCCTGGCAGCGCCTGACGCGCCGTCACCGGCTGCTGACCTGCGCCCTGTTGTCCTTCAGCGGCAGCCCGCGGACCGCGGGCCTCGTCGTGCCCGCGGCCGCCCGGCTGCCCGCCGTCTTCACGGCGGCCGTCCACGCGCTCCAGTAGCCGTGCCGGCACCGCGACTGCCCGCGTAAGGAGACCGGTGTCTACCGGCCGCTCAGGGCTGCGGTGTCGAACAGCTGGTTGGCGGGGCGCGGCAGGCCGTAGTGCTCACGCAGCGTGCGCCCCGTGTACTCGGTGCGGAAGAGCCCGCGCTCCTGGAGGATCGGCACGACCCGGTCCACGAAGGTCTCGAGCCCGGAGGGCAGCACCGCGGGCATGATGTTGAACCCGTCGGCCGCTCCGCTCTCGTACCAGTGCTCGAGGGTGTCGGCCACCTGCTCCGCCGTACCCGCGAAGGTACGGTGACCTCGGCCGCCCCCCAACCGTCCGATGAGCTGGCGCACGGTCAGCCGCTCGCGCCGGGCAAGCTCCACGACGAGGGTGTACCGGCTCTTCGCCCCCTCGATCTCGTCCTCGGTGGGAATGTCATCGGGCAGCTCCTCGTCGAGCGCCAGGTCGTCCGGGGCGATCCTCAGCCGCTCGGCCAGCTGTCGCTTCGCGTACTCGGGCACGATCAACCGGTCGAGTTCGGCGTCCAGTTCACGGGCTTCGGCCTCGGTGCCGCCGATGACGGGGACGATCCCCGGCAGGATCCTGATGCCGGCGGGGTCACGGCCCGCGGCCTGCGCGCGCCGCTTGACGTCCTGGTAGAAGGCGATGCCCTCCTCCAGTGTCTGCTGGGCGGTGAACACCGCCTCCGCGTAGCGGGCGGCGAAGTCCTTGCCGTCCTCGCTGGAGCCCGCCTGCACCAGCAGCGGATAACCCTGCGGCGGGCGCTGGACGTTCAGCGGCCCGTCGACGCGGAAGTACGGGCCGCTGTGGTCGATCCGGCGTACCCGGTCCGCCAGCGCGTGCACCCCGCGCTCCTTGTCGGCGACCACGGCGTCGTCGGCCCAGCTGTCCCACAGCTTGGTGGACACCTCGACGAACTCGGCGGCGCGGCGGTACCGGTCGCGGTGGAGCGGGGTGTCGTCGAGGCCGAAGTTGCGGGCCGCGTCGGCGCCCGCGGTGGTGACGATGTTCCAGCCGGCCCGGCCGCCGGAGACATGGTCGAGCGAGGCGAACCTGCGGGCCAGGTTGTACGGCTCGTTGTAGCTGGTGGAAGCGGTGGCGATGAGCCCGATGTGCTCGGTGGCGCCAGCCAGCGCGGTGAGCAGGACGGTGGGCTCCAGCTTGGCCGAAGGCCGCCTGCCCGGGTCGCCCATCAGGACGGGGCTGTCGGCGAGGAACACCGAGTCGAGTCTGCCGCGTTCGGCGATCCTGGCGAGGTTCTTGTAGTGCTCGATGTCGGAGTTGGCGCGCGCCGGGCTCTCGGCGAGCCGCCAGGACGCCTCGTGATGGCCGGTGGACATCAGGAACGCGTTGAGGTGCAGCGGGGCGCGGCCGGGGGTGGCGCCGGGGGTACGTGGCATGACGGTGTCGTCTCCTCAAGGGGTATGCGGGGGGTAGGCCGGGGGCGCGTACGAGCTGCGGCTATGCCTGGAGCTGGGGCTCTGTCACGCCGAGGGCGGCGAGCAGGGTGTCCCGGTGCTCCTGGAACCGGGGATCGCGCCGGGTCCTGGGTGCGGCGAGGCCGATCCTCAGATCGAGGGAGATCCGGCCGCCCTCCAGGACCAGCACCCGGTCGGCGAGTTCGACCGCCTCGTCGACATCGTGGGTCACGAGCAGCACGGCGGGCCGGTGGCGTTCGTACAGCTCGCGCAGCAGCCCGTGCATCCTGAGCCGGGTGAGTGCGTCCAGGGCGCCGAACGGCTCGTCGGCCAGCAGCAGGCCGGGATCGCGGACCAGGGCGCGGGCGAGTGCGGCCCGCTGCTGCTCACCGCCGGACAGTTCGTGCGGCCAGGACCGTTCACGGCCCGCCAGGCCGACCTCGTCGAGCGCGGTCAGCCCGCGGTCCCGGGCCCCGGGACCGCGCATCCCGAGCACCACGTTGTCCAGGAGGCGCAGCCAGGGCAGCAGCCGGGAGTCCTGGAACGAGAGCGACACCCGCTCGGGGACGCTGAGTCCGCCCGAGCCGTCGACCCCGTGGTCGAGGCCGGCCACTGCCCGCAGCAGGGTGGACTTGCCCGAGCCGCTGCGGCCGAGCAGAGCGGTGAACTCGCCCCGGGCCAGCGTCAGATCGAGCTCGTGCAGGATGGTCCGGTCGCCGAAGCGGCGCACCAGCTTCGTCATCCGTACGGCCGCCGGCCGCGTACCGGTCAGCCCGCCAGGGTGCGTCGCCACGACAGGGCCCTCCTTCCCGTCGTCTGGACCAGGGCGTCCGATACGAAGCCGAAGATCCCGTAGACCACCAGGCCGACGATGATGACGTCGGACTGCGCGTACTGCTGGGCCTGGAACATCATGTAGCCGATTCCGCTGGTGGCGTTGATCTGCTCGACCACGATCAGGCCGAGCCAGGAGGCGGTCACGCCGAGCCGCAGCCCGACGAAGAAGCCGGGCAGCGAGCCGGGGCCGACCACCGTGCGGATGAACTGGATGCGGCTGAGCCCGAGCGATTGAGCCAGCTCGACATACCGGCTGTCGATGCCGGTCAGCGCGGCGTACGTGTTGACGTACACGGTCACCGCCACGCCGAGGGCGATGACGGTGACCTTCATCTCCTCACCGATGCCCAGCCAGAGGATCAGCAGCGGCAGCATCGCCAGCGAGGGAATGGCCCGCTTGATCTGGAGGGGGCCGTCGAGCAGGTACTCCCCGGTACGGCTCAGCCCGGCCGCCACCGCGAGGGCCGTCCCGGCCGCCGCCCCGAAGAGGAGACCGAGCCCGGCGCGCTGGAGCGAGATCAGGACGTTCGCCTGGAGCCGGCCGTCGGCGGCCAGATCGCCCGCGGTGGAGAGCACGGTCCCGGGCCCCGAGAGGATCCTCGGGTCGAGATAGCCGAGAGCGGACGAGGCCCACCAGAGGAGGACCACCAGCGCCGGGCCGATCAGCCGGCCGAAGGGCACGGCCCGCCCGGGCCCCAGCCGTTTGCGGGCGGCGCGGCCGGCAGGTCGTTGCGCCAACTCCGCGTGCGGGGACTCGGGGTGCTCGGACTCGGGGTGCTCGGACTCGGAGGGCACGGACTCGCCGTGCTCGGGCTCGGCGTGCTCGGACTCGGCCTGCGCCGGTTCCCGGAAGCGGGCGTTCGGCAGTACTTCGGTCATGATCCCTCCCGGTAGGCGGCGGGTACGGCTTCGGCGGCCAGTCGCTCGAAACGGCGGTCGAACAGCTTGGTGACGTCCTGCCGGGGTACGAAGCCGCCCGAGGCCAGCAGGTCCGCGGTCTCCTGCTCCCAGGCGATCGCCCGGTTCCAGCTCGTGGTGAAGACCGGCCTGGCCAGGGACGCGACGATGCGCCTGCCGTCCGCCACCGTGACGCCCTGGTCCTTGACGTAGTACCGGTCGATCCACCGGTCGGGGTGCTCCCAGGCCCAGACCTGGCCACGGGCCCAGAGCGGGATGAAGTCGCGGACAGCGGTGGCCCTGGCCGGGTCGTCCAGCACCTCGTCCGGCGCCCAGAGAACGGTGAGCAGGTCGACCACATCGGTGTGCACGCCCCGGGCGCCGTCCTTGCCGTACTGCCTGAGGTACTTGGTGAGCGTGGGCTCCGCGAGCGGGGCCACGTCCACCTGCCTGGACTGGAGTGCGGTCAGGAACTGGGTGCTGGGCAGGGCCACGAGGGTGACGTCGCTGTTGCGCAGACCGGCCTTCTTCAACGCCCGCAGGACGACCACACCCTGGGCCTGGCCCTGCGAGAAGCCGATCTTCTTGCCCCGGAAGTCTCCGGTTTCCGTGATCGGTGAGCCGGGCGCTGTGGCGAAGACGTACGACGGGTGGTTGCGCTCCTGGACCGCCACGATCCGCGCGCCGACCCCGATCGCGGCGGCCTGGACCGGGGGAATTCCCGCATTGACCGCGAGGTCGATGGAGTGGGCGCGGAATCCCTGGATGATGTCGGGGCCCGCAGTCAGATTGGGCCAGTCGGAGACGGTGAACCGCAGGTCCTTTTTCAGTCCGGACGGGACGAGCTGGAGTTGTGTGGTCCGTACGGCGACGGAGAGTTTCGTTCCTGGTGGCGGGGCGCCGGACGGGAGTTTTCCGAGCGGTTTCCCGCTGGCGGCCGTCGTGGCCTGTGGGGCGCAGCCGGCGAGGCCGAGCGCCGTGCCGCCCATGAGGGCGAGAAAGGATCTGCGGCCGGGGGGAGACGAGGGCGGAAAAGCTGGCACGGTGATTCCTGATCAGTGGGCGGTTGCGGACGGCGGAATGGACAACAGAATCAGAGAGGCAGGTAGTTGCCGTCGTGGAACACCAGCGGGCCCCGGCTCTCGTCGAGCCAGGAGTCCTCGACCCGCGCCACCACGATCCGGTGGTCCCCGGCCGGCACGATCTGCTCGACGCCGAGCCGCAGCCAGCCCGCCACCCCGCCGAGCACCGGCTCGCCGCCCGGCAGCCTCCGCCACTCGGTCGGCGCGGCGAACCTGTCGATGCCGCTCTTCGCGAACGTCCTGGCCAGCGACTCCTGTTCGGAGCTGAGGAAGTTGACGACGGCGGTCGTGGCGCGCTCGATGTGCGGCCAGCTCGAGGCGGTCACCGCGATACCGAAGGACACCAGCGGCGGGTCGAGGGAGAGCGAGGTGAGTGAGGTCGCGGTGAACCCGACCGGCCCCCGGCCGGAGTCGGCGGTCACGGCGACCACCCCGGCGGGATAACGGCGGAACACCTGCCGGAACCGCTCGGGAGCGATTCCCGGAGTAACTCCGGGAGTAATTCCGGGATTGGGGTACGTGGACGGTACGGGGGACGGAGTGGCGGTGACGGTCATGATCTCCCCAGGAGGAATCGGCCCTCAGGCATGACGGATCAGCACGGCATACCTGGAGCAGGAAAGAAGAATGAGGAAGGAAAGCGAGAAACCCGCAATCGGGGATTGCGTACGCTCCTCAACGGAGCGGACGAGATGCTCAGCAGCTATCGGGAGACCCGAGCGGAGCGACAACAGAAAAGGCGGGCGAAGACGCCGGCCGACGCGACCGCGCGGCAGTCGCACACCCCGAGGGGCGCGTACTGGGGAATCCGCTGCGGTCCGGTCATGAATCCATCCTCGCGTCTTGTTTCCCGCCGGGTCAACAATGCAACCTTCTGAATTAATTCGGTGCACCGCCGGAGCGTCAGCAGGCCGCCGTCACCGCGGGCCAGGGGCCGAGCGGGTCCGCGTACAGGGCGCCGAGCGCCACCGCGCCGCCCGCGGTGGCCAGCACCGACTCGGTGAAACTGCCGGGCACCACGGTCTGTTGGGGGTGGTCGCAGACCAGGGAACGCTCGCCGGCCTCCGCCCGGAGCACGGCCAGGCACTCCGGCAGCCGGGCGACTCCCGGCTCGACGACCACCAGGATCTCGGGGTCGAAGGTGTCCAGCAGCAGGGCCGCCGCCCGGCCGACATACCGGGCCCGGCGCCTGAAGAGTTCCCGTGCACGGGGTTCACCGGCCAGGGCGAGATCGAGCAGCTCCCTGAACGTCCTTGTGCGCAGCCCCTGTTCGGCGGCCCGGCTCAGCATCGCGGGCTCCGAGGCCATGGAGTGGAGACAGCCCGGCCTGCCACACACGCAGAGCACCGCGGCGCCGGTCCCGTGGTCCGGGCCGACCGGCAGATGCGCCACACTCCCCGCCCCGGCGCGCGGCCCCAGATGGACGGTTCCGGCGGAGGTGAAGGCCGCGTCGATGACGGCACCGACGAAGAGGAGTACCGCGCTGGTACGAGTGGTCACCTCACCGAACATCTGCTCCGCGCGCGCCAACGCCCGTGCGTGGCTGTCGACATGGACCGGCAGCCCGGTGGCCGTGGCGAGGTACTCGCGTACCGGCACATCGCGCCAGCCGAGCTGGGGATGGTCCACGATCGTCCCGGCCGCGGGGTCGACGCGGTTCCCGGTGGCGACACCGAGCCCGAGTACGGTGCGGCCGCCCGCGTGCGCGGCCACCAGCAGGGGCAGCCGCGCGGCCAGTGCGCGAAGCACCAGCCGGGGGTCGGTGTCCCGGTGCGGCTCCCGCTCCTCGGCCACGACCCGGCCCCGCAGATCCATCAGGGAGAGCGTCGAGTGCGCCACGGCGATGTGCGCACCCGCCACCAGGCACTGGCCGGTGTCGATCTCGACCGGGATGTGGGGCCGCCCCAGACCGCGTGGCCCGGCGGTCTCCGCGGCCTCCCGGATCAGGCCGCGTGCCAGCAGCTGTCTGGAGTGGCCGGTGACCGATGCGGGCGACAGCCCGGTGAGACGGGCGACGGTGGAGCGGGCGACCGGACCGTGGTCGAGGATCGCGGCGAGAACGGCGCCGGTGGCGGCGCCGGCCGCACGGCGCTGCGGTCCGGCGGCCGGTATGTCGGAGCGGCGGACGGGGGCGGGACGGCGGACAGGGACGGGGCGGCGGGCGGGCGCGGGCGGACGGTCCACGGATGGCATCCCGTTGCTCGGTGGGGTGGCACTGCGGTACGGGCTCCTCTGCGGAGCCACACGGCAGACCCCGCCGAGGATGGGCGGAGCTCTGCTTCTTCCGGGAAGGGCGCCGCGCAGCCCGGGAAAACCGGGGCGGGGAGATGAAGTCAGCGGGCGGCGCGTACAGCCAGGCGGTCAGGCCCGGTGACACGCCGCGGAGCACACACGCTTCAGGTCGACATGACCACGAGTCGTCAGGTGTGCGGAAGGCTGCATGGCGCGCAACGTATCCGGCATGGCTGAACCCGGTCAAACCACCGACCACATCATGGACAGCCGCCGAGCGAATGGGGCACCACACGCGTGCCACGGCAGATATCCTTTACGAGTAAAACACCTGCTAATCTTTTGGTATGCCCAAGCACGCCAAGAGAGGACCGGAGGGCGCACGTCCCCCGCGGATTCGCCCGCTCCCCGTCAGGACCACCTTCAAGCTGAGGCGCCCGGCCGACATCTGGCACAAGCCCGCACTCAGCGCGGCGGTGGCCATTGCCGTACCCGACGCGGTGCTCCTCGCGCTGGGCCGGATGGACCTCGTCCTCTACACGTCGGCCGGGGCGATGTGCGCCCTTTACGCGCACGGCCTGCCGTACGCCGCACGCGCCCGCACGCTGGTGTGGGTGGTGCTCGGTATGGTCGCGAGTCTCGCCGCCGCGCTGCTGTGCGCATCGCTGGTCACCTCGCCCGCGCTGCTGGTGCTGCTCGCTTCGCTGCTGGCCGCCGTCCACAAAATGGCCTGCGACGCGACCCGGATCGGCCCGCCCGGCAATCTGATCTTCACCTTCATCGCCGCATCCGCCTTCTTCGTCCCCCAGCATCTGGGGCAGCTCCCCCTTCATCTGGCCCTCGCGCTCGGCGGCGGGGCGGTGGCCTGGGCCGCCGGGATGGCTCCGGCGCTGCTCCGGCCGCGCGGGCCGGAGCGGATCGCGGTCGCCCGGGCCCTGGAGGCGGCTGCCGCGCTGTGGCGCGCGGAAGAGCGCGGCGCGCTCCCCGGCCGGCGCGCCACAGCCGCGGCCGTCAACGCCGCCTGGCACACACTCTTCCTCGTCCGCTCAGGAGACGAGGAGCGGGCCGCACTGGAGCGGCTACTCGTCCACGCGGAGTCCGCACTGGCCGCGCCGGCGTCCCTGTCCCGGGCCCGATCCGCCGGCCCGCCTCCTGACCGGGACCCGGAACCCACGACGGACCCCATGTCAGCCCTTACGCCTGGTCCGGTGCCGGATCCGGGCAGGGAGGCGCAGCGGTGCGCCGACCTGGCGCGCGTCCTGCGGCGCGGCCGGTCGTTGCCCACGGTCGGGCTCACCACCGCCGAGCACCGGGCTCTCGCCCTCCGGCTGAGGCTCCCGCCGCCCGACCGCGCCCACGGGATCCGGCCGGTGCTGGCGCGGCTGCGTCCCGGGTCGCCGCTGCTGCCCATCGGAGCGCGGGTAGCCGTCGGGTGCGCGCTCGCCGGCTGGGCCTCGCTCGCCGTCGGGGTGGGGCATCCGTACTGGGCCGTGGTCACCGCGGCCTCGCTCTTCCAGGCCAACATCACGCTCTCCTGGCAGCGGGCGGTCCAGCGTCTCATCGGCAACGTGCTCGGTCTGGCCCTCTACTTCGCGCTTCTTCCGCTGATCCACACCGGCCGATTCACCATGGTGCTGCTGGCCCTGGCCTTCCAGATCGGCGCGGAGGCCTTCATGACCCGCAACTACTGGCTGGGGTCGGTGTGCGTCACCCCGATGGCACTGCTGCTGACCGAGTTCGGTACCGCCATGCCCGCCCACACCCTGATCACGGACCGTGCCCTGGACACCTTGACGGGCGCGGTGCTCGGGCTGCTCTGCTGCCTGCTGGTCACCAACCGCCGGGCCACCGACCGTATCGATGCGGCCCTGGTGCGTGTCACGACGGCCGAGGCCGCCGCCCGGCGCCTGGTCGAGCTGCGGGCCGCCCCCGACCACACCACGGGGTGGGCCCGGGACCGCCTGGCCCTCGCGCTGGTGGAACTGCGCGAGGCCGTCGATGTCGCGGCCGGCGAGTGGTGGCAACGCGCCCTGCCCACCGGCCCTGTCACCTCCGCCGAGCAGGACGGCCATCACACGCTGGCGCTGCTGGTACGCCGCACCGCGCCGCCGGTACCGGCCGCTTAGGGAGACAGCTCCACAAGGGGCAGAATCGACCCGGACCGAGAGCGAGGAGGGTGTACATGGCCGAGGACATCGTCGCGGGGGTGATCCGGCAATGGGAGCAGGTGCTGCCCGGGCTCGACACCGGCCCGATGGCGGTGATCGGACGGCTCAACCGCTGCTCCGCACTGCTGCAGCAGGCCGCCGACGCACCGCTCCGCCGGGAGGGACTCTCCCGGCCGGAGTTCGACGTACTCGGCACTCTGCGCCGGGTGGACCGTGAGCTCACGCCGGGCCGGATCGCCCGCGAGACCTTCGCGTCGGGGGCCGCGGTGACCAAGCGCGTACGGCAGCTGGAGGAGCGCGGGCTCGTCGCCCGGCGGCCGGACGACCGCGACCGCCGCGTCTCGCACCTCTCCCTCACGGAGGAGGGCCGCACACTCCTGGACCGGCTGCTCCCGGTCCAGCTGCGGTACGAGGCGGCCCTGCTGGACGGAATCGACGCCCGGGGCCGCGACGAGCTGTCCGATTCGCTGAGCGAACTGCTGGTACTGCTCGAAGGCCGGCTGGGCAGCCTCGTGGAGTGACACCGGGTCCGGTCCGCGCACCCCGGCCGCGGGTTCAGCGAGGGCGGTGTGCCCCGGCCGCGTGTCCGGGGACCGCCGCCCCGGCACGGAGCGTCCGATCGATCGTGAATGGTCCGGCGCTTTCCGGGCAATAGCGGCTGGACAGGCAGCCGACTTGTAAGGAACGTACGCCAGTGAGCTATCTCTCCACCCCGGGTTCGCCGATATACGACCAGCTGGTCCAGGAGCAGGGCGATGTTCTCGCCGAGGCGCGCAAGCTCGCCGAGGAAGCCCTCCAGCAGGCGGACCCCGCCCAGTACTGGCACGGCGCGTCGGCCCGGCGCGCGCCGGGGAAAGTCCCGCAGACCTGAGCCGTACACCGGCCCGCATCTTCGCGGCGGTCCGACTCGCCACCGTTCGGATCCTTTTCGATCGTGATCGCCCGGTGACGCAAAGTCTGAATCGGTTTGGTCACGACAGGCAACCCCGCCGCCCTCACCACCGTTCTTCATGGGTAGCGATTTCCGGAGGGAGATCGCCGTTCGCAAACAGACACGGAGTGAATGACGATGGTGCACCTTTCGGTTGTCGTACCGTGCTACAACGAAGCGGAGGTGATCGGCGCCTTCCACACCGCGCTGGTCGCCGCGCTCGAACCGACCGGGGAGACGTTCGAGATCTGCTACGTCGACGACGGCAGCGCAGACCGGACCCTGAGTGAACTCCGCGGGCTCGCAGCCGACGACTCACGAGTGCGCTACACCTCCTTCAGCCGCAACTTCGGCAAGGAGTCGGCGATGCTCGCCGGCCTGCGGATGGCGGCGGGCGACGCGGCCGTCCTGATGGACGCCGACCTCCAGCATCCGCCCACGCTCCTGCCGCGCATGCTCGACCTGCACCGGCACGGTTACGACCAGGTCGTCGCCCAGCGCGACCGTACGGGCGAGGGCAAGCTGCGGTCCGCGCTCAGCCGGGCGTACTACCGGCTCGTCCGGCGCTGCATGGATGTCGAGGTCATCGACGGAGCGGGCGATTTCAGGCTGCTGTCCCGCCGCGCGGTGGACAGTGTGCTGTCGCTCCCCGAGAGCAACCGCTTCTCCAAGGGGATCTTCTCCTGGATCGGTTTCGACACCGTCAGCTTCACCTACCAGAACGTGGAGCGGGCGGCCGGGGAGTCGAAGTGGGGCGGGCGCCACCTGCTCAACTACGGCATCGACGGTCTGCTCTCGTTCAACAGCAAGCCGCTCCGGCTCGCCATCCACACGGGCCTCTGCCTCTTCCTCTCGGCGCTCGTCTACGCGGTGTACATCATCGGGAACGTCCTGCTCGACGGGGTCGACACCCCCGGATACACGACGCTGATCACCGCGATCGTCGCGCTCAGCGGGATCCAGCTCGCCACCCTCGGGGTCATCGGCGAGTACGTCGGGCGGATCTACCACGAGTCGAAGCGCAGGCCGCACTACGTGGTCAGCGAGACCGACGACCGTGCCAAGGACTTCGTGTCGCGCTCCCCGCTGGAGGCCGCGGGGCAGGTGCGGCCGACCTCATGAGCTCCGACGGAACGCGCACACCCGCCACACCTCCCCCGCCCCCGGCCGAGCCCCCGCCGCCCGCGAAGAAGGGCCGTTCGCTCAGGCAGTTCGCCACGTTCGCGGCGATCGGGGTCGCCAATACCGGTGTCTATTACGCGGTGTTCGCCACGCTGAACCACTGGATGCCGTATCTGGCGGCCCATGTGCTGGGCTGGGCCGTGGGCATCACGGTGTCGTTCCTGCTCAACTCGTACATCACCTGCCGCACCCGCCCCACCTGGCGCGCCTTCGCGCGCTACCCGGTCTCCGGCCTGGTCAATGTCGTGGGCAGCGGAATCCTGCTCTACCTGGCGGTGAGCATGCTCGGGATGAACGAGGACATCGCGGCGGTCGCGGCCGGTGTCCTCGTCACTCCCGTCTCGTTCCTGCTGGCCCGCTGGGCCATCGACTCGGGCGCGGCCTCCGCGCCCGACGAGGACCGGGTCAGGGCAGCCGCTTCGCGTGGGTGACCCGGTCGACGTGGTAGTAGTCGGCGACGCAGCTGGCCGGCCAGCCGTGCGGCTTCATGCTGAAGGGCTCCAGCATCTTGCCCACATGGAGCGGCTTGTACGGCAGCACCTTCGCCCCGGCCGCCGACTCCTTCCGCATCCACTGGTCCTGGCGGTCCCACTTCTCGGCCCTGACGTGCATCTGGTGCCCGAGGGTGTGCAGCGGCACGGCCAGTGAGACGCAGACCCCGGCGCAGACGACGCCCGCCGCGGCCGTCACGGCCAGCGCCCCTCGCGGGCGCAGCCGGATCGCGCGGCCCAGCAGAGCGCCGATGCCGAGGAGCAGCAGGACGTACAGCAGCAGATAGTCGTTCCAGGTCCGCTCGGTGGTCAGGACGTGCTTCCCGAACACCGGGTACGTGATGACGGTGCACAGGAAACCGGAGACCAGCAGGGCCAGCGCCCCGACGCCCGCGAGGAGGAACGGGCGGCACGGCAGCAGGGACCCGGACCTCTCCCGGCGCGCCACCAGACCGAGCACCAGGCCGGCCGCGACCGCGCCCAGGTACTGCCAGGTCGACACGACCGTCCAGATGATGTGGACGTACAGGTGCAGGGAGGTCGTCAGCGAGTCGGGGGACACCATCGAAGTCCCGGCGCCGAACTTCTGGCGGCGCTCACGCGAGCCGGGTGACGTCACCAGCAGCACCACACCGATGACGACACCGGCCATCGTGGCGAGCGCCCAGCGCCGGGCGTAGCGCCGCGCGTCGGCGGTGAAGACCTGTCCGGCGAAGAGCACGACGGCCGAGAGGACCACCAGGAGCACGACCGAGGTCTCCTCGGACAGCGTCCCGAGGAAGGTGCCCGCGAACACGGCGATGACGAGGGCGGCGATCCTGGCCCGGGGGCCGCGGGCCAGCAGCGCCGGGATGACCGCGGCGAAGGCGAGCACGGGCGCCAGGGTGTGCGAGACGGAGGCCGCGGGCCAGAAGAACGTCTTGTACGTGTTCGTGGTGGCGAGGAGGAAGACCACGGCCGTGACGGAGGCCACGAGCAGCGGTACGCCGCGCGGCACGGTGAGCCGGCCGGCCCGGAAGGCCAGGGCGATCACCGCCCAGAGCAGCCCCACCATCAGTACACCGCTGACCAGTCCGTACCACTGGTGGCCGGGGACTCCCGGCTCGGCGTAGAGGCCGACGAGCCAGCCGTTGGCGATCCGGCCGTTGTCGTGGAAGTAGAACTTTCCGGTGAGCCCGGAGATTCCGTGGTCACGTACGAACGGCAGGAAGCACCACTCGTCGGCGCTGGGGCGCACATACTGCCCGTACCAGGCCGCCACGGCGAGCAGGCCGAGCGGTACCAGGGAGAGGACGAGCGCCCAGGATCTGGCCAGTTCCCGGAGCGGTCCGCCGCGCCCGGGGCCTCTCGACGTCAGGTCTCCGTCGCCCGGTTGCCTGGGGGCGGTGACGCTCGATGCGTCGACGGCCATGTTCACCACTGCCTCTCGGGGTTGTTGCCGGTCGGCCCGCAAGACGTATTTCGACGCCTCCGCGTTCCATCCCGTACCCCCTCAGGCCACCTAATTGCCCCGATCGGGTGAAGCCGGGCAGTGCGTGTCCCCCGGGTCACGCACTGCCCGGGGCGTGTCAGGCGACGGAGCCTATCCGGCCGGCCGGGCCCGTCGCGCTGTCGTGGTGGATGGGTGTGTGTGCGCCGGTGAGCGGGGCCCCGGTGCCGCCGCGCCGGTGGGCGACGATCTCCGCGCCGATCGACAGGGCGGTCTCCTCGGGGGTCCTGGCGCCGAGGTCCAGGCCGATGGGCGAGCGGAGGCGGGCCAGTTCCAGCTCGGTGACGCCGACGTCGCGGAGCCGGGTGTTCCGGTCGAGGTGGGTACGGCGTGAGCCCATCGCGCCCACATAGGCGACCGGCAGGGTGAGGGCCAGTTTCAGCAGCGGCACGTCGAACTTCGCGTCGTGTGTGAGGACGCAGAGTGCGGTCCTGCTGTCGACCTCGGTGGACTGCAGATAGCGGTGCGGCCAGTCGACGACGATCTCGTCGGCGTCGGGGAAGCGGGTGGCGGTCGCGAAGACCGGGCGGGCGTCGCAGACGGTGACCCGGTAACCAAGCAGTTTTCCGACGGTGACCAGGGCCGACGCGAAATCGATCGCGCCGAAGACGATCATCCGGGGCGGCGGCACGCTCGACTCGACCAGCAGCGTCAGCGGGCGGCCGCAGCGCGAGCCGTCCTCACCGATCGTGATGGTCTCGGTGCGGCCCGCGTCCAGCATGGCCAGCGCTTCGGAGACGGCGGTGCGGTCCAGCTCCCGGTGGCCGCCCAGCGTCCCTTCGTACGATCCGTCGGTGTGGACCAGCACGGCGCGGCCAAGCAGCTCGTCCGGGCCGTCGGTGATCCGGGCCACGGCCGCCGACGTGCCATCGGCGGCGGCGGCGAGCGCGGCCACGTATGTCTCCCGCGAGGGTGCGTCGGCCCGGAGCGGGGTGATCAGTATGTCGATGACGCCGCCGCAGGTCAGGCCTACGGCGAAGGCATCCTCGTCGCTGTAGCCGAAGCGTTCGACAACGCTGCGGCCGGTTTCCAGGGCTTCCTGGCAGAGCTCGTAGACCGCCCCCTCCACACAGCCGCCGGAGACCGACCCGATCGCAGTGCCCTCGGTGTCCACCGCGAGTGCGGCTCCCGGGCGGCGCGGCGCGCTTCCGCCGACCGCCACCACGGTGGCGACGGCGAATTCGCGTCCCTGCTCGACCCACCGGTTCAGTTCTTCGGCGATGTCCAGCATGTCGGTCTCCTCACGGATATGCGAAAGGGGGCGGGCGGCTACTTGACGCCCAGCCAGCTCTCAATGGGATGGAGTGCGAAGTACGCCAGGAACACTGCGGTGAGTACCCACATCAGCCAGCCGATCTCCCGGAACTTGCCCTGGACGGCCTTGATGAGGACGTGGGAGATGACACCGGCCGCGATACCCACGGTGATGGAGTAGGCGAACGGCATCAGAACGGTGGTCAGGAACACCGGGATGGAGGTGGCCTGGTCGTTCCAGTCGATGTGCTTGGCGTTGGTCAGCATCATCGAGCCGATGACGACCAGCGCGGCGGACGCGACCTGGGTGGGGATGAGCTGGGCGAGCGGGGTGAAGACCAGGCAGAGCGCGAAGCCGACGCCGGTGACGACACTGGCGAGGCCGGTGCGCGCGCCGTCGCCGACGCCCGCGGTGGACTCGACGAAGACCGTCTGGCCCGACGCCCCGGCGAGACCGCCGACGATGCCGCCGGCGCCGTCGATGGTCAGGGCCTTGTTGAGGCCCGGCATCTTCCCGTCCCTGTCGACGAGGTTGGCCTGCTGGCCGACACCGATGATCGTGCCGATCGCGTCGAAGAATCCGGCGAGCACCAGGGTGAAGACGATGACGCCGACGGTGATGCCGCCGACATGGCCGATTCCGCTGAACGAGACACTGCCGAAGAGGCCGAAGTCCGGCGCGCTGACGGGCGAGCCGTGGAGCGCGGGGGCGTTGAGTCCCCAGTCCTTCTGGCTGAGCCCGGCGACCTGGTGGACGATCGCGGCGAAGATCGTGCCGCCGACGATGCCGATCAGGATCGCGCCGGGCACCTTGCGGACCTGGAGTGCGAAGATCAGCAGGAGCGTGACGGCGAAGCAGAGCACCGGCCAGCCGGTCAGCATGTCACTGGTACCCAGCTGGAGCGGCTTGGCTCCCGAGACGCCGCCGGGGCCCTTCATGCCGGTGACGAAGCCTGCCTGAACCAGGCCGATGAGGCAGACGAAGAGGCCGATTCCCATGGTGATGGCGTGCTTCAGCGCCAGTGGGATGGCGTTCATGATGAGTTCGCGCAGGCCGGTGACCACCAGCAGCACGATGATGGCGCCGTAGATGACGCACATCGCGAACGCGTTGCCCCAGGTCATCTCCGGGGCGACCTGGTACGCCATGACCGCCGAGACACCGAGCCCCGCCGCCAGGGCCAGCGGCACATTGCCGATGAAGCCCATCACGAGGGTGGTGACGGCCGCGGCGAGGGCGGTGGCGGTGGTGATCTGGCCGCCGTTGAGATGGTGGCCCGTGACATCGGCGCCGGACAGGATCACCGGGTTCAGGAGGATGATGTACGCCATCGCCATGAAGGTGGTGATGCCGCCGCGCACCTCCGTCGCTACCGTCGACCCTCTCTTTGTTATGTGAAAGTACCGGTCCAGCCAGGACCTGCCAGCCGGCTGGCGCGTGCCCGCGCCGGCGTCTTCCGGCACGGTCTCTGGCTCAATGGACTGCTGGGTCATGGTGCCTACTCCCAAGGTTCAAAGGGGCACCCGCCTGGAGATTGGAGACGCGGGATTTGGGATGCTGCGCTGGCTGCACGACCCGGGGGACGGCCCGAGACGAAACGGGGTACTGCACTTGTACGTGTGGGGGCAAGGACCGCGAGCGGGGCGGTACTGGTGACTCCGGGCGGCGCACGCTGGGAAGTGTGACGTTCCTAGGAGGCATACGCCGCCCGGAGAGCTTGGGGCCGGTCAGGTGGCCGTGATGTGCTCCGGCCTGATCGGTGTCCGGTTCAGTTCGAGTCCGGTCGCGTTGCGGATCGCCGAGAGGACGGCCGGTGTGGAGGACAGTGTCGGCGCCTCGCCGATACCGCGCAGACCGTACGGGGCGTGCTCGTCGGCCAGTTCGAGTACGTCGACCGGGATCGTCGGCGTGTCGAGGATCGTCGGGATCAGGTAGTCCGTGAAGGAGGGGTTGCGCACCTTCGCGGTCTTCGGGTCGACGATGATCTCCTCCATCACCGCGACGCCCAGGCCCTGGGTGGTTCCGCCCTGGATCTGGCCAACGACGGAGAGCGGGTTGAGCGCCTTGCCGACGTCCTGGGCCACCGCGAGTTCGATGACCTTGACCAGGCCGAGCTCGGTGTCCACCTCGACGACCGCGCGGTGCGCGGCGAACGAGTACTGGACGTGGCCGTCGCCCTGGCCGGTCACCAGGTCGAAGGCGACCGTGGGGCGGTGGCGCCACTCCAGTTCCAGGTCCACCGCCTCGTCCTCCAGCACGTCGACCAGGTCCGCCAGGACCTCGCCGCCGTCGGTGACGACCTTGCCGCCCTCCAGGAGGAGTTCGGCCGTCGCCCAGGCCGGGTGGTACGTGCCGAGCTTGGCCCGGCCGATCTCCAGGACCTTCTCGCGGACGGCCTCCGCGGTGTTCTTCACCGCGCCGCCGGTCATGTACGTCTGCCGGGAGGCGGACGTCGAGCCGGCCGAGCCGACCTGGGTGTCGGCCGGGTGGATGGTCACCTGGTTGACGCCGAGTTCGGTGCGGACGATCTGTGCGTGGACCGTGACGCCGCCCTGGCCGACCTCGGCCATCGCGGTGTGCACGGTCGCGACGGGCTCGCCGTTGATGACCTCCATCCGCACCCGGGCGGTGGAGTAGTCGTCGAAGCCCTCGGAGAAGCCGACGTTCTTGAGGCCGACCGCGTAGCCGACACCGCGTACGACACCCTCGCCGTGCGTGGTGTTGGAGAGGCCGCCGGGCAGGGCGCGGACGTCCGCGTCCTCACCGGCCGAGAGCCACTGCTGCTCGGGCGGCAGCGGACGCGATTTGACCAGGCGCAGCAGCTCGGCGACGGGCGCCGGCGAGTCACAGACCTGTCCTGTCGGCAGCTTCGTGCCCTGCGTCATGGCGTTGAGCTGGCGGAACTCCACCGGATCCATGTCCAGCTTCGCCGCGAGCTTGTCCATCTGCGCCTCGTACGCGAAGCACGCCTGGACCGCGCCGAAGCCGCGCATGGCGCCGCAGGGCGGGTTGTTGGTGTAGAGCGCGAGGGCCTCGATGTCGACGTCCTCGATGACGTACGGGCCCACGGCGAGCGAGGAGGCGTTGCCGACGACGGCCGGGGAAGCGGACGCGTAGGCGCCGCCGTCCAGCACGATCCGGCACTTCATGTGGGTGAGCTTGCCGTCCTTGGTGGCCCCGTGCTCGTAGTGGAGCTTCGCCGGGTGGCGGTGGACGTGGCCGAAGAAGGACTCGAACCGGTTGTAGACGATCTTGACCGGCTTGCCGGTGCGGAGCGCCAGCAGACAGGCGTGGATCTGCATCGACAGGTCCTCGCGGCCGCCGAACGCGCCGCCGACGCCGGAGAGCGTCATCCGGACCTTGTCCTCGGGCAGACCGAGGACCGGCGCGATCTGCCGGAGGTCGGAGTGCAGCCACTGGGTGGCGACGTACAGGTCGACACCGCCGTCCTCCGAGGGCACCGCGAGACCGGACTCCGGGCCGAGGAACGCCTGGTCCTGCATACCGAAGACGTAGTCGCCCGTGACGATGACGGCGGCGCGCTTCGCGGCCTCGTCGGCGTCACCGCGGATGATCGGCTGGCGGTGGACGATGTTCGGGTGCGGGACATGGCCGATGTGGTGGTCGTCGCGGCCCTCGTGGACGAGCAGCGCGTCCGGCGCGATCGCCGACGCCTCGTCGGTGATGACGGGCAGCTCGACGTAATCGATCTTGATCTTGGCCGCGGCCCGGCGGGCCGTCTCCGGGTGGTCGGCGGCTACGAGCGCCACCGGCTCACCGTGGTGGCGGACCTTTCCGTGGGCGAGAACCGGGGTGTCCTGGATCTCCAGGCCGTAGTTCTTCATCTCGGTGGGCAGGTCGTCGTAGGTGAGCACGGAGTAGACGCCGGACGTCGCGAGCGCCTCGGAGATGTCGATCGACCTGATCTCGGCGTGCGCGGTGGTGGAGCGGAGGGTGAAGCCCCAGAGCATGTCCTCGTGCCACATGTCGGACGAGTACGCGAACTCGCCGGTGACCTTGAGGGTGCCGTCGGGGCGGAGCGTGGACTCGCCGATGCCGCCCTTGGTCTTCGAGCCCTGCTTGATGTTGGTGGGTGAACCAGTGACGCCCATGATCAGACCGTCTCTTCCTGGCGAGCGGCCGCGAGACGGACCGCGTCGAGGATCTTCTCGTAACCGGTGCAGCGGCAGAGGTTGCCGGAGAGCGCCTCACGGATGTCCGCGTCGGACGGCGAGTCGTTCTGCTCGAGCAGCTCGTCGGCGGCGACCAGCAGACCCGGGGTGCAGAAACCGCACTGCACGGCGCCGGCGTCGATGAACGCCTGCTGGATCGGGGAGAGGTCACCGGCCTCGCCGGTACGGCCGTCGGTCGGCTTGGACTGCCAGCGCTTGGCGGCGTCCAGGCTGGTGCCGCAGTCGGACGAGGCGCAGCCGGTGCCGGGGTGGGCGCCGTCGCGGTGCTTGGAGTAGTCCGCCAGGCCCTCGACCGTGACGACCTCGCGGCCCTCGGCCTGCCCGGCGGCGACCAGACAGGAGCAGACCGGGACGCCGTCGAGGCGCACCGTGCAGGAGCCGCATTCGCCCTGCTCACAGGCGTTCTTGGAACCGGGCAGGCCCATGCGCTCGCGGAGCACGTAGAGCAGGCTCTCGCCCTCCCAGACGTCGTCGGCCTCCTGCGGACGGCCGTTGACCGTGAAGTTCACGCGCATTATGCGACTCCCTCTGTGCTGCGGCCGTTGCCGCGGTACGACTCCCAGGTCCAGCCGAGCGTGCGGCGGGCCATGATGCCGACGGCGTGACGGCGGTAGCTGGCCGTGCCGCGGACATCGTCGATCGGGTTCGCCGCGCCGGAGACCAGCTCGGCGAACTGCTTGGCGATCGACGGGGTGATGATCTTTCCGCTCTCCCAGAAGCCGCCCTCTTCGAGCGCCGCGTTCAGGAAGTCCTCGGCGGCCTTCGCCCGGATCGGGGTCGGGGCGGCCGAGCCGATGCCGGTGCGGACCGTGCGGGTCTCGGGGTGCAGCGCGATTCCGAAGGCGCACACCGCGATGACCATCGCGTTGCGGGTGCCGACCTTGGAATACTGCTGCGGGCCGTCGGCCTTCTTGATGTGGACCGACTTGATGAGCTCGTCGGGTGCGAGCGCGTTGCGCTTCACCCCGGTGTAGAAGTCGTCGATGGGGATCAGCCGGGACCCGCGCACCGACTCGGCCTCGACCTGGCAGTCCGCGGAGAGCAGCGCCGGGTGGGCGTCACCGGCGGGCGACGCGGTGCCGAGGTTGCCGCCGACACCGCCGCGGTTGCGGATCTGCGGGGAGGCCACGGTGTGCGAAGCGAGCGCGAGACCGGGCAGCTCCGTGCGCAGGTGCTGCATGATCTTGGCGTACGGGACGGACGCGCCCAGCTGGACGGTCTCCTCGCCGACATGCCACTCGCTGAGGAGGCCGATGCGGTTCAGATCCAGGAGGTACTGGGGCCGGCGGTGGTCGAAGTTGATCTCCACCATGATGTCGGTGCCACCGGCGATCGGCACAGCCGTGGGGTGCTCGGCCTTGGCGGCGAGCGCCTCCTCCCAGCTGGCGGGGCGAAGGAAGTCCATGTAGCGGCTCTCTTCTTCTCATTCAGGGTTGTTCGCTGGGGCCCGGGACGGCCGGCCCTCGACTGGATGTTCATCTGCTGTTAACGCTTGACGGCACAAGTACACAAGCCGGGCCGCGCGGGGTGCAGTCACCGAAACCATGAAGGAGTTGGCTGGTGTGCTTGGTCGTCTTGTATGTTCGAACGAAAGACGGGGTTCAGTTACCTCTTGGCTTTCCTCTGGAAACGACAGGCTCCGCCGACCGGCTGCACCGGGACGGCGGACGATACGGATCGGCGGCGACGAGATGCGGCTGCGCGCACTGCTGGACACGGACGCGCTGGGCCTGCGGCTGCTCGGCGGTGAGGACGAGCTGGACCGCACGGTCCGCGGCGTGATGACCACGGATCTGCGCGATCCGAGCCGGTACCTCACCGGGGGTGAGCTGGTCCTGACGGGGCTCGCCTGGCGGCGCTCGGCCGAGGACTCCGAGCCGTTCGTACGGATCCTCGCGAGCGCCGGGGTCGTGGGGCTCGCGGCGGGCGAGGCGGAGCTGGGGGACGTCCCCGACGACCTGGTCGAGGCCTGTGTGCGTCACCGGCTGCCGATCTTCGCGGTGGAGGAGTCGGTCGCCTTCGCCGTCATCACCGAGTACGTGGTGCGGCAGGTCTCGGGCGAGCGGGCCGGGGACCTCGCCGCCGTCGTGGACCGGCACCGCAGGCTGATGACGTCCGGCCCGGCGGGCGGCGGCCCCGACGTGGTGCTCGACCTGCTGACCACCGACCTGGACCTGCACGCGTGGGTGCTCTCCCCCACCGGCCGGCAGATCGCCGGGGCGGGCGACCCGCTGCCGGAAGGGACCGGCGCCGTACTGGCGGCCGAGCACCTGGCCGCGACCCGGACCGGGCGCCGGGGGCCGCACCGGGTCACGGTGCACTCCACCTCGTACTCGCTGTTCCCGGTGCGGGGCGGCGGGCGCGGCGCGGCCGCCGGCCTCCGCGACGTCCGCGAGACCGTGCTCTCCGACTGGCTGCTCGCCGTGGAGGCGGACGCGGGCGACTGGCCGGCCGCCCGGCTGGATCTGCTCCAGGGTGTGACCCAGCTGATCGCCGTCGAGCGCGACCGGCGCGACGCGGCCCGTACCGTACGGCGCAGACTCGCGCAGGAGGTTCTCGAACTGGTCCAGACGGGGGCGCCGCCCGCCGAGATCGCCGCCAGGCTGCGGGTGGCCGCGCCGGTGCTGATGCCGGGGATCGGGACGGCTCCGCGCTGGCAGGTGGTCGTCGCCCGGGTCGACTGGGACCAGCAGGAAGGACCGGTGATCGACGCGGGCCCGGTGGCCCAGTCGCTGCTTGAGGAGATCCTGGTCGAGCAGGCGCTGCCGGGCGGCTCCGGCCCTGGTTCGTCCGACCGGATCGCGGTGGCCCACACGGGTGACGAGGCCATCGCGCTCGTGCCCCTTCCGCCGCTCGCACCGGACGCCGGAGACGACGGCGCGGACCAGGGCTCGGGCACCGGGCTGCACGCGGACGAGCTGCTCACCTCCGTACGCGAACCGCTCACGGCCGGGCTCGCCGACGACGGGCGGCTGACGCTCGGGGTCTCCGCCTCCGTGCACTCGGCCGAGGGGTTGCGCGGCGCCCTGGAAGAGGCCAGGCACGCCCGGCGGGTGGCCGCGGCCCGGCCGGGCCGGGTCTGCGCGGCGGGCCACCATGAACTCGCCTCGCACGTACTGCTGCTGCCGTTCGTGCCCGACGACGTACGGCGGGCGTTCACCGCCCGGCTGCTCGACCCGCTGCGGGACTACGACAGGCGGCACCGGGCGGAGCTGATCCCGACCCTGGAGGCCTTCCTGGACTGCGACGGTTCATGGACCCGCTGCGCGACCCGGCTGCATCTGCACGTCAACACGCTGCGCTACCGCGTCGGCCGGATCGAGCAGTTGACGGGGCGTGACCTCTCGCGCCTGGAGGACAAGCTCGATTTCTTCCTGGCCCTGCGGATGAGCTGACGCGCGGCGCCCCGCGGGGGCCCGCATGGAGCCGCACATTGTGAATTGATTCACCCGACCCCCTTGGCCCGGCGTGCCAATCCGTGCTGAGATGCGCCCAGACTCAACAGCTCAATGGTGCGCTCGGGGAGGGCAATGTGGCCTATACCGCCATGTCTGGTTACGGAACGACAGCTGATGACGATCCTCCACTCCAGACCGCGGTATGGCGGCTGCGCTCACGCGGCTGCTGGGCGGACGCGGCCGCCCTGCTGGAACCGCACGCGAAGCACGACGCCGACGCGGCCCTGCACCGGGCCGCGCTGCTGATCGAGCGTTGTCTCTACACGGAGCAGGGCTGGACGGACGCGGAGGACGCCCTGCGGACGGCCGAGGCGCTCGCCCGCAGCGACGAGGCACGCGGTGCCGCGGCCTGTGAACGCGGCCAGCTCGGTTACGCGTCAACGCTGTTGGGCGTACGGGACCGGGCCGACGAGGCACGGGCCGCGATGGGCCGGGCGGCCGCTCTGATCGCGCCGGGCTCGCCGGGCCGGCCGCTCCTGGACTTCCGCCGCGGGCTGATCGCCCAGAACCTCGCCGACTCGGCCCAGTCGGCGCGCGCCGCCTACCGCCGGGCCCACGCGGGCGCCACAGCACACGGCCAGACGCTGCTGCTCTCCTTCACCTGGCGCCATCTGGCTTCGCTGGCCCTGCGGGAGGGCGAACTCGCCGAGGCCAGGCACGGCTTCGCCGAGTCCCTGCGGATACGGGAGGAGCTGGGCTACCTGGTGGGTACCGCCCCGGCACTCGCCGCGCTCGCCGACGCGGAGCCGGAACCGGAGGCGACCCGACTGCGGGCCGAGGCGGCCCGGCTGTTCCGGCTGCTCGACGGCGTACCGACCTGGCTGGCCGCGCAGCTCACACCACCTGCAGCGGCGGTGTGAGCGCAGCTGGGATGCGGGCGGGTCGGCCCGCCGGTTCAGCGGGTACTCCGGTTCAGCCGGGCGCCCCGGTGAAGTGCTCCCGTACAAGTGACTGGACGACCGCGAGGTCGCGGGCGATCAGGGCGTCCAGCAGGGCGGTGTGCTCCGACGCGTCGGCGAGGAGATCGGCGCGCCGGGTGACGGGTGCGCTCACCAGCGGCCACTGGGCCTTGCGGTGCAGCTCGTCGGCCACGGCGACCAGTTGCTGGTTCCCCGAGAGCCCGAGGACGGCACCGTGGAAGGCGCGGTCGGACTCGGCGTAGCGGGCGCGGTCGCCGACAGCGGCGGCGGAGACCGTGGCCTCGGCGAGCGGCCGCAGCCCGGCCCAGTGGTCCGCCGGGACGGCATGCGCGAGTCGAAGCATCACCGGGACCTCGATCAGGGCCCGCACCTCGGCCAGCTCGGCGAGTTCCCGGGCGCTCCGCTCGGCGACCCGGAAGCCCCGGTTCGGCACGACCTCGACGGCGCCCTCGACGGCGAGTTGCTGCATGGCTTCCCGTACCGGGGTGGCGGAGACACCGAAGCGCTCGCCGAGCGCCGGACCGGAGTAGACCTCGCCGGGGACCAGCTCGCCGTCCACCAGGGCGGTGCGCAGCGCGTCCAGGATCTGGCCGCGCACCGAGTGGCGCCGCACCTGCTTCGCTCCGGGGGACGCGGCTGCGTACGGCCCGGCGGGCACCGGCCGTACGGCGGCCGCGGCCGGCTCACAGCGGATGTGTTCACCGCGGGCCGGTCCGGCGGCTTCCCGCCGCTCGGGGCTGCGCGCGGGATCGGGGATCCGGGCCGGGCCGGACGGGTGCGCGGGCGCATACGGCTGTACCGCATCGCGTGCTCTGCCCTGTTCCACCTGGTCCTCCTCCGGCGTCCTGTTCAGCACGATAGGCGGACGGGGCCTCAGTTCAAACATGGACCAGATCGGATAAGGTAAGGCTTACCTGCCAACGATCGCGATTCGGTGGTCCCTGCATGACCGTCTCCACCTTGCTGCGCTCCCCCGTCGCCGCTTCCTACGAGCGACTGGCCGGGGTGTTCCCCGGCCTGTCCGTCACCGAGCCCCCGGACGGACGTCTGCCGTCCGGCGGGGGCTGGGTGACCGCCACCGGCCTCGCGGCGGGCGGCAGGGCGCTCGACACGTTCCTCGCCTGGGACAGCGCGCAGGTGGAGCGCGACTACGGGCAGCGGGCCCGGCCGGACGTCATCGCCGGCTTCGGCTTCCACCGGTACGCCTGGCCCGCCTGTCTGCTGATCACGGTCCCGTGGTTCCTGCACCGCAGGGTGCCGAGGCTCCCGGTCGGCGCCGTCTCCTTCCAGCGCACGCTGGGCCGGATGGCCGTACGGACCGGCGCGTTCGCCTGTCTGCCGGACGACCCGGCCGCCGGGGCGCCCGGCGCATACGTGGTCGCGGACGAGGACGCGCTGCGCGCCGAGGTGCGGGCGGCCGTCACCGAGCATCTGGAACCAGTGCTCGACGGCTTCGGCCCGCGGATGCGCCGCGGCCGGCGGGCGCTGTGGGGGATGGCGACCGACGAGATCGTCGAGGGGCTCTGGTACGTCGCCCATCTGCTCGGCGAGGAGCCGCGCGGGGTGGCGGAGCTTGAGCTGCTGCTGCCGGGCGCGACCGCCCCGTACGTCGGCACGGCGGGCTTCCGGGAGCTGACCGGTCCGCAGGGCCGGCCGCTGCCGACCCGCGACCGCGCGAGCTGCTGCCTCTTCTACACCGTGCGCCCCGGGGACACCTGCGTTACCTGCCCGCGCACCTGCGACGCCGACCGAGTGGCCAGGCTCAGCGCCGACACCCCTCCTTCGGCTGACTGAATTCGAACCCAACACGGTCAACACGCAAGGCAGTTCGATCAGATCGCCCCTATCCGGTGCTCCGTGCACTTCGTTGGCGTGCTCTTGTCCCGAAACGCTCTGAGGGCCCCGGGATCTGAGCCAATATTGCGGCCGCAATGCACTGACGCGATGCAAGGGACACCGCATGCGACTGACCGACATATCTCTGGACTGGCTGCTTCCCGGTGGCGTGATGATCGCGGGGGTCCTGGTCGCGGTGGCGGTGCTCGTGCGCGGCAGGCGCTCCGCCGACAAGGGATCGGCCGACGACACCTGGGAGCGCAGCGAGGAACGCAGACGGCACAAGGAGGCGGTCTACGGGACCGCCTCGTATCTGCTGCTGTTCTGCTGCGCGGCGGTCGCCGCCGCGCTGTCCTTCCACGGACTGGTGGGCTTCGGCCGGCAGAACCTCAACCTCACGGGCGGCTGGGAGTACCTGGTCCCGTTCGGCCTCGACGGCGCCGCCATGTTCTGTTCCGTGCTGGCGGTGCGGGAGGCGAGCCACGGTGACGCGGCGCTCGGTTCGCGGCTGCTGGTGTGGACGTTCGCCGGAGCGGCGGCCTGGTTCAACTGGGTGCACGCGCCGCGCGGCCTGGCCCACGCGGGCGCTCCGCAGTTCTTCGCGGGGATGTCGCTCTCGGCCGCTGTGCTGTTCGACCGCGCGCTGAAGCAGACCCGGGTGGCGGCGCTGCGTGAGCAGGGGCTCGTCCCCCGCCCGCTGCCGCAGATCCGGATCGTACGGTGGCTGCGCGCTCCCCGGGAGACCTTCGGCGCCTGGTCGCTGATGCTCCTGGAGGGTGTACGGACGCTGGACGAGGCAGTCGACGAGGTCCGTGACGACCGGCGCCAGAAGGAGCAGAACCGGCTCCGGAAGCGGGAGCACGACAAGCTGGAGCGGGCCCACCTCAAGGCGATCAGCAGGCAGCACCGGTCGCTTGGGCGCGGCCGCGGCAGCCGTCAGGTGGAGGTGGCGGGCACGGCTGCGGCTGTGGGTGCGCCGAAGGCGGTCTCGGAGCCTGCCATACCCGAGCCGGGACAGCTGCCTTTACGCGCCAGGCCCTCCCTGCAGGCCGTGACCGGTCCTGACTCCGACCGGGATGCGGCGGGAACCGATGCCGTGACGGTCGACCTCACCGCCGAGGACGACACCCAGACGCTCCCCCGCCTCGACTCCCTGGAGCAGAAACTGAAGGATCTCGAACAGCAATTCGGCTGAGCGACGCCGCGCGCTACAGCCAGGTGTCCGGTTGAACGCCCTGACCGGATTCCGCCGTGCGGCAGAACGCGGTCAGGGCGGCCGAACACGGTCAGGGCGGCCCGAAGGCGGTCAGGTGTGGTTCACGCCGGACCGCCTTCGAGTTCGAACCAGACCGACTTCCCCACCTCGTGCGTCCGTACGCCCCAGGCGTCCGCGAGCGCCTGCACCAGGAGCAGCCCCCGGCCGTGCGTGCTCTCGTCGGTGGCGCCGCGGGGCTCCGGCCGGCCGTTGGTGAAATCCCTTACCTCCACCCGGAGCCCGGCCGGGCCGACCCCGGCCGTGACGACCGCTCCCCGGTCCGTGTGGACCAGCGCGTTCGTCACCAGCTCGCTGGTGAGCAGCTCGGCCACGTCGGCGCTGCTCTGGCTTCCGCACCGCCGCAGCAGTTCCCTGAGCCCGTGCCGTACGTCCTTCACCGCCGGCAGATCCCCCCGGCCCAGTCTGCGGTGCAGCCGTCCGCTCCGGCGCCTCCCTGGCATGCCGGATCCCTGGCCGCACCGGTCAGGTGCGGTACTCGTACCACTGTGACGCCCCGTCATATCCCCCGCCTGCAAGTCGTGGTGCTCTGTCGTGCTCGAACAGCCTCCCGGAATGCATGCCCGGCAGGCGGGTACTCACGCCTCGGGGGCGGGTGCCGTGCGCTCCGCCGGGGAAGGCAAGCGGGGAACGTCACGCCGAGCCGATCCCGTAGGAGCCGCGATGCACGACGACCGATCGCTGGTCGAGGGCCGTTTGGAGCGGGCCCTGAACCAGTTCATCCGCCCCGCGCAGTACCCGGCCCGGGTGGGCCTCACCCTGTCCGTCTGGCACGCGCCGGACGAGCCGGTGCCCGTGGCGGAGGCGTTGCGCGGTACGTACGAGCCCTTCGCGGCCGGGACGGAGTGGGGCAGGCCCTGGTCGACCAGCTGGTTCCGGCTGGAGGGCGCCGTCCCCGACGCCTGGGCCGGCCGCCGGGTCGAGGCCGTGATCGACCCGGGATTCACCGGCCAGGGACCGGGGTTCCAGGCCGAGGGGATGATCTACGACGCCGAAGGCGTGCCGGTCAAGGGCATCCATCCGCGCAACCGCCAGGTGCCCGTGGCGGCGCCGGCCGCGGGCGGCGAACCGGTGTGTCTGCTCCTTGAGGCCGCCGCCAACCCCGCGGTGCTCCAGCACGGCTTCGAACCGACACCGCTGGGCGACGTCCTGACCGCGGGCGACGAACCCGTCTACCGCTTCGCGTCGGCGGATCTCGCCGTACTGGACGAGGACGTCTGGCAGCTGGTCATCGACATCGAGGTGCTCTCCGAGCTGATGCGGGAGCTGCCCGCCGACCGGAGCAGGCACCATGAGATCCTGCGCGCCCTCGAGGACATGCTGGACGCGCTGGATCTGCACGACGTGCCGGGCACGGCGGCGGCCGGGCGGGAGGCCCTCGCGCCGGCGCTGGCCAGGCCCGCCGATGCGGGCGCGCACCGGATCTCGGCCACCGGTCACGCCCATATCGACTCGGCGTGGCTGTGGCCGCTGCGCGAGACCGTACGGAAGGCATCGCGGACCTTCGCCAATGTGACGGCGCTGGCAGCCGACTACCCGGAGCTGGTCTTCGCCTGTTCGCAGGCCCAGCAGTACGCCTGGGTCAAGGAGAACCAGCCGTACATCTGGCAGCGCATCAAGAAAGCCGTGGCGGAAGGGAACTGGGCTCCGGTCGGCTCCATGTGGGTGGAGTCGGACGCCAATATGCCGGGGGGTGAGGCGCTGGCCCGCCAGATCGTGCACGGCAGGCGCTTCTTCGCCGAGGAGCTGGGTGTCCAGACCGAGGAGATCTGGCTGCCGGACTCCTTCGGCTATACGGCCGCCTTCCCGCAGCTGGCGAAGCTCGCGGGGATCAGGTGGTTCCTCACCCAGAAGCTGTCCTGGAACCAGTCGAACCCGATGCCGCACCACTCCTTCTGGTGGGAGGGCATCGACGGGACCCGGGTCTTCACCCACTTCCCGCCCGTCGACACGTACAACTCCCAGCTGCACGGCTCCGAACTGGCCCACGCCGAGCGGAACTTCGCGGACAAGGGGCGTGCGACGCGCTCCCTGGTGCCGTTCGGCTGGGGCGACGGCGGGGGCGGCCCCACGCGCGAGATGCTGGAGAAGGCGCGCAGGCTCCGGGACCTGGAGGGCTCGCCGCGCGTCGAGATCGAGAAACCGTCGGCTTTCTTCGCTGCGGCCGAGGAGGAGTACGGGCGACAGGCGCCCGTCTGGTCGGGCGAGCTCTATCTGGAGCTGCACCGCGCCACGTACACCACGCAGGCGAAGACCAAGCAGGGCAACCGCCGCAGTGAACACCTGCTGCGAGAGGCAGAGTTGTGGTCGACTGCGGCCGCGCTCCGGTCGGACACGTACGCCTATCCCCACGACGGTCTGGACCGGATCTGGAAGACCGTGCTGCTGCACCAGTTCCACGACATCCTGCCCGGTTCGTCGATCGCGTGGGTGCACCGGGAGGCGCGTGAGACCTACGCGGGGGTACGGGAGGAGCTGGAGGCGCTCATCGCCGGCGCGGTCGAAGCGCTCGAACTCGGCCCGGATGTACGCCCGTTGGCCGAAAGCCCCTCCCCCAGGGCCGTACTCAACGCCTCACCGTACGGGCGCCGCGAGGTCGTCCGTGCGGCAGACGGAACCGGAGACAGGGGGGACGGAATCGAAGGCACAGCGGGCGGCGCTCTCGCCTTCGCCGAGGTGCCGCCGCTCGGTTCCGCGCCGGTCAGCGGTACGGCGCCCGGCGCCCCCGTGGTGGTGACGGCGGACGGGCCGGCGATCGTGCTGGACAACGGGCTGCTGCGGGTCACGGTGGACGCGGACGGGCTGCTGTCCTCGGTGCGCGACCTGGCGGCGGACCGCGAGGTCCTGGCCCCCGGCAGCCGCGGCAATCTGCTCCAGCTGCACCCCGACCACCCCAATAAGTGGGACGCCTGGGACATCGACCGGCACTACCGGCGCAGCCGCACCGACCTCACCGCCGCCGATTCGGTGGAGGTCGTCGGTGAGGGGCCGCTGCGGGCCGCGGTGCGGGTGGTGCGGACCTTCGGGGCCTCGCGTATCACCCAGGAGCTGCGGCTCGACGCGGAGAGCCCCCGCCTGGACATCCTCACGGAGGCCGACTGGCAGGAGTCCGAGAAGGTACTCAAGGCCGCTTTCCCGCTCGACGTGCATGCCGAACGGTCCACGGCCGAGATCCAGTTCGGCCATGTGCACCGCCCCACGCACACCAACACCAGCTGGGACGCGGCCCGTTTCGAGATCTGCGCGCACCGCTGGCTGCGGGTCGCCGAACCGGGGTACGGGGTCGCGGTGCTCAACGACTCGACGTACGGCCACGATGTGACGCGGGCCGAGCACCGGGACGGTCTTGGCACGACCGTGCGGCTGACGCTGCTGCGCGCCCCGCACAGCCCGGACCCGGAGACGGACCTGGGCACCCATCGGTTCAGCTACGCGCTGTACCCGGGTGCCGGGGTGACCGACGCCGTACGGGAGGGGCTGGCGCTCAACCTCCCGCTGCGGACGGCGGACGCCCCCGCGCTGGCGCCGCTGGTCGCCACGGACCATCCGGCGGTGACGGTGGAGTCGGTGAAGCTCGCCGAGGACCGCAGCGGGGATGTAGTGGTGCGGCTCTACGAGTCGGCGGGCGGGCGTGCGGACACCGCGGTCAGGTTCGGGTTCCCGGTGGGGCGGGCCGAGATCACCGACCTGCTGGAACGGCCACTGCGTGAAGTGACGGCGGACGGCGGCACGCTCGCGGTGGCGCTGCGCCCCTTCCAGATCCTGACCCTGCGGCTGCGCCCGGCCTGACCGCCGCCGTCCCGGGGCGGACGGCGCCGCTTCCCCCTTACGCCCCGCGGCCCTGGGCATGTCGCGCAGCGGCTGTACGGGAAGCGGACAGACCGGCAGTCGGGTCCTCGTCTACGTGACGTCGAAGGGGGCCGGGGCGTGTCCCTCCCAGATCCGGCGGGAGGCCTCTTCCGGGTAGGGCAAGGTCTTCGACTCGGCCATCTCCCACGGCGCGGTGCAGCACTACTTCTCCACCCGGGAAGAGATGTTGGTCTTCGCCATGGACTTCGCGTCCGAACGGACATCACTGCGCGTCGCCGAAGGCGTCAGAGAACTCGGCGACCCACCACACCCCCGTGACCTGCTCCGAGTGATGCTGACGGAGATGCTCCCGCTGCATCCCGACGCGCGCGCGACGAGCCGGATGAGCGCCGTCTATGTCCTGGAGGCACTGCACGACGCGAGCATCCACACACACGCGCGCGCGACGGGCTGGCGCACGGCCGCGACCTCGTCGGGCAGATCCTCCGCCAGGCAGTCACCGATGGCCACATCAGCCCCGACCGCGACCCGGCGACCGAGACCAACCTGCTCCTGGCACTCACCGGCTTGACCCCACTCATCGAACTGGGTGTGATCGAGCCGGCCGAGGCCCTGGCCGCCGTCGACCAGCACCTCGACCAGCTGTTCACCAACACGACCTGACCGACGGAGCCCAGGAACGCCGCTCCCGGCTCTGCGGCCCTACGGCCTCGGCATGTTCCGCAGGTTGGAGCGGGCCATCTGCACCATCCGGCCCACGCCGCCGTCCAGCACGATCTTGGACGCGGAGAGCGCGAAGCCGCTGACCATGTCGGCGCTGATCCGCGGCGGGATGGAGAGCGCGTTCGGGTCGGTGACCACGTCCACCAGGGCGGGGCCCTTGTGCTTGAAGGCGTCCGTGAGCGCCCCGGCCAGCTGTTTCGGCTTCTCGACGCGGACGCCGTAGGCCCCCGCGGCCCGCGCGATGGCCGCGAAGTCGAAGGGCTGGTGGGTGGTGCCGTACGCGGGGAGGCCGCCCACCATCATCTCCAGCTCGACCATGCCGAGCGCGGAGTTGTTGAAGACGACGACCTTCACCGGCAGGTCGTACTGCACGAGGGTCAGGAAGTCGCCCATGAGCATCGAGAAGCCGCCGTCGCCGGACATCGCGACGACCTGCCGCTGCCGGTCGGTGAACTGTGCGCCGATGGCCTGCGGCAGGGCGTTGGCCATCGAGCCGTGACTGAACGAACCGATCACCCGTCGGCGGCCGTTGGGCGTCAGATAGCGGGCAGCCCACACGTTGTTCATCCCGGTGTCCACCGTGAACACCGCGTCGTCGTCGGCCACTTCGTCCAGGACGGACGCCACGTACTCGGGGTGGATCGGGATGTGCTTCTCGACCTTGCGCGTATAGGCCTTCACGACACCTTCGAGGGCATCGGCGTGCTTCTTGAGCATCTTGTCGAGGAACTTGCGACTGGTCTTCGCCTTCACCCGCGGAGTCAGCGCCAGCAGCGTCTCGCGCACATCGCCCCACACCGCGAGGTCCAGCTTGGTACGGCGGCCGAGGTGCTCCGGACGGATGTCGACCTGGGCGATCTTCACGTCGTCGGGCAGAAAGGCGTTGTACGGGAAGTCGGTCCCGAGCAGGAGCAGCAGATCGCACTCGTGCGTGGCCTCGTAGGCGGCTCCGTAGCCGAGGAGGCCGCTCATGCCGACGTCGTACGGGTTGTCGTACTGGATCCACTCCTTGCCGCGCAGCGCGTGGCCCACCGGGGACTTGATCCGCTCGGCGAACTTCATCACCTCGGCGTGCGCGCCCGCCGTACCGCTGCCGCAGAAGAGCGTCACCCGTTCGGCCTTGTCGATCAGGCGGGCCAGCTTCTCGATCTCCGCCTCGCCCGGACGCACCGAGGGACGCGAGGTGACCAGTGCGGACTCACCGGTCCGGTCCGGGGCCGGGGCGCCCGCGATGTCGCCGGGGAGGGTCACCACGCTGACACCGCTCTGGCCGATGGCGTGCTGGATGGCGGTCTGGAGCAGCCGCGGCATCTGCTGCGGGCTGGAGATCATCTCGCTGTAGTGGCTGCACTCCTGGAACAGCCGGTCGGGATGGGTCTCCTGGAAGTACCCGAGGCCGATCTCGCTGGAGGGGATGTGCGAGGCGAGGGCGAGGACCGGCGCCATGGAGCGGTGGGCGTCGAACAGGCCGTTGATCAGATGCAGATTCCCGGGGCCGCAGGAGCCGGCGCAGGCCGCGAGCTTGCCGGTGACCTGGGCCTCGGCGCCTGCCGCGAACGCGGCGGTCTCCTCGTGTTTGACCTGGATCCAGTCGATGGCCGCGTTGCGCCGGATGGCGTCCACGACAGGGTTCAGGCTGTCGCCGACGACTCCGTACAGGCGCTCCACGCCCGCGCGGACGAGGATGTCGACGAACTGCTCCGCAACGTTCTGTTTGGCCATGCCTCCATCAACCCATGGGCGCCCCCGTCGCGCCTGCGCTATTACGCCTTCTCATGACCCCGGTTCTCCTGAACCCCGGGGCTGCCGCGCCGCACCGGGCGGGTGGGCCGCCGGTGAACCTCAGCTCTCCCAGACCGCTGCGGCGGTGCGGTCGTCTGCGTATCCCTTGACTCGTACCTGGGCGTCGGCCAGGAACTCCGTGAGCCCCGGCGGCTCGGCCGGCGCCCAGCGCGCGGCCAGTTCGCCGGAGAGCGCAGGCTCGCCGCGCAGCGGTTCGGCGAGGCCCGCGCTGCACAGCAGCAGGGTGTCGCCCGGCCGGGCGACCGACGCACGGAAGCGGAACGGCTCGGTGGCCGGCAGCCGCTGCGGGGTGTCCAGGTGGGCGGAGAGCGGCGCCGCCGCGCCGGGGCCCGTGGGCGGCCGGTCGCCGGGCGGCGCCGAACCGAAGCCGACCACCGCCCCCCCGACGGACTCGGACGGGACCGGCATCGCGGGCTCCAGGTCCTGCCAGGCGCCGTCACGGAGACGGAAGAGCCCGCCGTCGCCGACCCCGAAGAAGACCCGGGTGCGGCATTCGGGGTCTCCGGAGAGCAGCAGGCAGCGCAGGGACGCGGTGTACGCGTGGGGGTCGAGGCCCAGTTCGGCGGCGCGGGCCCGCAGTTTGCCGAAGCCGCGCCCGGTGAGCCGGTGCAGCCCCGACTTGAGGTCGTCCCTGCGGCCCGCCCTGATGTCCTCGGCGAGCCGCCGCCTGCTGCGTCCGACGGCCCCGCCGATCCAGCGGCAGGCATCGGCGGCTGCGAGGTGCGCGCCTTCCGACGCGCGGGCGCCACTGGCGACGGCGACCAGCACCAGCGCGCTGTCGCCGCTGCCGAAACGGGCGGTGAGCAGGGCGTCCCTGCGGGGCTCACCCCGGTACCGGGCGGAGTCACCGCGTACGGAGGTGGCGCGCACGGTGTACGAGCCGTAGCAGGCGCCGTCGAGGACGGTGTCGGCGACGAGCTCGCCGAGGGCGTCGGGGCGCGCGGCGGGCAGGGCGGTGGGCTCGGCGTCGTAGGTGGGCGGTCCGTCACCCACATGGGCGACGGCGGGGCGCGCGGCGGTGGGGGGAGCGGGGGCTGGTGCGGGTGTTGGCACCGGCGCTTGGGCTGGGGCCGGTGGTGGGGCCGGCGCGTGCGTGCCACTCCCACCGCTCCTCCCCCGCTGGAACGGAAAGGTACGGGAAGGCAGTACGCCTTCCGCAGGCGGCTCCCACGGCGCCCGGGCCCTCGGTTCAGTCACCGGCCACGGAGCGGGATCGGGGGCGGGCCTGGTCGGCGGGTACACCAGGGGTGGCAACTCCGCCTCCGTACCCGGTGGTTCCTGATCGGCCGTACCGGGAGCCGCACCGGCATCCGCGCCCCCCACCGGCCCCACCGTCCCCGCCGCGGAGTCGAAGCGGTCGTCCAGGCTGTCGCCCTTGTCGGCGGTCGTCTGGTCCTCTGCGGTCTCGTCGTACAGCCGGCCCCACCAGTCGTCGGCCGTGGCGGGCTGCTCCCCCTGCTGACTCATGCCCCTATTGTCCATCGATGGGGTGGTCCCGGTACAGGGTGCGCGGAATTGCCCGTTGGACCGCACCGCCCCCCACGGGGGTGCGGCCCAACGGAGTTGCGGAGTGAGCGCTGCAAACCGCCCGATACGGTCAACCGGGCCTGCCCGGAAGCCGGGTTCTGTGACACCAGTTCGATCACCCTGGCAGAAACCGGAGTTCACCGGCGATGATGTGCCGCGGCGGAAACCCGCCGTGACTCAAAGCCGCCAGCGGATCGAGGTTCCCTTGCTCGGTGTCATAGGTCTGGACGACCTCCAGGAGTCGGCGTACCGCTCACTCGTCGCGCTCGGCGCGGCCGATGTGGCCGATCTCGCGCACCGGCTGCAGCTCTCCGAGACCGAGACCGAACGCGCCCTGCGCCGCCTCGAACGGCACGGCCTGGCCGCGCAGTCGTCCGCACGGACCGGCAGGTGGGTGGCCGCACCGCCGGGTGTCGCGCTGGGCGCCCTGCTCACCCAGCACCGCCACGAGCTGGAACAGGCCGAGCTGACGGCCGCGTTGCTGGTCGAGGAGTTCAGGGCGGAGGCGAAGGAACCGGCGGTACTCGACCTGGTGGAAGTGGTCACCGGGGCGAACGCCGTGTCCCAGCGTTTCCTGCAGTTGCAGCTGGGTGCGGCCGACGAGGTCTGCGCCCTGGTGACCGGCGGCAATCCGATCGCGGTGTCCAGCGGTGACAACGATGCCGAGGAGCGGGCGGCGAGCCGCGGGGTCTCGTACCGGGTGGTGCTGGAGCGAGTGGTCCTGGAGGAGCCGGGCGGGATAGCCGAGCTGGCCGAGGCGCTGGGCCGCAAGGAGCAGGTACGCGTCATCGACCGGGTGCCGACGAAGCTGGTGATCGCGGACCGGAGCCTGGCGATGGTGCCGCTGACCGGCCGGGGCGCGCAGCCTTCCGCGCTGGTCGTCCACGGGAGCGGTCTCCTGGAATCACTGCGGGGACTGTTCGAAGCCGTGTGGCGGGAGGCGCTGCCGCTGCGGCTGGGACACAGTGGAGAGGTGACCGAGGACGGCGAGCCGGGTCCCGACGCCACGGATCTGCAGATCCTCTCGCTGCTGCTCGCCGGGATGACCGACGCGAGCGTCGCAAAACAGCTGGAGCTGGGATTGCGGACGGTGCAGCGGCGAGTAAAAGGCCTGATGGAACTGGCCGGGGTCACCACACGGCTGCAGCTCGGCTGGCACGCGTCCGAGAAGGGCTGGGTCGCCAGGACCCCCGACCGGAACCCACCCGGCCGGAACACGACGGCCGACTGGAGCGGCTGACCGGAGCCGGCGGGCGGTGCCCCGCGCACCTGCCGGGCGCACCCACCGGATTCGTACGACCCCCACCCGCTCCAACATACCGGCGGCCGGAGGCCCGGTGCCGCGCTGCGCGGGACGGTCGCTTCCGGCACGCTTGGCAGATGAGTCTGTGGCAGCTCGTCGCGGTGGGCCTGGTGATGCTGCTCGGCCTGGCGGGGGTCCTGGTTCCCGGTGTGCCGGGGCCGGCGATCGTGTGGGCCGCCGCCGCGTGGTGGGCGCTGACCGACACCACCGGCCTGGCCTGGGCCATCCTCGCCGGTGCCACGGCCCTGCTACTGCTGAACCAGGCGCTCCGTCCGCTGCTGCCCACGCGCCGTCCGCGCGAGTCCGGGGCGCCGCGCAGGACGGTGTACATCGGCGGAGCCGCGGGCATCGTGGGCTTCTTCATCGTGCCGGTGCTCGGCGGTATCGCCGGTTTCATCGGAGGGATCTACGGAGCGGAGCGGGTGCGCCTCGGCAGCCACCGGGCCGGCCGGGCGTCCACCCGTACGGTCATGCGGGCCATCGGGACAGCGGTTCTCGTCGAACTGCTCGCCTGTCTGGCCGTCATCGGCGCCTGGCTCGGCGCGCTCATCCTGGGCTAGCACGCCGCCGACCGCGACAACCCGCAATACATGGGATCTCTCCCGACTCATTGACGCACCCCAGTGCCGTGTCTACCTTTCTCCAGGGGATAGCTCGGATGAATTCTTGGGTTACGAGCCGCCGGGAGGCGTCATGGCCGCTGTACCTGAACCACCGAAACGACGAACGGTTCTCGCCACCGGCACCGCCATCGGCGGCGCCCTGCTCACCGGGGGCCTGGCCGCGGTACCCGCGCAGGCCGCTCCGGGCGGCGCCGCCGCTGCCTCACCCCGGATCACACCGACCGCCGTCCAGTCATCGGACGACAGCTGGAAGGCGATTCTCGACGACGCCGACCTTGTCTGGCAGCGGATGCCGAAGACCTGGTACGAGGGCCCGTACCTCGGCAACGGCTACCTCGGTTCGGGGATCTACGCCGAGCCGGGCCGGAACGCGGTCCGCTTCAACGTCCAGCACTCCGAGGTCACCGACCACCGCCCCGAGTTCGGCTCGCTCTTCGGCCTCGCCCGGCTGCCCATCGGCTACTTCACCCTGGAACCGGCCGGCACCATCACCGGCATCGTCTGGCGTCTTGGGCTGCGCGACGCCGAGCTGACCGGCACGCTGACCACCGACCGCGGCACCCTCACCCTGCGAGCCCTGGTCCACAACTCGCTCTCGGTGCTGGCCGTCGAGATCACTCCGAGCGAGGGCGAGCAGGACTTCCGCTGGGTCTTCCACACGGCCGAGTCGATCAGCCCGCGCGCCGCGTCGAAGCCGCTCCCCGACGGCTACACGGCCAATCCGCCGGCCGTGACCGAGGAGCACAGCGGGGTGACGACCGCCGTGCAGCCGCTCCTCGCCGGCGGCCAGCATGTGACCGCGTGGCAGGAGCGCACCCACGGCGCACGGCGCACGCTCTACGCCACCGTGGCGCACTCCCACCCGAAGAACACCGCACTCGACCAGGCCGTACGACTGATTCGCGGCGTGGCGCCGGTCCCCCTCGACGTACACGCGCTGGCCCACCGGGCCTGGTGGCACGACTACTACCGCAAGAGCTTCCTGTCCGTACCGGACGCCCGTATCCAGCGCTTCTACTGGATCCAGCTCTACAAGGTCGCGTCCGCCGCCCGCGCCGACGCCCCCGTCATGGCGACGTCAGGGCCCTGGCTGGAGCCGACGCCCTGGCCAAACACCTGGTGGAATCTCAACGTCCAGCTGGAGTACTGGCTGATCCACGGCTCGAACCACCTGGAACTCGACGCGGTGACGCGGGCGTTGGGCGAGTTCCGGGAGAACCTGTCGAACCAGCTGGCGGCGCCGTACCGGAAGGACTCGGCAGGTATCCCGCGCACCACCGACCCCCAGCTGGTCAACGGGGCGGCCGTCGTCAACGGTGGTTACGGCGTGGGCATCCCCGGCGAGGACCCGCCGACACCCGAGGTCGGCAACCTCACCTGGGCGCTGCACAACGTCTGGCTGAGCTACCGCCACACCATGGACGAGCGGATCCTGCGCGACACGCTCTTCCCGCTGCTGCGCAAGGCCGTCAACTACTACCTGCACTTCCTGACCCCGGGCAAGGACGGCAAGCTGCATCTGCCGGCCACCTTCTCGCCGGAGTACGGGGTCGACGCCCCGGACACCAACTACGACCTGATGCTGCTGCGCTGGGGCTGCCGCACGCTGGTCGATTCGGCCGCCACCCTCGGTATCAAGGACCCGCTGAAGGAACGCTGGCAGGAGGTGCTGGCCAGACTGACGCCGTACCCGGTCGACGAGAACGGCTTCATGATCGGCGCGGGCGTTCCCTTCGCGATGTCCCACCGCCACTACTCGCACCTCCTCGCGGTCTACCCGCTCTACGAGCTGACCGGCCGCACCCCGGACGAGCGCGCGCTGATCGAGAAGTCGCTTGCCCACTGGGTCGGCTTCGAAGGGGCCCTCCAGGGTTACACGTTCACCGGCGCCACCTCGATGTCCGCGCTGCTCGGCAAGGGCGAGGACACGCTGAAGTACCTGGGCGAGCTGATGGCCCGCTTCATCCAGGCCAACACCATGTACAAGGAGTCGGGCCCGGTCATCGAGACGCCGCTGTCGGCGGCGCAGTCGCTGCACGACATGCTCTGCCAGTCGTGGGGCGGTGTGATCAGGGTCTTTCCGGCGGTCCCGGCGGCCTGGGGCGACCTGGTGCTCCACGACTTCCGTACGCAGGGGGCGTTCCTGCTCAGTGCGGTACGGGAGAAGGGGGTGAACCGCTGGGTCAGGGTGACCAGTGAGGTGGGCGCACCGTGTGCCGTACGCCATGGGATCGCCGGACCCATCGACGTACGCGACGGCCACGGGCACCCGCTGCGGTACGAGGACGGGGGCGACGGCACTGTCACCATCGCGCTCCGCAGGGGCGAGTCCGCGCTCATCACCGCGGCGGGCGACCACCCGGATCTGACGGTGCGGCCGGTTACTCCGAACGAACAGGCCGCCCGCTGGGGTCTGCCCGCGTGACGCCGCCGGAGGCCGACAGGCCGTAAGGGCGGAGGCGTTCACTCCCTGCCGGCGAGTGAACGCCCCGCCCTGGTCCGGTCCTTGCCCGGCTCCGTGGTCCGGGACTCAGCGCTTGGTGCTGCTTCAGCGCTTGGTGCTGCTGTTGAAGAGCGACCGCGACCAGACGTATCCGACCAGGGCGATACCGGCGCACCAGGCGAGCGAGATCCAGCCGTCGTTGCCGATCTCCGAGCCGGAGAGCAGGCCGCGCAGTGTCTCGGTCATCGGCGTGAAGGGCTGGTACTCGGCGAACCAGCGCAGGCCCGGCGACATCGACCCGGCCGGCACGAACGCCGAGCCGAGGAACGGCAGGAACTGGACGAGCAACGGCTTGTTGCTCGCCGACTCGACGGTCTTGGAGACCAGGCCGAGCGCCGTGGACAGCCAGGTCACCGCGAAGCCGATGGCCGTGAGGAGACCTGCCGCGGCCAGCCACTCCAGCGGGCTCGCCCCGGACCGGAAGCCGACGGCGAGCGCGACGCCGACGACCAGCACGGTGCTCAGCATCGTCTGGACGACGCTGCCGACGACATGCCCCGTCATGAACGACGAGCGTGAGATGTTCATGGTGCGGAAGCGGTTGATGATGCCCTCGGTCATGTCGGTGCAGACCGCGATCGAGGTCGACATCGAGCCGGCGGCCACCCCCATGATGATGATGCCGGGCGTCAGGTAGTTCAGATACGCGCCCCGGCCGCCACCCATGCCGGCGCCGATCGAGTCGCCGAAGGCGTACACGAACAGCAGCAGCATCAGGATCGGCGTCATGGCGGTGCCGAGCCCCACCGCCGGATAGCGGATCGCGTGCTTCACATTCCGCCGCAGCATCGTCACCGAGTCGTGCACGGCGTAGGCGAGGGTGCTCATCGCAGGGTCTCCTTCACTTGCGTCTCCGTCAGGTGGAGCGCGGTGTTGGTGCTGCCGCCGCCGGTCAGGGCGAGGAACACATCGTCGAGGTCGGGGGTGTGCACGGAGAAGTCGGCGGCGCGGGTACCGGCGGCGTCCAGCCGGTCGAGCAGGGCGCGCAGCGCTTCGAGCCCGCCGTCGCCCGCGACACGCAGGGCGAACTGCTCGTCGTCCCGGGCCGCGCCGGGGAAGGCGGCGGCGCGCTCGTACTCGTCGGGGCCGGTGAACCGGAGCCGTACATGGCTGCCGGGGATCTGCGCCTTGAGCTCGTCGGCGGTGCCCTCCGCGACGATCCGCCCGCCGTCGAGCACCGCGATCCGGTCCGCCAACTGGTCGGCCTCCTCCAGGTACTGCGTGGTGAGGAAGACGGTGACGCCGCCGGCGACCAGCGAATGCACGGTCTCCCACATGGTGCGGCGGCTGCGCGGGTCGAGCCCGGTCGTCGGCTCGTCGAGGAAGATCACCTGTGGGTCGCCGACCAGCGTCATGGCGAGGTCGAGCCGGCGCCGCATACCGCCCGAGAAGAACGCGGCGCGCTTGTGCGCAACGTCCGCGATCTCGAACCGCTCCAGCAACTCCGCGGCTCGCTTGCGCCCTTCGCGCTTGCCGAGGTGCAGCAGGTCGGCCATGAGGAGCAGGTTCTCCTCGGCGGTGAGCAGGTCATCGAGTGCGGCGAACTGCCCGGTGACTCCGATCGCGGCGCGCACGCCGTCCGGCGATGTGGCGACGTCGTGGCCCGCGACCTGGGCCTGGCCGCCGTCGGCCGAGATGAGCGTGGACAGGATCTGCACGGTGGTGGTCTTGCCGGCGCCGTTCGGCCCGAGCAGGGCGAACACTGTGCCGGTCGGGATCCGCAGATCGATGCCGTCGAGAACGGTCTTGTCACCGTACGACTTGCGCAGACCGGCGGCGGAGACAGCGGGCGGCCGTCGGCCACCCGACTTGAACGTGGGCATGACAATTGAAGCCATGGAGTCCTCCCTCTCGAAGGCGTGAAGGCGTGAAGGCGTGAAGGCGCGGCGAGGGTGAAGTGCTTTGGCCGTACAGGGCCGGGCGGATCAGGCCCGGGCGCGGCGGATGTCGATGTTGCCGTTCCGGGTACGGGCCCTGACCTCGACGGTGTCCTCGGACTCGGACGGACTGTCGGATGCGCCGAGCGCGTTGTGCACCTGGCCGAAGGCCGAGCCGGCGTCGAGCCAGGCGGCCGTGCCCTCGCGGATGCCGATCTCGATGGCGCCGTTGGAGGTCTCCAACTGGACGGTCCCACAGGCGACTTCGGCGACACGCAAGGTGCCGTTGGCGGTGGTGGCGGCAACCGAGCGCCGGGCGCGCTCGATGGAGATGTCACCGTTGGCGCCACTCACCCGCAGATCGCCCATCGCGTCACCCACGGTCGTGGTGCCGTGCGAGTTCTTCAGGACGGCGGTGCCGTCGACGGCACCGACGCGCAGGCTGCCGGAGCTGGTGGCGATCTCCGCCGGGCCCTCGACGCGGTCCACGTTGATACTGCCGTGGGACGCGGTCAGGTGCAGCGGTCCAGTGGTTTCGAGGCGGACGTCACCCGCCGAGGTCTTCACACGGACCTCGCCGAGCCGGCCCTCACCGCGCACCTGGACCCAGCCACCGGTCATGTCGACCTGCGAACCCGTAGGCAGTTCCACCGTCACATCGACGGTGCCGGCGGGCCCGATGAGATAACGCCCCTTGGGCGTCCTGATGGTCAACAGGCCGCTCGTGTACCGCACTTCGGTCTGCTTCGCCGCTTGTACGTCCCGGTCCTTCTTCGGATCGCGGGGCTGCACATCGACGAGAGTGTCGAGCCGGTCGGCGGCGATGAACCCGATGGATCCGGCATCCACGCGGGCGGTGACCGAGATCGGTACAGGGGTGTCGAAAGGAGTACCGAAAGGAGCGTCGAAAGAAGGCATGACTGTCCCGTCCTCTTGGGTCTTCTTGGATCTTCGTGGCGTCCCTGCCGTTGGGACGTGGTGGAGGTGAAGCGAGGTGGGCGGGGCGGCTAGCGCACCCAGCCCGTGAAGCTCTGCCCGACGGTTCGGGTGGTGCGGGTTTTCTCGGCAGTACGTGACGAGGCGCCGCCGTCGACCGCGGCCGACACGGCTCGTACCAGCCACGCGTTGGCCGAGAGGCCCTCGCGGCTCGCGGCCTCCTCGGCGCGCGCCTTGAGATGGGCGGGCAGGCGCAGATTGACACGGGCGGTGCCGCCGCCGTCGTCGCCCTCGGCGGGTGCCGGGGCCAGGGCCTTGAGCGGCTCGACGGGCCCGCTCCTGTCCTGGTACGCCTCATCGGCCGCCGGCCGCGTCACCACGAAGTCGGGGTCGATCCCGCGCAGCCGTACGTCGACCGACCCGGGGGCGAGTTCCCGGGTGACCTCACCCATCGCGGCGGAGAGCACGTTGAGCATCGTCAGGCGGGTCGCCGACTCCAGGGGAGCGGTGAGCCGCTCGGCCAGCTCGCGGGCTTCTTCGCCACCGGCTTCGGCGGCCACCGCGAGTTCGCGGCGGAGGTTGTCGACATACGGCGTGAGGTCCATGACGCCATAATGGCACCACGATGGCGCCACATGCAAGCCCCGCAAGGGAAACGACTGTCGATCGGAGGTTATCCGGCAACTTCAGCCAGCCCTGACGTGCGGAAACACACCGCGCGCCAAGTTGCGTCAATGCGGCGCCATGTGGCCCCTCCCTCTCCTTGGCGCATCCGATGGCACCACTTGGCACCACGTGGCACCACCAAGGTCACCGATGCAGTCACGGGGTCCGCGCGCGATGCTGGGCGCATGAGCGAATTCACCGACGCCGAACGCGCGTATCTAGCCGGCCAGCGCCTGGGGCGGTTGGCCACCGTCGACCCCAGGGGGCAGCCGCAGGCGAACCCGGTCGGCTTCTTTCCGCAGGAGGACGGGACGATCCTGATCGGTGGGTACGCCCTCGGCACGACCAAGAAGTGGCGGAATCTGCAGGCCAATCCGAAGGTCGCACTGGTCGTGGACGACGTGGTGAGCGTTCAGCCGTGGGCGGTGCGCGGGGTGGACATCCGGGGCGAGGCCGAGCTGCTGACCGGGCCGCACGAGCTGGGTTCGCACTTCAGCGATGAGTTGATCCGCATCCACCCCGCGAAGATCCACAGCTGGGGCCTGGAGTAATCCGGCAGGCCCTCCCCCGGCCGCTCACGGCTGCTCACGGCTTCTCACTGCTGCTCAAGCCAGATGTGCCGCAGGGCGTACGAGCGCCAGGGCCGCCAGCTCTCCGCGCCGGGCTCACCGGGGAACGCCACATCGGGGTCGCCCAGCGCCCGCATCCGGATCAGCGCCGCCCCGCGCGGGGTCATACCCGGCAGCGCGAGAAGCGCCTGTTCCGCCTCGTCCCGGTCGGCTCCCGGGTCGAGGCGTACGGCGGACACCGCGCCCAGCGAGGGCTCGTCGGCCAGCAGTCCGGCCGGGGCCGGGAAGAGGTGGGTGAGTCCGCCGCAGGGCCGGTCGAGGGCTGTGCCGTAGCGCTCGACCAGCCACTGCGACTTCTCCCGCCCGGCCAGCGCCCGTACCGCGAACTCCTCGGGCTCCGCGGTCCCGGGTGAGCGCAGCCCCGGGCGGCGGGCGACGAGCGGTGCGAGGCGCGGGTCGGCGGCGAGCCGTTCGTCGATGGCGTACGGATCGGCGTCCAGGTCGAAGAGCCGGCGCAGGCGCTGCACCGCGGTGGTCAGGTCCCGCAGATCGGTGAGGTGGATCCGCGCGTCCAGCCAGCGCCCGGCCGACCGCTCGCCGACAGCGGCGATGCCCGAGCCGTACGGCAGCCGCAGCGTGCGCCGGTAGGTGCGGAAGCCGGGCTTGCCCGGCACCTCCTCGATCCGCGGGATCGCCTCCCGCGCCAGCAGGTCGAAGACCTCGCGTGCCGCGTAGGGGCCGCGGTGGGCGAGCCGCAGCGGGATACCGGCGGCAGTCCCGGCGGAGACGCCCGGCACGGATGCGGCGGCCTCGGCCCGCAGCTCGCTCGGCGTGCGGGCGTAGATCTGCCGGATGGTGTCGTTGAACTGCCGCACGCTAGCGAAGCCGGACGCGAACGCGATCTCCGTGACAGGCAGCCCGGTGGTCTGGAGCAGTACGCGCGCGGTGTGCGAGCGCTGTGCGCGGGCCAGCGCGACCGGGCCCGCGCCGACCTCGGCGGTCAGCTGCCGCTGGACCTGCCGGGTGCTGTAGCCGAGCCGTACCGCGAGGCCCGGCACACCCTCGCGGTCGACCACCCCGTCGCCGATCATGCGCATGGCGCGGCCGACGACGTCGGCGCGGACGTTCCAGGCGGCGGAGCCGGGCACGGCGTCCGGCCGGCAGCGGCGGCAGGCGCGGAAACCGCTGCCCTGGGCCGCCGCCGCCGTCGGGTAGAAGGAGACGTTCCGGCGTTTGGGGGTCACCGCCGGACAGCTGGGCCGGCAGTAGATCCCCGTGGTGCGCACCGCGAAGAAGAACTCTCCGTCGAAGCGCGCGTCGCGGCTGCTCACCGCCTCGTACCTGGTCTCTTCATCCATCACGGAGACCAGTGTGCCCCGGCCCCCGGCCCCCCGCTGGCGGAAAACGGACAGCGCGCCCGGGACCACTGTGCCAGGGCCGGGGACCGGATCCGCTCAGGGCTTGCGGATCTTGCCGCGCTTGGCCTCCATGGCGGCCCGGCCTTCCGCGCCCTTCATCTTCCAGTCCCGCCGGATCGCGGCGCGCATCCGGGCGTCGGTCCTCGCGAGGATGCGCTGATTCTCCCGGAGCAGCTTGCGGTAGCTCTCCAGGCGGCGGACCGGCAGCGAGCCGTCGTCGATGGCCGCGAGCACCGCGCATCCTGGCTCCGACTCATGGGCGCAGTCGTGGAAACGGCACTGCTCGGCGAGCGTGTCGATCTCGGAGAAGACCTGACTGACCCCGCTCGACGCGTCCCAGAGCCCGACACCGCGCAGCCCCGGGGTGTCGATGAGGACGCCACCGCCGGGCAGGACGAGCAGATTACGGGTGGTGGTGGTGTGCCGGCCCTTGCCGTCCACATCACGGGTGGCCTGCACCTCCATCACGTCGTCACCGATCAGTGCGTTGGCCAGGGTCGACTTGCCCGCGCCGGAGGCTCCGAGCAGCACGCTCGTCCCCCCGGCCACCACGGCCGCCAGGACGTCCACGCCGTCGCCGGTGGCGGAGCTGACGGGCAGCACCTGTACGCCCGGTGCGGCGGTCTCGACGTCGTCGACGAGATACGAGAGCCCGGTGGGGTCCGGTACCAGGTCGGCCTTGGTGAGGACGACCAGCGGCGTGGCGCCCGACTCCCACGCAAGGGCGAGGAACCGCTCGATCCGGCCGAGGTCGAGCTCGACGGCGAGCGACACAGCGATGATCACGTGATCGACGTTGGCGGCGAGGATCTGGCCCTCGGAACGGTCGGACGACGTCGAGCGTACGAAGGCGGTCCTGCGCGGCAGCAGTGCCCGCGCGAACTGCGGGTCACCGCCCGGGTCGACCGCGGCCCAGTCGCCGGTGCACACGGCCCGCATGGGGTCGCGCGGTACGACGTACTCGGTGTCGGCCCGCACGGGTCCGGTCGTGGTGATGACATCGCACTGCCCGCGGTCGACGCGTACGACCCGGCCGGGCAGCAGGCCTTGTCCGGCATAGGGGGCGAACTCGGCCTCCCAGTCCGCATCCCAGCCGTAAGCGGCGAGCGGGTGCGCGGAAGCGGAGGAAGCCTGGGAGGAAGAAGAGAAAGACAAGGGGTGACCCTTCACAAGGGTGGCCCCGGCACCGCGCCGACGGGCGCGGACAAAGAGAGATCTGAGAGGGATCAGCCGGAGACCACGGAGGTGGAGTGAATGAGCTTCCGGGTGCGGACAGCACCCACCATGACGACAGCCATCGGTCACACCTCCTGCCTTGCGTCAGCCAATCCCGGCAGCAGCAAGCCGCCGGAGGAACACCGCAAACCATAGGCACGGGCCCGCCGCCGCGCCAGCTCTTTTCTCCCGCCGAACGTCCTCAAGCCGCGAGGCGCATGCCGGCCTGCTCCGCCGCCAAGGCCTGGACGCCCGGACAAGGGCCTTCGTCCCACCCGCACCCACGCGCGTGCCACCGGACTTTCCCCCCAACACCCCATGCTTCGATGCGCTGCGGGGGCTCACCGAACCGGAGCGGAGACCACGAGGGCGAACGAGTGCCCGGCGGGATCGGAGTACATGCGGACATCGCGTCGACCGCCGTTGTTCTTGGTGTCGAGGGGGCGCGCACCGAGGCCGATCGCCTCACGTTCGGCCTCGTCCATATCGTCCTGGGACACCAGGATGCGAAGGTGCGCCTGGGAGGCGTCATCGGGCCGCGGCCAGCTCGGCGGAGCGTAACCGTGGTCCTTGCGGACCGCCAGATGGACGCCGTCGTTCCCGATGACCTCCATGACGTCGGGATCGGCCCCCATACGTGCTTCAGCCCCGAGCAACTGGGCGTAGAAGTCGGCCAGTTCCGCGTGCTCCGAACAGTCGAGCACCAGCACAGTCGTTTTCGGGACGCCCATGGTCCTCCTGCTTTCGGTCTGCGGCACATTCCTGTTCTCTGGGGAGCCTCCTACCCCGCCCGGCCGGGCACACGCCGGATTCCGCCCGCTCCGCCCCTTCGCCGGGCGCAGCCCCATGGCCTCCGCTCACCCGCGTAAACCCATGGCAAAACCGGCAACCGAGAGGCTCTCACGTTGCTCTTGTCTGCCGTGATGAGCCTGACCGGAACTCCCTTCTTCGTGACCGCGACCCTGGTGGCCGCCCTCGCCGTTACGGTGCCGCTGTTTCTCTGGCACAAGGTCCACGGACCCGTCGTGGTGCGCGGGGCCGTGAGATTCGCCATGGTGCTCGTCGCGCAGGCGGCGGCCATAGTCGTCGTGTTCGTCGCCGTCAACAACGCGAACGGGCTCTACGACAATTGGGGTGACCTGCTCGGCACCGCCAGCCACGTCGGCGCGGCCCCCGACCTTGGCGACGACGGGACCGGCGGGCGGAGCGTCTCACGGGAGCCGCGGGTCAAACAGACCTTTACGCCGGTCGACGACTCCAGGATGGGGGCGGGCGTACGGGTCACACATCTGACGGGCCGGGTGTCCGGGGCGGACGGTGAGGTGTACGTCTGGCTGCCGCCGCAGTACTCCGACCCTGCGTTCAAGGCCAAGGACTTCCCCGTCGTGGAGATACTCCCCGGCTACCCGGGCTCGGCCAAGGACTGGTTCACCAACCTCGATGTGAACCGCCAGCTCCAGCCGCTGATGGCGAAGGGCGAGGTCAAGCCTTTCATCCTGGTAGCGCCGCGCACCTCGCTGCTGGGCGGGGAGGACACCGGCTGCGCCAATGTGCCGGGCGTCGTCGACGCCGACACCTGGCTCAGCGTGGACGTACGCAAGATGGTCAGCGACAATTTCCGGGCCGAGACCGGGGCCGGCGGATGGGGCGTCGCCGGGATCTCGGCGGGCGCCCACTGCGCCGCCAAGCTCGCCATCGAGCACCCCGGCCGCTACCGCGCCGGGGTCGCACTCTCCGGCTACAACGACCCGGCCGCCGAATCCGACTCGGTCACGGCGGGTGACCCGGTGCTGCGCCGCGAGACCAACCCGCTGTGGATACTCACCCACGCCGGGCACCCGCCGCGCACCTCGCTCTTCCTCACCGGGCAGCACGGCGACGGCTACGAGGACGGGCTCGCACTCCGCAAGGCCGCGAAGGCGCCCACCAAGGTATGGGTGCAGCGGACCCACGGCGGCCATCTGAACGTGGTGTGGAAGCCGCTGCTGCCCGAGGTCTTCCGCTGGTTGTCCGGCCGGCTGAGCGGCGTCCAGGACACCCGGGGCGGGCTGCGGGCGGGCGGCGGAAGCGGCGGCGGCGCTGCGGTACAGGCCCCCGGCAGCCAGATGCCGCCGCTGCGTCACCAGAGGCGCCACCCCTGACTCCGGGCCGGACCCGCGGAGTTGGCTGCGTCGGCCGCATTCATCGCCTCCACCGATTCACCTGTCCTCCTTGAAGGGGGTGGAGCGGAAGGTGACGGAATTCGGTGCTCGCGCAGGCACATCCGAACCCGTCGAGAAGTCGTCGGGGCGCCCGGGGGCGATTCCCCGGGGGACCCGGCCGGCAGCTTGTAGGGTGCCTGAATGAATGAGACTTATTTGAATAAAAGGGGCATCGTGGTTCTGGGGGATCTCTCTTCCCCGGCCTCGCACCGTGTGGGCGCCGGGTGGCTCGTAGCAGTCGCGGTGGCCTTCACATCGTTACAATTCGCCTTCGTACTACCGCACTTGGGCCTCGGCTGGGATGAGACCGTGTACGTGAGCCAGGTGAGCTCCCACGCCCCGGCGGCTTTCTTCAGCGCCCCGCGTGCCCGCGGCATCTCGTACCTGGTGGCCCCCGTAGCTGCGCTGACCTCGTCGACCGTGGCACTGCGCTGCTACCTCGCAGTGCTGTCCGGCGCAGGCCTACTGGGGGCACTGTGGGTATGGCGGCGATGTCAGCCCGCGCCCCGGCTGGCGCTCGCGGGCGTGCTGTTCGCAGGGTTGTGGGTCACCCAGTTCTACGGGCCGCAGGCGATGCCCAACCTGTGGGTCGCACTCGGCTCGCTGTCCTGTGCCGGTTTCTACCTGACGGCGGTGGTCAGCCGTTGCGCCGGGCGGACGGACCGCCGGGCACTGTTCGGCGCCGCGCTCTGCCTCGCCGCCGTGGTCCTGCTGCGTCCTCCCGACGGATTCTGGCTCGCCCTGCCCCTTGTCGGCGCGGCGTTCCTGGTTCGCGCGTGGCGTCACTGGGCGGTGTTCGCCGCGATCGCCTCCGGGCTGGCGGCGGGCGGTGCGGAATGGGTGGCGGAGTCGTACCTGCGCTACGGAGGGGTGGTGTCCCGGCTCCAGACCTCCGGCCGGGTCGAGGGTGGCATCAGCTGGCATCTGGCCTTCGCCGATCAGTTGCGGGCGCTGGGCGGCCGCACGCTTTGCCGGCCGTGCAACGTGCCATGGTCGAACAAGGTGGATTCACTGTGGTGGTTAGCTCTGCCTGTGCTCGCCGCGGGCGGGGTGGCCGTTGCCCGAAAGGGCCGGCGCCTGCCGTCCGTGCTACTGCCCGCACTGTGCGGGGTGTCGATGGCAGTGCCCTACCTGCTGCTGGTCAACTATGCCGCGCCGCGCTTCCTGCTGCCGACGTACGCCTTGCTGGCACTTCCGGTCGCCGACTGCCTATGGTGGTTGGCCGCAGGCGCGGGCAGGCCGAAGCTCCGGCCGGTCGCAACAGGCTTGGTGACCCTGGTACTTGCCGCCCATCTGACCGTTCAGTACGCCGTGCTGACCAACACGGTCACACGCAACGTGACGGCCCACGCCGACTACGGGCGGATCGCTGCCGACCTCCGCGGGCTCGGCGTCAGACGGCCCTGTCTGGTGACCGGAACCAACGCCATCCCCATCGCCTACTACGCCGGCTGCGCCTCCGGCTCGACCTCGGGCAACAACTCCAACATCACCGTCCGGGGCATCACCGACACCGCGGAGCACCGGCCGACTGCCGTTCTCGTCCCGGCGGGGCAACGGCCGCCGGCGTACGCCCGGACGTGGACCGGCCACCGGCTGCCGGACGTACAGCAAGGCGGCCCCTACACGGCATACGTAGCGCCGCGCCACGCACGTCCGAGTTCTCGCTGACGGCCGGCCAGGTGCGCTGCAGCGGCGATTTGGCGGCGGAACGGAGCGCATCCGGCTCTTCCGCGACGCCGGCGGCGCCTGTCGTGGGTGGCAGGCGGCCCCATGGTCCGGCCTCCGACGCGGCAATGGGCGAAAGACCGGCCCACGGGACGCACCCGCGGCCCGGCGGGGTCGGTCCACCTGGCGAGCTCGCATCCGTGTTCACCATTTCGCGCCATGGCCGCCGCCGTTGTGGCCCAGGGCGAGGATCGTGGTGGTCAGGATCAACCAGCGGTCCGGCGGACCGCCGCGGGGAAGCAGCGCCGCTGTGCTCCAGACTATCGCCGTGTACCAGGGCATCGAATACGGTGCCACCAGGATCCACGCGAATGCCAGCGCGAAGGGCGCTGAGACGGTCAGTGGGGTTTCCGGGGTCCTGCGGTGGATCAGCAGGGTGAGGGCGAGCATCAGAACGGGCCAGGCGACGCTGATGGCGGTGCTGGTCGCCGCTCGGCCGACAGTCGCCTGACCCAGCTGCTGGATGGGTGCCCAGAGGGTCGGGGCCGAGACCATGTGCGAGGCCGCTGAGAGTGGTTCGAGCGCGTGCAGCCCGTAGAAACCGTATCCGGAGAACAGGATGAGCAGGCAGACGGATGTCTGCCGGGTGGCTCGGCCCCAGGCGCGCTGGCGCAGTAGGGGCCAGAGCAGCGCCAGTCCCAGCAGGGCTGAGCTGATCTTGATGCTGCAGGCCAGCCCGACGAGCAGGCCGATGAGCAGGTCACCGCGTGGCCGGGCGGTCTGGCCGGCCACGGCGATGGCGCAGACCGCGAGTGCGGCAACGAGGGTATCCAGGTGCCCGCCCGCGACCAGTTCCACGATCAGCAGGGGGTTGGCGACCCAGAGCAAGCCGGCCCGGACCGGATCGGGAGCCATGCGGAGAAGGACGTATCCAGCGGCCAGGAACACGGCACCGTTGACGAGCATGAGCAGCCAGATGGTCAACCATGGCCTGTGTCCGCCGATTTGGGCTGCCGTGGTCTGCAACCAGGTTGCGACCGGCCCGTACACCGAGGGGCTTCTCAGCCAAGCGTTGCCGACCCAGTGTGCGTAGGTCCCGCCGAGTTGTGCGGGTGTGGTCATGTAGGGATCGCCGCCGAGGGCGGAGATCCGGCCGTATGCGGCGTAACTGGCCGCATCGGAGGAGCCGACTGGCGTCAGATTGACGACGACCGCCACAGCCAGAGCGCCCAGGCCGAACAGCTTTCGTGGACTGGGGGTCCAGCCGCGGCGGTGAGCCCCGAGCATGCCCATCATTCCGAGGGACGTCAGGGTGATGGAAGTGAAGGTGGCCAGTGTGGCGGCAAGGTCCGGCATGGGAGCCAGCAGCGGAATCGGCAGAGGCAACCTGAGCGTGTTGTGGTTGGGCGCACAGGCACCTACCAGAACCAAGAGGACCGTGCCGGTCACCGACATGGTCACGGCAACCACCGGCCGGGTGAACGGCCGGCACCGGCGACCGTGGGATGAGACCGTCTCCACCTCGGACTCGACATCGCGTGCGGCCGGCGGCCGCCCCGTATCCGCGACTTCACTCTGCCTCGGACCGACGGTCAGCCTCATCGACCGGCTGCTCTGCATCCCTCTCTGAGTCCGAGAGGTGGCCGGTGCTTGCTCGTCGGTTGTCACGCTCGTTCTCTCACTCATGTACGTCGAAGGCATCAAGGGCGGGGGGCTGGGGCCGTCGGCGCCCGATGCAGGCGCTTTTGAGCTGCGGGGATCGTTGCCAGCACGGCCGGGCCGAGCGCCGCTGCCGACTCCTACGGAACGTAGGGCTGGAGAACGGAAGACCAGGGCCACCGAGGTGGGGCGGTCAAGCAGAGGCAGTAGGGCCCGCCGTGCCCGGCTCCCGGTGCGCCAGCCCGCTGCCCACCGCGACGGTGGCGGCGGTGACGAGGCCGGCCAGCGGCACCGCCCAGTGACCGGCGAAGGTGGTCGCGAGCACCAGTGGCACGCTGACCGGCAGGACCGCCTGCTGGGCCGCGCCCCGTTTGAAATGGCGCGTGTGCAGCAGCGAGACCGTGAGCAGGAACAGCGCGGTGGGCACGGTGGCCGCCGCCGCTGCCGCGACCGCCGGGATGTCCGCGTGGCCCGTCACCTGCTCGACGGTGACCTCGATGCCCGCGCCGATCGCGGCGGCCGAGCCGAAGACCAGATAGTGGCCGTAACCCCAGAGGAACGCCTGCCGGTTGGAGACCAGGTGCTCGTGGATGGGCACCGCGAAGTAGATCCAGTAGGCGGAGAAGACGATGACGAGACCGCCGGCCGCGATCGGCAGCAGTTCGCCGAGCGCGGCCGACTCGTCCACCGCCGACTGCACCGCGACCGTAGCGGCCGCGACGGTCTCACCGAGCATGATGATGGTGAAGAGCCCGTAGCGTTCGGCGATGTGGTGCGGATGCCAGTGGGTCCGGTGGTGGTGCTCGGCGAACGCGGGCACCGACAGATCGGCTGCGGCCATGGGCACGAAGCCCCACTGCCAGGCGGCGTGCGGAAGCAGCAGCAGAACGACCCAGCCGATCTGTACGACCACGAGCCCGGCCGCGTACCGCAGGGCCGTGGTCCGGGCGGCGCCCGTCTCGCTGCGCGCCGCCCGGAGCCACTGGAGCGTCAGCACGACGCGCATGATCAGGTAGCCGACGACCGCGATCCCGAAGTCGGCGTGGTCGAAGGCGCGCGGGACCCCGGCGGCGAGGACGAGCACGCCGGCGATCTGGACCAGGGTGGCGATCCGGTAGAGCACGTCGTCGGTGTCGTACGCGGACGCGAACCAGGAGAAGTTGACCCAGGCCCACCAGATCGCGAAGAAGACGAGCAGATAGCCGGTGATCCCGTGGGCCGGGTGGCCATCGGCCAGCGCGTGCACCAGACGGCTGCCCGCCTGCGACACCGCGACGACGAAGCACAGGTCGAAGAAGAGCTCCAGCGGGGTGGAGGCGCGGTGCGGCTCGTCGGGGTCCCGGGCCCGCATCCGCACTCCTGGCAGCGGGAACCCGCCGTGTCCTGCCCCGTACGCCGTCGTCTCTTCGCTCATCAGCGCGCCGTTCCTCCGCTCACACCCGGCACCGGTCCCGTCCCGGGCCCTCAGCACCTCACCCTGACATGCGAACCGGCCCGCAGTGAAAACTGCGAGCCGGGAAACGCGGGCCGGACCGGGGGCGCACCGGGCCGGTGCGGTGGGTCAGCCGGTGGTGGTCGTCTGCTGGCCGGTGGCGCTGTCCTTAAGCCACTGCTCCCAGGAGAGGTTGAAGTCGGCGTAGCCGTTGTCACCGGCCGCCTTGCCGCGCGGGGAGCCGGTGATGGTGATCGGGTCACCCTGCTTGACGAAGTCGTAGAACCACTTGGCGTCGGCCATCGAGAGGTGCACGCAGCCGTGCGAGCCGTAGCTGTGGCCCGGGTAGGGGTCGCCGGTCGAGTAGTGGATGTAGGTGCCGGAGTTGGTGAGGTGCACGTCCCAGGGCAGGGTCAGGTCGTAGAAGTCGGGGCTGCCCTTGGTGCAGCTGATGCCGACGCTGCACGAGGTCATGTGGACCTCCTTGGCCTTGTCCATCACGGCCATCGTGCCGTCCCAGGAGGGGAAGCTGGGGCTGCCCGCGTCGATCGGGAGGGTACGGACCGGCTTGCCGCCGCTCGTCACCTTCATCGAGTGGCCGGGCACCGACGCGGTGGCCTCGACGTCATCACCGATGGTGAACTTGTGCTGGTAGTTGTGCGTGCCGTAACGGCCGTTGCCGTTGCTCACGTCCTTCAGGTCCGCGTTCAGTGTCACCTTGGTGCCGGGCTGCCAGTACTTCTCGGGCCGCCAGTCGGCGCGGGTGCTGCTGAACCAGTGCCATGCGCCGGTGACCGGTGCGGACGTGGAGACCTTGAGGTGCTTCTCGACCGTGGCACGGGCCGAGGTGGCGACCGGGTTGGTGAAGACCACCGAGACCGGCATCGCGACCCCGACGGTCGTACCGGTCTTCGGGGCTATCGTCTCCAGCAGCATCGGCGGGCCCGCCGGGTGGGTCGGTGACGGGTGTGCGCTCGCCGACGGCTTGGCCGGCCCCCCGTTCGCCGAGTCGCCCGATGCGGACGCCGAGGCACTTCCCCCACAGGCGCTCGTGCCCGCCAGTACCGCGCTGACCAGCAGTGCGATCCCCATGCCGCCCTTGACCCGCCCCATGCTCATGCTCCGCTCACATTACGTCCCGCTGAATGCAACACCACTAGAGACAGTCGACCGGCCTGTGCGGTTGCAGCGGTTCTCGTAAAGCGCAGGCCAAGTCTTCGTACGGATCCGGCCACTCCGGCCTCGGGGAACATCGGTACAGCGGTTGGCGCTGAGAACGATCATGGTCAGCTAGTGCTGTGACCGCATAGGTTCGCCGGGTCGGTGGTCATGGCGGTTGGATGTGCGGTGACATCCGATGCGATCTCTGGAGGCGCGGTGGCTGAGCCTGTCCGTGTGCGCAGACTGACCGACCAGGAGGGGCAGAAGCTGCAGCAGATCGTGCGCCGGGGCAGCACCAGTTCGGTGCGTTACCGGCGGGCGATGATGCTGCCGGCCTCGGCACGGTTCAGACCCGGGCCCTGCACGCCTACCTGCGCTGGCGCAACGCCAACGCCCGCCATCGCGATGTCCTGGCCGCCGAACGCAAGGAACGCGCCCGTATCCGAAGCGAGAAACGCATCCGCTGGGCGGACGCCCCCTCGCCACCGCGGCCTGACCAACCCGGCGAACCTACACGATCAGAGCCCTAGCTTCGGCTGCACAGCATCGACATCAGCAGCCCGTGAGTCTCCTCGTCGGCGGCGACCACAAGCCCACGACCTGCCTCACCCATCGGGGCACCGTCGATGCTGGTGACAACGCAGCCAGCTGCTCGACACAACGCGATGCCGGCCGCGAAATGCACGCTCCTGGAGAGGTCGCCGCCATCGGTGACATACGCGGCCCGTTTGCCGGCAGCCACCCAGGCAAGCGCCAGCGTCGTGGATACGACGCGCGGCCGGAAACGCTCGACGAACTCAGGGCAGGCCAGCAGATCCACGGCCCGGAATCCCGGCGCACTCGGGAACGGCGGATCCAGGTTGACATCCACCAATCGGGTAGACGGCGTGGGCGTCAGCAGTGCGTCGTCGGCCCCGTCATGTCGCACCCAGGCGGTCTCCCCGTTGGTGAAGAAAACCTCGCCGCTGAATGGGTCGGCCACGGCCGCCGCCCCATCGCGCAGCGCCACGTTGACGGCCACCAGCATGTTGCCGACGGCGTAGTTCAGCGTGCCGCACAGGGGATCCACCAACCACTGGCGCACAGCGTCGGCGGCACCATGCTGCCCGCCTTCCTCGCCGAGCACCGCATCATCGGGCCGTGCGGCACGGATGACGCCGAGGATCGCCTCCTCTGCCTCCACATCGGCGGCGGTGGCAAAGTCCCCCGCACCCTTGTCGATGCGGCTGAGCCGCTGGCCGTACATGTTGCGGACCACGTCCGCGCCGGCCCGCGCCCCGGCTATCGCGACTGCAGCATCGTCGGAGCTCGCGTATGAGTCGATCATGCCGTGCAGACTATCGAGGCGAAGCTACCGCCCCGGCGAACCTTCCCGGTCACGGAAGGTCGCAGAGAAGCGGCTGCACGCCACGGTCGCGGGCGCCGCCCGCCGCGCGGACCCGGCGCTGCCGGGGGACCTGGTGGCGACGCTGAAGACGCCGGAGGGCTCGCGGTTCTCGGAGCTGGAGCGGCTGCGCCGGCCGCCGACGCGGACCACCGGCATGGCGTTTGGCGGCGCGCTGGAGCGGGTGGACAGGCCCGCAGCCCGGCAGCGGTCCGGGTCGCATGTCCACGAGCGCGGGATGTATAGCTCACGGTCCACCGCCGCGTGTCCACGGCTGCCTGCGTAGACGAGGTAGACGGCGACCTGGGCGTTTTCGATCCTCCCGGCGGTGCCGGTGTACTGACGCTGGGCACCCACGGTGTGCGTGCCCTTCTTCACGTCCCCGGTCTCATCGACCACCAGCACCGCGTCCTCGTCGTGCAGATGCTCCAGCACGTACTCACGCACATCGTCGCGCCCTCTGTCGGCATCCCACTTGGCCCGGCCGAGCAGGTGCCGCATGCCGTCCGGACTGGTCTCCCCGGCCCACTCGGCGATGCTCCAGCAGTTCTTGCGCGGCAGGTCCGACAGCAGCCCCAGCACCAAGTCCCGTACCCGGCGCCGGGGTTCGACCCGCGCGAACCGGCCCGCTATCCGGAACATCAGTACCTCGAACGTCTCCTGCCAGAGGGCAGGGTCTACGCTGTGACCCGTGGCCACCGCATGATCGTTTGCCTTCACACACCGATGATCAGCGGTGGCCGTACCCGTCTCCCAGCCGCCCCACCTGTGACCAGGCCGGTTGGCTGCCGGCCTGCGTGTGCTCGTCGGCGCACTCGATCAAGCCGCTGCGGGAGCGCTCCAGCCGGTGTCGGCGGCCCACCGTTCGGCCGCAGCCATCAATACCTCCGTAGCGGGGGCCTTGATCTGCCCATAGTCCGACAGGTCCGGCACGCTCAGTGCCAGCCGCTGCTTGAATGCGCCCCACGCCCGACGGGCGTCCTCGTCCGCACGCAGGTAGGCGCGAAACAGCAGGGCAAAGCGGGCATTAGGTCCGGCGTCCTCCCGCAAGTGGACGTTGCACGACCTTGCGCCGGCCGGTGGCGCGAAGACGAGTTTGTGACACCGCTGGCCGCCGGAGACTTCGACGCGGTTCCACGGCTCCGGGCGGCACCGGAAGCCGATCACCGCAAGCAGCGGTACATCCCTGGCCTCGTCGATCGACGTCATCCGCACCTGCACATCAATGCAGTCCTTGGCCGGCAAGCCCGGTACCGAAGTGGATCCCACGTGGTCGACCCCGAGCACGAGGTCACCCAGCGCATCTCGCAGCATCCCTGCAAGCAGCTCGAACTCCATCGGCCACTGCGGGCGGTACTCCACCACGGCAACCTGACCGCGCTCATCGGGAAACGGCATGTCGCCAGACGCTACATGTCATTCGAGCGACTCCATAGACAGCGGGGCCACCTCCTGCAACCCGCCAACGGGTGTGCCCCAGCACTCGACACAAACAAGATCACGATCTACGGCTGGAGTATTAGCCGCGTTGATCATTCGCGAAGTGAAAGGGCTGCAGTGAGCACTCCCATAGCCGAAACCGGGCGGCCCGTCATGGCCGACCGTGCGCGGCAGATCATGGCCGCTGCCCGGGAGTTGCTCGACGCTGAAGGGCCGGAGGCGTTGTCGATGCGACGCATTGCCGAGCGCGTCGGCATCCGGGCGCCTTCCTTGTACAAGCACTTTCCCGACAAGGCCGCTGTCGAGGCCGGGCTTCAAGCACAGGGGATGGTTCGCCTGGCGCAGGACATGGAGGCTGCTGAGGCCGAGATCGGCGACGATCCGCCCCTGCTGGTGCTCGCGAGCGCCTATCGGCAGCATGCGCTCGCCGGTCCGCATCTCTACCGCCTTACCCACACTCGGCCGCTCGCCCGCGCTGCGCTACCCGAAGGGCTCGAAGACCGCGCGGCGATGCCCCTGGCCCGCGCGGTGCATGGCGACATCGATATCGCGCGGTCGTTCTGGGGGTTCGCCCACGGCATGGTGACACTCGAACTCGACGGCCGATTCCCGCCCGGCGCGGACCCGGATGCCGCATGGCGCACCGGCTGCGAGGCGTTCGCCGACCTACTCCAGAACAAGAATGGCGGGGATGCCCTGTGACGGCCATCGCCAAGCGTTCCGCTCCTGGCCTCCCCTGCTCCTGCTATGGATCGCCGCACTCGGCACCACGCTCAGGCGCTGGCCCTGAATGCTCGCTCGACCGGGCGATGCGCGGACAACTGCCGCTCGGGATGCCCAGCGGTCACGGCTCCTGGACAAGGAGCTCCGGCAGGAGGCCGTCCGGTGCACGCCTGATGACCAATCCCCTTCACCAAGCCTGCTACGGGGTGACCATGGATCTCGCCTACCTTCCCAGCCCATCAACCGGGGTACTGCACCTCGGCCCGGTGCCGTTGAGGGCGTACGCCTTCTGCATCATCCTCGGCGTGTTCGTGGCCGTCTGGCTCGGCAACCGGCGCTAAGTCACACGGGGCGGGGACCGGGGCGTCATCGCCGACATCACCATCTGGGCCGTGCCGTTCGGCCTCGTGGGCGGACGGCTGTACCACGTGCTCACCAGCCCCGACGCGTACTTCGGCAACCACGGCGAGCCAATCCGGGCTCTGTACGTGTGGGAAGGCGGGCTCGGCATCTGGGGCGCCATCGCCCTGGGCGGCCTTGGCGCGTGGATCGGCTGCCGTCGCCGCTGCATCCCCCTTCCCGCCTTCGCGGACGCCATCGCCCCGGGCATCGCCGTGGCCCAGGCGATCGGCCGCTGGGGCAACTGGTTCAACCAGGAGCTCTACGGCCGCCCCACCACGCTCCCTTGGGGCCTGGAGATCGACCGCGCACACCGCCCATTCGGAATGCTCGACATCGCCACGTATCACCCCACCTTCCTCTACGAGTCGCTCTGGGACATCGGCGTCGCCGCACTGGTCCTCTGGGCGGCCCGGCGGTTCGCACTCGGCCACGGCCGGGCCTTCGCCCTGTATGCCGCTGCCTACACGGCTGGCCGATTCTGGACGGAGTACCTGCGCATCGACGAGGCCCACACGTTCCTCGGCCTGCGCCTGAACGACTGGACCTCCGTCGTGGTCTTCCTCGGCGCGATCGCCTACCTCGTCGTATCGGCCCGCCGCCTCCCCGGCATCGAGGACGTGTCGCGGCCCCGGGGCGAGGGCGGAACGGAGAAGGGTGACAAGCCTCGTAACACCATGCCGACATCAAACCCTTAGCGCTCCGCCTCAAGTGGATCTCGCCCCCGTCGCCTCGCAAGGAGAACGCATGACATCCCCAACGCGCCCCAAGGCCAACCGGAGTTCGGCATCGGGCCTGGTCCGCGGCGCCTGGGCCCTGCTCTCTGTGTTTCTGCTGGCCTGGGCTGTGCTCGAGATGGTCAACCACGGCGGCGGGACGATTCCACTGGGCATATTGGGCTTCATCGCTCCCGACCTGACGCTGTTCGTCGGGCCGTCGGGGCCTCGCGAACCCGGGCAGCTCCCACGCGGCAAGGTGCCCGCCTACAACCTCGTCCACCGGCCGATCGTCCCAATTCCGGGGCTCATCGTCGTCCCCTTCCTGCCGGGCGACGGACCAGGTGCCAACGTCGGGCTGTTCACTTTCGCGCTCGGCTGGCTGCTGCACATCGCCTCGGATCGGGCGCTCGGCTACGGACTGCGCACTGCCGACGGCTGGCAGCGCTAAGCGCCGACCGGGCAGCTTCGCGGACCCGGACCTGGCACCGGCGAGATCATCACCCCCATCCACCGCGGGCACTGGAACTCGAAATGCAAGGCCCCTTACGCTTTGAGCATCCCCGGCGGTGATGCTTCCCAGGTATCGGTAAACGATCGTTTGACGACAGGCAGGCGGCGCGTCCAATGAACCCATGCAATCCGGGGCTCGCGGCGCCGCGAATCCAATCAGATCCGATGGTGATTGCTGACAGGGTTTGACGACAGATAGGGTTCGATCCCCCGTACGGAAGGGGCCCTTCGGTGGCGAACCTGGTCTACAAGCGGGTCTCGACAGACCAGCAGTCCACCGCCCGGCAGAACCTCGTCCTGGATGAGGCCGGGATCGAGGACCCGGTCGTCTTCGAGACCCGGGCACCTCCAGCCGCCTCCACCCGCTCCAGCGCCCGAAGTTCCGCGAACTGCTCACCTACGCGCGGCCGGGCGACACCGTGCACATCTCCGAGATGTTCCGCCTCGTACGCGGTACCGCGCACATCCTCGACGTGCTCGACGTCCTCCACCGCGACCGCCTCGCCCTGCGCATCCACGACGGCGCGTTCTCCGCCATGGACCTCACCGCCCGCCACCCCCGCACCGGCGAGCTGCTGTCCACCGTGAAGTTCATGGTGCAGACCCTCGCCGCCGCCGGCGAACTCCAACGCGACCTCCAGCGCGAGCTGACCTACGACGGACTGCGCGCCGCCGAGGCCAAGGGCAGCAAGGGTGGGCGCCGCCCCGCCGTGGCGCCCACGAAGACCGCCGACGTACGCACCGCGTACCTGGAAGGCCGCTCCATCGCCGCCCTCGCCCGCGACCACGGCGTCAGCCGCGGTGCCATCCGCACGGTCGTCGCCGACCTCCTGCCCGACCACACCGCCATCGAGGAGGACGTCCCGGCCCCGGAGCTGCCGATCACCCTCGACATGCCCGGCAAGGTCGCCGACTATCTCCGCGCCACCGAGCTGGAACCCGCCGAACGTGCCGCCCTCGACCAGGGGACGACCGTACGGCGCGGCCAGGGCTACACCCTGCGCGTCACCGCTGTCCTCGCGGTGCACCGTCGGCTCCTCGCCCTCTGCCAGCCGCTCGACGGCGGCCAGGGCACCCCCGCGATCCCGGCCCAGCGCACGGCCCGCCGCGAGTACGAGAACCGGGTCACCACCCTCACGCCCTGACCATGATCGTTCTCAGCGCCAACCGCTGTACCGATGCTCCCCGAGGCCGCACTCGGCACGCGGCCCCTCCGGGAACGCCGGTCCAAAGAGTTTCGCCCCGGGCCAATACACCTGTCCGGTGACGCTCGTTGGCCCTGATGGCCCATAGAGCCCGTAGACCAAGCACCTGCGTCAGGAGACGGCACGCATGAACAGGAAGTCCGGCAGCCGGAACGGTCGCTTGCCGCTGACCGCCGCACAGACGGGGATGTGGTTCTCCCAGGAGCTGGACGCGGAGAACCCCAACTACCGCGCGGCCGAGTTCGTCGAGATCCGGGGCCCGCTCGACCTGGAGCTGCTGGAGGAGTCCCTGCGCGAGGCCGTCGGCGAGACGCAGGCGCTGCGGGCCGGGTTCGAGACCGACGGCGAGGGCCGCACCTGGCAGCGCGTGGGGCCCGCGCCGCAGTGGTCGCTGCCGCTGGTCGACCTGCGCGGCACTGACGACCCGTGGGCCGCCGCGCACACCTGGATGTGGGACGACATGCGGTGCCCGCTGGACCTGGGACGCCCGCCGCTCTTCACCTTCGCGGTGCTCAGGACGGCCGATGACTGCTTCCTGCTCTACATCAGCGTGCACCACATCGCGCTCGACGGTTATGGCTTCTCGCTCTTCATCCAGCGGGTGGCCGAGCTCTACTCCGCGCTGGAGTCCGGCCGGTTCCGGCCCGATCCGTCCTGGGGGACGCTGGAGGACCTGCTGTCCGACGAGGCCGCGTACCACGCGTCGGAGCGGTTCACCGAGGACCGGGAGTACTGGGCGGCGCAGCTCGCCGGCCACCCGGCCGCGCCCGACGCGGCGGGCCGGCTGAAGTCGGTCCCGCACCGCTTCGTACGGGAGAGCGGCCCCGTCGGCGCCCCGGCGGCCGCGGGGCTGCGGGCGCTGGCCCGGCAGGCCAGGACGAGCCTGCCGTCGGTCGCGATGGCGGCGCTCGCGCTGTACGTGCACCGGCTGAGCGGACGTGACGAGGTGTCACTCGATCTGACGGTGACCGGCCGCACCGGAGCGGTGGCCCGTACGGTCCCGGTGATGCTGGCCAACGTGCTTCCGCTGTCGGTACGTCCGGAGCCCGGCGGCACGGTGTCCGAGCTGGTACGCCACACCGCGCGGCAGGCCCGCGGGCTGCTGCGCCACCAGCGCTACCCGGCGCCGTACCTCGTCAAGGACCTCGGCGGTATCCCCGCCGGCGGATATCTGGGCGACTGGGGCATCAACATCATGGGATACGACCCGCAGCTGTCGTTCGGCCGGCACCCCGCCGTCCTGCACAACCTCTCCAACGGCCCGGTGACCGGTCTCGGTGTGAACGTGTACGACCGCCCGGCGGACGGTTCGCTGCGGATCGACTTCAACGCGGACCCCGCCCTGTACAGCGCGGAGGTCACGGCCGGGCACCACCGGCGGTTCCTGGCCCTGCTCGACACGCTGGCCACGGCGGGTCCCGACCGGCCCGTCGCGGAGATCGGGCTGCTGACATCCGACGAGCGGCACCGGGTGGTGAGCGGCTGGAACGACACCGGGCGCCCGGTGCCCACCGCCACGCTGACCGGGCTGTTCGAGCGCCAGGCCCGCCGTGCGCCGGATGCGACCGCGCTGGTGTGCGGCGCGAACGTCCTCACGTACGGCGAACTCAACGCGCGCGCCAACCGGCTGGCCCGGCTGCTGATCTCGCGCGGCGCCGGTCCCGAGACCTTCGTCGCGCTGGCGCTGCCGCGCACCGCCGACTACCCGGTCGCCCTGCTCGCGGTGCTCAAAGCGGGCGCGGCGTGCGTACCGGTGGATCCGGAGCACCCTGCCGAGCGCATCCGGTACCTGCTCACCGACGCCGCCCCGCTCTGTGTTGTCACCACCGCCGCTGCCGCCCCAGGGCTGCCCGCCGCCGTGCCCGCGCTGCTGGTCGACGCGCCCGGCACCGTCCGCGAACTGGCCGCCGGGCCGGACACCGACCTGCGCGACAGCGACCGCCGTGCCCCGCTGCTGCCGCACCACCCCGCGTACGTCAGCTACACATCGGGGTCCACCGGAGCGCCGAAGGGCGTGGTCGTCGAGCACCGCTCGCTCAGCAATCTCTGCGCCGACCACCACAGTGAACTGATCGCCCCTGCGGTCGCGGCGGCGGGCCGGCCGCTGCGGTCCGCGCTGACCGCGACGTTCACCTTCGACACCGCGTGGGAGGGTCCGCTCTTTCTGGCGGCGGGCCAGGAGCTCCATGTGATCGACGACGCCGTACGGCTCGATCCGGCGGAGCTGGCCGGCTATGTCGACCGGCACGGGATCGACTTCCTGGATGTCACGCCCTCTTACCTGCACCAGCTGATCGCCGCCGGTCTGCTCACCGGCGCCCGGCACCGCCCCCGGCTGCTGATGATCGGCGGGGAGCCGCTGGACGAGGCGCTGTGGCGGACGCTGCGGGAGTGCCCGGACACGACCGCGTACAACTACTACGGCCCGACCGAGTGCACGGTCGACGCCGTGTACTGCCGACTGGACGCGGAAGGTGACCTGCCGGTCATCGGGCGGCCCGGTCACAACGTCCGCGCCTATGTCCTGGACGCCGCCCTGAACCCGGTGCCACCGGGGGTGCCCGGCGAACTGCACCTGGCCGGTGCGCAGGTGGCGCGCGGCTACCTCAACCGGCCCCGGCTCACGGCCGAACGTTTCCTCGCTGATCCGTTCGGTGCGCCGGGCAGCCGCATGTACCGCACCGGCGATCTCGTGCGGTGGACCGTCCGGGGCGCGCTGGAGTACCTCGGGCGCACCGACGACCAGCTCACGCTCCGCGGCCTGCGGATCGAGCCCGGCGAGATCGAGGCGGTGCTCGCCCGCCACCCCGGGGTGGCCCGCGCGGCGGTCGCGGTACGTGAGTCTCCGCAGGGCGAACCGGTCCTGGCCGCGTACGTGGTGCCGACCGGCCGGCCGTCGTCGGCGACCCCGGCACCGAGGGCGGCGGCCGACGGCGCCCCGTCCGCCGCCGAGCTGCGGGCCTGGGCGACGGAGCGGCTGCCGGGCTATCTGGTCCCCGGCGCGTATCTGCTGCTCGGCACGTTGCCGCTGACGCCGCACGGCAAGCTCGACCGGGCCGCCCTCCCGGCGCCGGAGGCGACGGCCGAACGGGCCGGGAGGCCCGCCCGCAGCGCACAGGAGAGGATGCTCTGCGCGCTCTTCGCCGAGGTGCTGGGTGTCGGCGACGTCAGCATCGACGACGACTTCTTCGCCCTGGGCGGGTACTCGTTGCTGGCCGCCCGGCTCATCGGCCGTATCCGCTCCTCACTGGGCGCGGCCCTCTCCATCGGCGCGGTTTTCGAGGCGCCGACGGTGGCCGGACTGGCCCGGCTGCTCGACAGCGGCGCCGCCCAGGACCCCTTCGCGATGCTGCTGCCGCTGCGTACCGACGGTTCCCGGCCGCCGCTGTTCTGCGTCCACCCGGCGGGTGGTCTGAGCTGGTGCTATGCGGGAATGCCGCGCCATCTCGCAGCCGACCTCCCGGTGTACGGGCTGCAGGCGCGTGGGCTCTCCGGGCCGGGCGGGCTGCCCGCGACCTTCGAGGAAATGGTCGCCGACTATGTGGCGCACATCCGCTCCGTACAGCCGTCCGGCCCCTACCATCTGCTGGGCTGGTCCCTGGGCGGCGCGCTGTCGCACGCCATCGCGGTAAGGCTCCAGGACCGGGGCGAACAGGTCGCCCTGCTGGCCATGCTGGACTCCCGCCCCATCGACCCGCGCAGTCGGCTCCGGTCGCTGCCCGACGACCACGCGGCACTGGCGCTGCTGCTCGAAGCCGCCGGGCACGCCCCGCCGGGCCCCGGTCTCTCGGCGCTGACCGCCACGGATGTCGCCGCGATCCTCAGCAGCGACGGCGGGAACGGGCGCCCCGCCCCGCTCACCGACCACCATGGGCTGGCCGAGCACCATGTGGCGGCGATGACCTCGGTCCTCACCAACTCGGTGCGGCTCCAGCCGACCTTCGTCGAGGGCGTGTTCGAGGGGGATCTGCTGTACTTCCACGCCACCCAGGGAAAGTCGGCGCAGTCCCTCACCGGGGAGGCGTGGCGCCCCTGGGTGACCGGGCGGATCGAATCGCACGACATCGCCTGCACACACCACGCCATGACCCAGGCGGCGCCGCTCGCGTACATCGGGCGGTCCCTCAACCGTCATCTCGACGCCGCCACCGCCACCGCTTCCTCCGTCTGACGGACGCAGGACGCGGTGGGGCGCCGGAAACCGTCCCGCGGGACCTCCGCGGAGACATCACCACGAAGGAATCGGACACACTCAGAGGTATGAGCACCCCGGAGAGAGAAGCATTCGACGACGAACGCGTGGGTACGAGGTACCGCGCCGAAGTGGAAGCGGCGTACCGGAAGGTGGAAGCGGCCGCCGCTCCCGAGGCACAGACGGAGCTCGCGCGCGGTGTACTGACCGGGTATCTGTGGGCCCTGGGCCGGGCGGACGCGGCGCCGGCCACCGGCATCACCGGCGGCGCCCCGGACCTCGGGCGGCTGACCGCCGAGGTGGACGCGGTGACCGTACAGCTGGAGGACGCGGTGCAGCGCGGTGTCCCGGACGACCACGCACGCGGGCTGTACGACGCGCTGTCCTGGATCTGCGGCCAGAACGACCGGCACCCCTGACGCTGCCGCGAGCGGGCGGGCCCCGGGTCGGGGCGACGCGCCGTTCGGACCTGCCGTCCGTACGGGCGGGGGTGAGGGCTGCCGCGGCCCGGCCGGGCCTCTCCGTACGGATCCGGGCGGCTACCGCGGTGGCGCCGCTTCCGTGTCCGTGACCTGGGGCCGCCCGGCCAGCGCCGCGATCTGCGCGCGGGACGAGAAGCCGAGCTTGGCCAGGATGTGTTCGACGTGGGCGTCGGCCGTGCGCTTGGAGATCACCAGCTGTTCGGAGATCTCCCGGTTGGTGAGCCCTTCGGAGACCAGCGCGGCGACCTGCCGCTCCCGGCGTGTCAGCATGTCGCCCGGGGCCGAGCCCGGCTGCCGGGGCAGCGGAACGGCCGGGGTGTCGGCGTCCATGAGCGCCAGCTCGACGGCCCGGTCCAGCGGGAGTTCGGCGCCCTGCGCGAACAGCCGGGCGAACTCCGCGTCGCCCAGCGCAGCGCGGACGGCTCTCTCCACCCGTGTGTGGTCGTCGAGGTACACCGCGGCCCCCATCATCGGGGAGCCGACCTTGCGCCAGAGCGCCCCGGCGGCGCCCAGCAGCCAGGCAGCCCTGCTGGGGTTCGCCAGGTCGGCGGCGCCCCAGGCCAGCAACTCCAGGCTGTTCGCCGCGCCGAACATCTCCCGGACCTCGCGGCTGCGGTGCAGACCGGAGCGGGCCAGCGCCACACACTCCGCGGCCTCCCCCCGCCCCCAGGCCGCCATCGCCTCGATGACCAGGATCTGGCCCTTGATGATGCATTCGCCGCTCTCGTCGCCGAGCAGCAGCAGCGCCTTCTCGCACTCCTCGACCGCCGCGTCCGAGTCGCGCAGCACCGCGTGCATATAGCCCTTCTGGTAGTGGAAGACGACCAGTCCCAGCCGGTCGTTGATCCGGTGCTGGCGGGCCAGCGCCTCGTCCAGCAGCCGCTGTCCCGTCTCGGGGTCGCCGAGGAGCCAGCGGACGCCGCCTGTGTAGCCGGTGGCAAGGGCGAGATCGAGTTCCGAGCCCGCCTGTCCTGCCAGCTCCCTGGTCGCCTCGAAGCCGGCGAGTGCCGGTTCGAGATCGCCCTGCACCAGGGCGAGAAGACTGCGCCAGAGCATCGCGAGCGCACGTTCGCGGCTTGGCTCGGGGTCGGCGTCGATGCCCTTGCCCAGCCAGTGGCGGCCCTCCTCGGAGAGCCCGGCAGTCAGCCAGAACGGCCAGAGCCTCGCGGCCATCTCCAGTCCGGGCCTGATGCCATCGGGCCGGGAGAACGAGTAGTCGAGTGCGCTCCGCAGATCAGGGAGGTCGCGGTACAACTCCCAGTAGAGCGGGACCTGTTCGGACGTGAGTACGGTCTCGTAGAAGTGCTGGACCCGGGCCAGACAGTGGGTGCGGTGGCGGGCGCGGCAGCGTTCCTGCTCATCGCCCAGAGCGGCGCAGCGGTCCGCTCCGTACTCCCTGATGGTGTCGAGCAGCCGGTAGCGGGAGCCGTCGCCGCCGTCCCGCATCACCACCGACTTGTCGACCAGGCCGAAGAGGTGCTCAAGGATCTCGTCCTGCGGCAGCCCGGCGCCCGAGCAGACCTCTTCGACGGCCGCCAGGTCGAAGGGCCCGGCGAACACCGACAGCCGCGCCCAGAGCAGCCGCTCCTCGGCAGAGCACAGCTCGTGGCTCCAGTCGATCGCGGTGCGCAGCGTCTGGTGACGGGGAAGCACGGCGCTGCGCCGGCCTCCGGTGAGCACCCGGAAGCGGTGTTCGAGCCGGGCTGTCAGCTGGTCCAGCGGGATGGCTCTGAGCCGTACGGTGGCCAGCTCGATGGCGAGCGGAATGCCGTCCAGGCGGCGGCAGAGCGCCAGCACGTCCTGATGGTTGCCCGCGTGGACCCGGAAGCCGGGCACCACCGCGGCCGCCCGCTGCTCAAAGAGCGTCGTCGCGTCGTCGCAGGCCAGCGGTGGTACATACAGGGTGTGTTCGCCAGGGACGTCCAGCGGCTGCCGACTGGTGGCCAGCACCGTCACTCCGGGCGCCTCGCGCAGCAGCAGGTCGGCGAGGAACGCGCAGGCGTCGAGGTGGTGTTCGCAGGTGTCCAGGACGAGCAGCAGCCGGCGTTCCTGGAGGTGCTCCATGACGACGTCCAGCAGGAGCCGCCCGGACTGCTCGGCCAGCCCCAGCGCGCTCGCCACGGCCTGGGGCAGCAGCTCGGGGTCGTGCAGCGAGGAGAGCTCGGCCAGGACGACACCGTCCGCGTAGTTCCCTCCGAGGATCAGCGCGGCGCGCAGCGCCAGCCGGCTCTTGCCGACTCCACCGGGGCCGACGAGGGTCACCAGTCTCGCCCGCGCCAGCAGCTCACGTGTCCGGTCGAGCTCCGCGGAGCGGCCGACGAATCCGGTGACTTCCACGGGCAGTTCGCCGGTGCGCCGGCTGTAACCGAGTGCCATACCGCCCCCGCCGCGCTTCCTGAATGTTCCTTCGTGCGACGTCTGTTCGCAGAACGGCTCTGCGTACACCGTCTCTGCGTACACCGCGCACCCCTGTCGCGCACCTCAGCGTACGGGGTCAACCACGGTCAGTGACACAGGGCGGCCGGCAGGGCCACCGGAGGAGCGACCCGGGCGGGCCGGTCGGGAACGTTTTCCGTAAGGGCGTTCCCAAGCCTTTCCCAAAGCCGTAACCCGCGGTACCCCGGGGACGGTTGCCCGGGGGTACGACGCCGCGCGGTCCGGGGCGGGGATGGCGCCCTCGCCCCGGGACGGCGTACGGCGGGTTCGTCTCCTGCCGCGCCGCCCACCGGGGCCGGGGCGAACCCGCTCCCCCAGGTGACGTACGTACCGCCGACCGTCACTCCTGGTCCGGTGTGGACCGTCTGTCCTCGGGCTTCTTCGTACGCAGGCGGGCCGTGACGTCCTCGGGGGGCAGGAACTTCGACCACCGCTCGGGGAATTCGGACGGCATGTCCGACCCTTCGTCGTCGGCCTCCGGGGCCACGGCACCCGGATGGTCCGGGGTGTGCGCTCCGCCCTCGGGGCGGGCGGTCTGCTGGAGCCGGAGACGCTCGTTCGCCGCGCGTGCCGCCGCCGTGGCCACCGAGGGCCAGATCCGGTCGATAGCGGCGTTGACCGCGGCGCCCACCAGGACGGCGAAGGCCGAGACCCCGATCCACAGCAGCACCGCGACCGGCGCGGCCAGTGAGCCGTAGATCGTCGGCCCCTCGACCGTGCTCGTGAGGTAGATGCGCAGCAGCAGGCTCCCCAGGACCCACATGCACAGCGCCACCAGCGCCCCCGGCATGTCCTCGATCCAGGGTGAGCGCACCGGAACGGACACGTGGTAGAGCGTGGTGAGGAAGGCGATCGACAGCAGGATGACGACCGGCCAGTACAGGACCGAGATGACCTGTTCGGCGCCGGGCACGAACTGCACGACCCGGTCCGGGCCCGCCACCGCGAGGGGCAGCACCACCGCCCCGATCACCAGGGCGACGACGTACAGCACGATGGAGAGCAGCCGGGTCATGACGATGCCGCGACGGCCGTCGAGCCCGTACATCACGGTGATCGTGTCGATGAAGACGTTCACCGCCCGCGAGCCGGACCACAGGGCGAAGGCGAAACCGATGGAGACGACATCGGGGCGCTTGCCGTGTGTGACGTTCTCCAGGAGCGGCTCGGCGAAGTCGTGGACGCCCCGGTCGGAGAGGACCGTGCTCGCCGCGTGCAGGATGTTCTTCTCCAGGCTGGCGACGGTGTGGGTGTCGGTCCAGCCGTCGACGTAGCCGAGCAGCGCGATCAGACTGAGCAGCAGCGGCGGCAGGGAGAGCAGCGTGAAGAACGCCGCCTCGGCCGCGAGCCCCAGGATCCGGTACTCCATGCACGAGTTGACGGTGTCCTTGAGGAGCAACCACGCCATTCTGCGTTTGGAGACATTGCGATAGAGGGCTCTGGCCCGATGGAGCAGACCCGGATGCCGCTCCCCTGTTTCATTTGCTGCCTGCACCTCCATACCGTAGCCCCATGGCACCGAGCACTCACACAGTGACCAACCAGCCTCCGCCGCTGGTGGGACATGACGTCTTCACGACCGACCGGGTCCTGGCCGAGGCCGTGGACCGGCACACCGCGCCGGGACTCGCCGACGGCGTACGGGAGGAGCTGGCCGTTCTGGGCCGCAGCGCCGGATCCACGCAGGCGCGCGAGTGGGGATTCCAGGCGAACGAGAACCCGCCGCGGCTGCGGACCCACGACCGCTACGGGCACCGGATCGACGAGGTCGAGTTCCATCCGGCCTGGCACCGGCTGCTCGGCAAAGCCGTGTCGGCGGGGCTGACGGACGCCTGGGGCCGGCCGGCCGGGCATGTGCGGCGTGCGGCCGGTTTCCTGGTGTGGTCGCAGGTCGAGGCGGGACACGGCTGCCCGGTGTCGATGACCCATGCGGCGGTGCCCGCGCTGCGGGCCGATCCCGCCCTCGCCGTCGAGTGGGAGCCGCGGCTCACCTCGCACGTGTACGAACGGGACCTGGCGGCCCCGGGCCGCAAGCCGGGGGCGCTGTTCGGGATGGCGATGACGGAGAAGCAGGGCGGCAGCGACGTCCGCGCCAACACGACCGCCGCGGTGCCGGTCGCGGGGGACGGCGGCGCGTATCTGCTCACCGGGCACAAGTGGTTCTGCTCGGCCCCGATGTCCGACGGCTTCCTGGTGCTGGCGCAGGCACCGGACGGTCCGACCTGCTTCCTGGTGCCCCGGGTGCTGGCGGACGGAAAGCGCAACGTGTTCGCGATCCAGCGGCTCAAGGACAAGCTCGGCAACCGGTCCAACGCGTCGGCGGAGGTCGAGTTCGACGGGACCTGGGCGCGCCGGGTGGGTGATGAGGGCCGGGGGGTGCGCACCATCATCGAGATGGTGGCGGCCACCCGGCTGGACTGCGCGCTCGGCTCCGCCGCGCTGATGCGGCAGGCGGTGGCGCAGGCGGTGCACCACGCCACGTACCGCAGGGCGTTCGGCGGGGAGCTGATCGACAAGCCGCTGATGCGCAACGTCCTGGCCGATCTGGCGCTGGAGTCGGAGGCGGCGACGACGCTGGCGATGCGGCTGGCCGCCGCGTACGACAGTGACACGGAGGAGGAGCGTGCGCTCCTCCGGCTCGCGGTGCCGGCCGCCAAGTACTGGGTGACCAAGCGCTGTACGCCGGTGGTGGCCGAGGCTCTCGAATGCCTGGGCGGCAACGGCTACGTGGAGGAGTCGGGGCTGCCCCGGCTGCTGCGCGAGTCGCCGCTCAACTCCATCTGGGAGGGCTCGGGGAGCGTACAGGCGCTTGACGTGCTGCGGGCGCTCCAGCGCGAGCCGCAGGCGCTCAACGCGTTCCTCCAGGAGGTGGGCAGGGCGCGCGGCGCCGACCACCGGCTGGACCGGGCGATCAGGGATCTGCTCACCGAACTCGCCGACCTGGACGGTATCGAGGCCCGTGCGCGCCGGGTCGCCGAGCGCATCGCGCTGGTGCTCCAGGGTTCGCTGCTGGTGCGCTGGGCGCCGCCGGAGGTCGCCGACGCGTTCTGCGCCTCGCGGCTGGGCGGTGACTGGGGTACGGCGTTCGGCACGCTGCCGCACTCACTGGATCTGGCGTCGGTCGTCGACCGGGCACGGACCGGCGTGTAGGCGAAACCGGCGAACAGCGGCCGGGAGCAAGGGGCACCAGCGGACAGCACGGGGGCCAGCCGGGGTCGATGCTGCGCCGACACGGCACCACCCCGGCTGGGCATCCTCCACCTTCGTACAACCGGCCGCGCTTACGCCAGGGTTGCAGACAGTTGCAGAGGTTCTGCGGAGTCCGGTGCGCCGGGCCCCCGGGGGATGCACGATGGGGCACCGCATCAACTGGGCCGGCCGGCCCATCGGTTCGACGTCGAGTCCGGCGTCGTGGATCACATTTCGGGAGTACGCATGAGGACCGGAGCCTCCAACGCGGCCGGCCCGCCGGCCCGGCACACCCGCGAGAGCGCCCGAACGCTGCACGGCGTACGTGAGGCGACGCTCTCCGGGGACCGTCCGCAGGTCGCGCCGCGCCCCGTCATCGGCGCGTCGTGGCAGCGGATGCTCCGGATCGGTCTCGACCCGGAGCGGGACACCAGCAGTGTGCTGCTGGGTAAGGAGGAGCTGGAGCACCGGCGCAGATCCACCGTGCTCGGTGAGCTGCTGCCGACGCTCAGCCGCGGACTCGCCTCGGTCGCCGACGCGTCGATGCAGGTCATGGTGGTCACCGACGCTGATGGCCGGGTGCTGTGGCGGGAGGGCAACCGAGCCGTCCTGCGCCGGGCCAACGGCATCTGGCTGCAGGAGGGCGCCGCCTGGAGCGAGGGCTCCACCGGCACCAACGCGGTCGGCACCGTCCTGGCGACCGGCCAGACCCTCCAGGTGCACTCCGCCGAGCACTTCGTCCGTACGCTGCGGGACTGGACCTGCGCCGCCGCGCCCGTCCAGGATCCGCGCGACGGACGGCTGCTCGGGGTCATCGACGTCAGCGGCCCCGACTCCACCTTCCATCCGGCGATGCTCGCGCTGGTGGACTCGGTGGCCCGGCTGGCGGCGGCGGAGCTGCGGGACCGGCATCTCGACTCCGTCGAACGGCTGCGGTCGGTGGCCGCGCCGATCCTGAGCAGGGTGGGCGGCCGGGCTCTGGTGGTGGACGCGCACGGCTGGCCAGCCGCGGTGACCGGGATGCCGCCGGCCGGCCGGCTGCCGCTGGCCAAGTCCTTCGGTCCGGGCCGGGTCTGGCTGCCCTCGCTCGGGATGTGCACGGTGGAGCCACTGCCCGGGGGCTGGCTGATCCGGCCGGACCAGGAGGGGCCCGGGGTGCGGCAGCCGGCCGACGGGGCGGCGGTGAGCCGTGTCGTTCTCGACCTGAGCGGGCCCAGGCGCTGGTCGGTGACCGTATCGGGGGCGTCCGGCAGCTGGACCCAGGATCTGACGCCCCGCCACGCGGAGCTGCTGTACGTACTGAGCCTGCACCGCGAGGGCCGCACGGCGGCCGAGTTGGCGGACGACCTGTTCGGTGACGCGACCCGGACGGTGACGGTGCGCGCGGAGATGTCGCGGGTGCGCCGGGGTCTCGCCGAGGTGCTGGCGCACCGTCCGTACCGGTTCGCCGAAGGGGTCGAGGTGGAGGTGACGGGCCCGGACGACCCGGCGGAGCTGCTCCCGCACTCGACGGCGCCCGCCGTGCGCCGGTCGGTCGCGCAACCCGGGATTGTCTCCTGACCAGGCATGCATTAGCTTAGGTGAGCCTAACCTAATGGAAACGGGGCGAGGGTGAGCGCCGAGCCGCACCGCGACCGCTGGGGCATTCCGCATCTGCGGGCGGGCAGCGCGCGGGACCCGACCCTGGAGCTGGGTGATCGACCGGCTGGAGGGCTTCGGCTTCGAACCCGGCCCGGAGATGGACAAACCGGAGAAGCGGGCCCGGCTGGCCTTTCTGCGCCGTGGGTCCGCGGGGCTGCCGTGAACCACCGCACCGGCGCGTGATTCGCTGGCCCTCATGAAGAGCGAGCGCACCGTCACCGTGACCACCTGGTACCTGGAGCAGACCTCCCCGGCCGATCTGCGCCCGGCAGCCGAGCCCGGCGGCGACATCCGGATCGTCCGGGCGGAGGTTCCTTCCCCGGAGTTCAGCCGGTACCTCTACGCCTCCGTGGGCGGGGACATCCGCTGGACGGACCGGCTCTCGATGTCGTACGCCCAGTGGCAGGAGATGCTCGGCCGGCCGGGTACCGAGACCTGGGTGGCGTACGACCGGGGCACCCCAGCCGGATTCGTGGAGCTGGGCGCGCACGGCGACGGGGCCGTGGAGATCATGTACTTCGGGCTGATCCCGGCCTTCCGGGGCAGGCGGATCGGCGGCCACCTCCTCACGTACGGCATCCGGCGGGCCTGGGACCTCGCCGACCGCACGCCCGGGCGGGCGGCGACCGAGCGGGTCTGGGTGCACACCTGCAGCAAGGACGGCGCCCATGCGATGGACAACTACCTGAGCCGCGGGTTCCGGCTCTTCAGGACCGAGACCGAGGAAGAGCCGGACGTCGAGACTCCCGGCCCGTGGCCGGGCGCATACGCCTGATCCCCGCCGCACGAGCCCGTACCCCACCATGAGCCGCATGAGTCCCCGCACGTCCGCCGCGTATGGCGCCCGCATGAGTCCCACCGCGTGACGGACACCACATCGTCCCACGATACGAGACCATCTCGTCCACATAATGGATAGTAGTGGACTGGCGCGAGATCGCCGTGACACGCTTCCGTCATGTCTGGAACTGGAATTGCCTTGGTGAGTCGACGCCACGTCGATCTCGGCCGCATGTCCAGCGCCATCTGTCCGGCGCGCTGATCTCCACCAGCCACGCCGTTTCCCGCCGTCCCCGTCGTAGCGGACGAGCGAAGTCCCCCGCTGGGGTCCTGCAATCCCACCGCCACCGCGCCCTGCCGTGAACCGGCAGGTCACAGGGGTCCCTTCAGCTTGATCAATCGCCCCCTCGAGCCGCCACAGAAGGACGAAGCATCATGGCCGCCAGCCCTGGAACGCCCCCGCCAGCCACGCCCCGACGCAAGGTCAGCCGTCACCGTGGCGAAGGCCAGTGGGCCAAGGGTCACTTCACCCCGCTGAACGGCAATGAGCAGACCAAGAAGGACGACGACGGTCTCAATGTACGGACACGTATTGAGACGATCTACTCCAAGCGCGGATTCGACTCCATCGACGGCGGCGATCTGCGCGGCCGGATGCGCTGGTGGGGTCTGTACACCCAACGCGAGCAGGGGATCGACGGCGGCAAGACCGCGGTCCTCGAACCGGAGGAGCTGGACGCCGAGTTCTTCATGATGCGGGTGCGCATCGACGGCGGCCGCCTCACCACGGAGCAGCTGCAGGTCATAGGCGAGGTCTCGCAGGAGTTCGCACGCGGCACGGCCGACCTCACCGACCGGCAGAACATCCAGTTCCACTGGATCCGGATCGAGGACGTCCCGGAGATCTGGCGGCGCCTGGAGGCGGTCGGCCTCTCGACCACCGAGGCGTGCGGTGACACCCCCCGTACGATCCTCGGCTCCCCGGTGGCGGGCGTCGCAGAGAACGAGATCATCGACGGCACCTGGGCCATCGACGAGATCCAGCGCCGCTTCATCGGGAATCCCGCGTTCTCCAACCTGCCGCGGAAGTTCAAGACCGCGATCTCCGGGTCCCCGCAGCTCGATGTGGCGCACGAGATCAACGACATCGCGTTCGTCGGTGTCGAGCACCCCGACAACGGCCCGGGTTTCGACCTGTGGGTGGGCGGCGGGCTCTCCACCAACCCGAAGCTCGGTGTCCGGCTCGGCGCCTGGGTGCCGCTCGAAGAGGTGCCCGACGTCTTCGAGGGCGTCATCTCGATCTTCCGGGACTACGGCTACCGCCGGCTGCGCAACCGCGCCCGGCTGAAGTTCCTGGTCGCCGACTGGGGCCCGGAGAAGTTCCGGCAGATCCTGGAGGACGAGTACCTCCAGCGGAAGCTGGCCGACGGCCCGGCGCCCGAGCAGCCCGCCGACGTCTGGCGCGACCACCTCGGAGTGCACAAGCAGCAGGACGGCCGCTTCTACGTGGGGTTCGCGCCCCGCGTCGGACGAGTGGACGGCACGACCCTGACGAAGATCGCCGAGGTGGCCGAGGCGCACGGCTCCGGACGGGTGCGGACCACCGCCGAGCAGAAGATGATCCTGCTGGACATCGAGGAGTCGCAGGTCGAATCGGTGGTCTCCGCGCTCGAAGGGCTCGACCTCAAGGTCAACGCCTCGCCGTTCCGGCGCTCCACCATGGCCTGCACCGGCATCGAGTACTGCAAGCTGGCGATCGTCGAGACCAAGGCGCGCGGCGTCTCGCTCATCGACGAACTGGAGCGCCGCATCCCGGAGTTCGACGAGCCGATCACCATCAACATCAACGGCTGCCCCAACGCCTGCGCCCGTATCCAGGTCGCCGACATCGGCCTCAAGGGCCAGTTGATGCTGGACGGCAACGGCAACCAGGTGGAGGGCTTCCAGGTGCACCTGGGCGGCGCGCTGGGCCTCGACGCGGGATTCGGCCGCAAGGTCCGCGGGCTGAAGGTCACCGCGGACGAGCTGCCCGACTACGTCGAGCGGGTGCTGAAGAACTTCCAGGCCGAGCGCGCGGACGGCGAGCGGTTCGCGACCTGGGCCGCGCGCGCGGACGCGGAGTCCCTCTCATGAGCGAGCGGGCGGCACCCTTCTTCTGCCCGTACTGCGGCGACGAGGACCTGCGCCCCAGCGAAGCAGGGCACGGCGCCTGGGAATGCGCGGCGTGCAACCGCGCATTCCAGCTGAAGTTCCTCGGGCTGCTGGCCCGCGGGCTCCAGCACCACTCGGCCAACAGCGTTGAAGGGGACGGGATATGACCGGCACTACGGCGACCGAAGACCCGAAGACCCTCGCCGAGCGCGCGGGCCGCGAACTGGAGGACGCGTCGCCCCTGGAGATCCTCACCTGGGCGGCGGACACCTTCGGCAAGCGCTTCTGTGTGACCTCGTCCATGGAGGACGCGGTGGTCGCCCACCTGGCCTCCCGCGCCTTCCCGGGGGTGGATGTGGTCTTCCTCGACACCGGCTACCACTTCCCCGAGACCATCGGCACCCGCGACGCGGTGGAGGCCGTGATGGACGTCAACGTCATCACGCTGCTGCCCTGGCAGACCGTCGCCGAGCAGGACGCCGAGTACGGCCCGAAGCTGCACGACCGGGACCCCGACCTGTGCTGCGCACTGCGCAAGGTCAAGCCCCTGGAGGACGGGCTCAGGAACTACTCGGCCTGGGCGACGGGCCTGCGCCGCGACGAGTCCCCCACCCGGGCGAACACCCCGGTGGTCGGCTGGGACGAGAAGCGGCGGAAGGTCAAGATCTCGCCGATCGCCCGCTGGACACAGGACGACGTGGAGGCGTACGTCGCCGAGCACGGCGTCCTCACCAACCCGCTGCTGATGGACGGGTACCCCTCCATCGGCTGCGCGCCCTGCACCCGGCGGGTCGCGGAGGGCGAGGACGCCCGGGCCGGCCGCTGGGCCGGCCGGAACAAGACAGAGTGCGGGCTGCACGGCTGATGACGAAGGATCAGGAGAACGAGATGACGACGGACCAGGGAGCCACTGTCTGGCTCACCGGTCTGCCGAGCGCGGGCAAGACCACCATCGCCCGTGAACTCGCGGACAGCCTCCGCGGCGAGGGCCACCGGGTGGAGGTGCTCGACGGCGACGAGACCCGCGAGTTCCTCTCGGCGGGCCTCGGCTTCAGCCGTGAGGACCGGCACACCAACGTCCAGCGGATCGGCTTCGTCGCCGAACTGCTGGCGTCCAACGGCGTGAAGGCGCTGGTGCCGGTCATCGCGCCGTACGCGGACAGCCGCGACGCGGTGCGCAAGCGGCACGAGAGCACCGGCACCGCATATCTGGAAGTGCACGTCGCGACCCCGGTCGAGGTGTGCTCCGTACGCGATGTGAAGGGCCTGTACGCCAAGCAGGCGGCGGGCGAGATCTCCGGTCTCACCGGGGTGGACGACCCCTACGAGGCGCCGGAGACCCCGGACCTGCGCATCGAGTCGCACACCCAGACCGTGCAGGAGTCCGCAGCCGCGCTGCACGCGCTGCTCACCGAGAGGGGCCTGGCCCGATGACGACCGCCGCCACTGTCACCGAAGGTACCGACAGCCCGTTCGCCCTGAGCCACCTGGACGCCCTGGAGTCCGAGGCGGTCCACATCTTCCGCGAGGTCGCGGGCGAGTTCGAGCGGCCGGTGATCCTCTTCTCCGGCGGCAAGGACTCCATCCTCATGCTGCATCTGGCGCTGAAGGCCTTCGCCCCGGCCACCGTGCCGTTCTCGCTGCTGCACGTCGACACCGGGCACAACTTCCCCGAGGTGCTGGCCTACCGCGACCGTGTGGTGGCCGAGCACGGGCTGCGGCTCCATGTGGCCTCCGTCCAGGAGTACATCGACGCCGGGAAGCTGCGCGAGCGGCCCGACGGGCTGCGCAACCCGCTCCAGACCGTGCCGCTGACCGAGGGCATCCAGCAGCACCGCTTCGACGCGGTGTTCGGCGGCGGGCGCCGCGACGAGGAGAAGGCGCGCGCCAAGGAGCGGGTCTTCTCGCTGCGCGACGAGTTCTCCCAGTGGGACCCGCGCCGCCAGCGCCCCGAACTGTGGCAGCTCTACAACGGCCGCCACGCACCCGGCGAGCACGTCCGGGTCTTCCCGCTCTCCAACTGGACCGAGCTGGACGTCTGGCAGTACATCGAGCGGGAGCAGATCGCCCTCCCGGAGATCTACTTCGCGCACGAGCGCGAGGTGTTCAAGCGGTCCGGCATGTGGCTGACCCCCGGTGAGTGGGGCGGCCCCAAAGAGACCGAGACCGTCGAGACCCGGCTGGTGCGCTACCGCACCGTCGGCGACATGTCCTGCACCGGCGCCGTCGACTCCGACGCCACCACGCTCGACGCAGTGATCACCGAGATCGCCGCCTCCCGGCTGACCGAGCGGGGCGCGACCCGCGCCGACGACAAGATGTCCGAGGCCGCGATGGAAGACCGTAAGCGCGAGGGGTACTTCTAAATGACCACGTCAACCGACCGGTCGGCCGAGCAGCTGTCGGCCACCACGCTGCTGCGTTTCGCCACCGCGGGCTCCGTCGACGACGGCAAGTCCACCCTGGTGGGACGGCTGCTGCACGACTCCAAGTCGATCTTCACGGATCAGCTGGAGGCCGTCGAGCAGGCGTCGATAGGCCGCGGCCAGGAGACGCCCGACCTGGCGCTGCTCACCGACGGGCTGCGAGCCGAGCGCGAGCAGGGCATCACCATCGATGTCGCGTACCGCTACTTCGCCACGCCCCGGCGCCGGTTCATCCTCGCGGACACCCCGGGCCATGTGCAGTACACCCGGAACATGGTGACCGGCGCCTCCACCGCCGAGCTCGCCGTGGTGCTGGTCGACGCCCGCAACGGCGTGGTCGAGCAGACCCGCCGCCATGCCGCCGTCGCCGCGCTGCTGCGGGTCCCTCATGTGGTGCTCGCCGTGAACAAGATGGACCTGGTCGACTACGCCGAGCCGGTGTTCGCCGCCATCGCCGAGGAGTTCACCGCGTACGCGGCCTCGCTCGGCGTCCCGGAGATCACCGCGATCCCGATCTCCGCGCTGGCCGGTGACAATGTGGTGGAGCCCTCCGCCCACATGGACTGGTACGGCGGTCCGACCGTACTCGAACACCTGGAGACGGTCCCCGCCAGCCACGACCTCACCGGCTGCAAGGCGCGCTTCCCCGTCCAGTACGTCATCCGCCCGCAGACCGCAGAACACCCCGACTACCGCGGATACGCGGGCCAGATCGCCTCGGGCGCGCTGCGGGTCGGCGAGGCGGTCACGGTACTGCCGTCGGGCCGTACCTCGACGATCGCCGCCATCGACGTACTGGGGCAGAGCGCGGACATCGCCTGGGCCCCGCAGTCGGTGACCGTGCGGCTCACCGACGACCTGGACATCTCGCGCGGCGATCTGATCGCACCGACCGAGCACGCCCCGGCGCCGACCCAGGACGTCCTGGCGACGGTCTGCCATGTGGCCGACTCGGCGCTGTCGGTGGGCCAGCGGGTGCTGCTCAAGCACACCACCCGCACGGTCAAGGCAATCGTCAAGGACATCCCATCCCGGGTGACCCTGGACGACCTGTCCCAGCACCCGGCGCCGGGTCAGCTGGTCGCCAACGACATCGGCCGGGTCGTCATCCGCACCGCCGAGCCGCTGGCGCTCGACGCGTACGCGGACTCCCGGCGCACCGGCTCCTTCCTGCTGATCGACCCGGCCGACGGCACCACGCTGGCCGCCGGGATGGCGGGCGACGCCTTCGCCGTCGTGGCGCAGACCGCGGCGGAGTCGGCCGAGAACGCACCGGACGAGTCCGGGTGGGACTTCTAGTGCCGCGGCAGGCAGCGGCCGTGGACATCTACGCCACCTTCGCCAAGGAGGGCGGCCGGATCGGGAGCGGGGCTACCGGCAGTGGCCAGGGCGGGGTCGGGCGATGTGCGTGAAGGCGTACGCGCACTGCCTGCGCGCCCGGACGCACCCCTCGCCGCACCTGCCCCGGCGAAGACCTGAAAGACCAGCCCACCGCCCGGCGGTGTCCTGAGGGACGCCCGCACCGGGCCATCGAGAGGAAACCCTCCCGTGCCTGCCACTCCCCCCCTGCGCCGCGGCCTCGCCGTCGTCGCCGCCCTCCCGCTGCTGGCCCTGGCGCTCAGCGCCTGCGGCTACGGATCGGCCAAGGCCAAGGACGACCCGGGCACGTCCCACGTCGCGGCTGGGGCCAAGAAGCTCTCCGCCGACTCGGTGCGGATCGGCTACTTCCCGAACCTCACCCATGCCACCGCGCTGGTCGGCGACCAGCAGGGGATATTCCAGAAGGAGCTGGGCGGGACCCGGCTCAAGGCGTCCACCTTCAACGCGGGGCCCTCCGAGATCGAGGCGCTCAACTCCGGCTCGATCGACATCGGCTGGATCGGCCCGTCCCCGGCGATCAACGCGTACACGAAGTCCCAGGGCAAGAGCCTGCGCATCATCGGCGGTTCCGCGTCCGGGGGCGTCAAGCTGGTGGTCAACCCAGAGAAGATCAAGACCCTGGACGACGTCAAGGGCAAGAAGATCGCCACCCCGCAGCTCGGCAACACCCAGGACGTCGCGTTCCTCAACTGGATCGCGGGCAAGGGGTGGAAGACCAACGCCACCAGTGGCAAGGGCGATGTGTCCGTGGTCCGTACGGACAACAGCGTGACACCGGACGCGTACGCCTCCGGCTCCATCGACGGTGCGTGGGTCCCGGAGCCGACCGCGTCCAAGCTGGTGGCGAAGGGTGCCAAGGTGCTGCTCGACGAGAGCGACCTGTGGCCGCAGAAGAAGTTCGTGATCACGAACATCGTGGTGTCGCAGAAGTTCCTCAAGGAGCACCCGGACGTCGTCGAGGCCGTACTGCGCGGTTCGGTGAAGACCAACGCCTGGATCAAGGCCCACCCGGACGCGGCGAAGGCGTCGGCCAACGCCGCGCTGAAGAAGCTGTCCGGCAAGGCGCTGCCCGCCGATGTGCTCGACCCCGCGTGGAAGTCGATCCAGACCACGGACGACCCGCTGGCGGCGACGCTCAGCACGGAGGCGGGCCACGCGGTCAAGTCCGGTCTGCTCCAGCAGCCCGACCTCAAGGGCATCTATGACCTGCGGCCGCTCAACAAGGTCCTGAAGGCCGCAGGCAGGCCGGCCGTCCCCGACGCCGGTCTCGGCGTCAAGTAGTCCCGGATCCACACCCGTTCCCAGGAGGTGACGACCATGGCCACAGCAATCGCCGAGGCCGACGACCGGACCGCGGTGACACACGCGGCCCGTATCGGCCACGTCTCGAAGTCCTTCGGCGGACCCGCCGGGCAGCTCGTACTCGACGACATCACCCTCGATGTCGCACCGGGCGAGTTCGTCACGCTCCTGGGGGCGTCCGGCTGCGGGAAGTCCACCCTGCTCAATCTGGTGGCCGGACTCGACGCCCCGTCGTCGGGGACCATCACGACCCCGGGCGGCCGGCCGGCGCTGATGTTCCAGGAGCACGCGCTGTTCCCGTGGCTGACCGCGGGCAAGAACATCGAACTGGCGCTGCGGCTGCGCGGCGTACCCAAGGCCGACCGGCGGGACGAGGCGCAGCGGCTGCTCGCTCTCGTACGGCTGGAGGGCGCGTACGCCAAGCGGGTGCACGAGCTGTCCGGCGGGATGCGCCAGCGGGTGGCGCTGGCGCGCGCGCTGGCACAGGACAGCCAACTGCTGCTGATGGACGAGCCGTTCGCGGCGCTCGACGCCATCACCCGCGATGTACTGCACGACGAACTGACCCGGATCTGGCGCGAGACGAGCGTCTCGGTCCTCTTCGTCACCCACAACGTGCGCGAGGCGGTGCGGCTCGCCGAGCGTGTGGTGCTGCTCTCCTCGCGGCCGGGCCGGGTGGCGCGCGAGTGGGCGGTGGACATTCCGCATCCGCGCCGGATCGAGGACTCCGCGGTCGCGGAGCTCTCGGTGGAGATCACTGAACAACTGCGTGGGGAGATCCGCCGACATGGCCAACACTGACGTCAGGACGGACGAGCTGGCCGGCCTGGAAGCGGGCCTGGACGCGCTCGACACCGTACGGGTGGACCGGGTCCCGGTCCGCCGGGTGCTGGTGGGGAAAGTGCTGCCGCCCGCGGTGGCCGTGGTGCTGGTGCTGGTCGTCTGGCAGATCCTGATCTGGGCGAAGGTCACCGACAGCTACAAGCTGCCGTCGCCCTCCCAGGTGTGGGGCGAGGTGACCGACGCCTGGGCGCAGGGCACCCTGCTCGGCTACATCTGGACGAGCGTCTCGCGCGGCCTGCTGGGTTTCCTGCTGGCGCTCGTGATCGGCACTCCGCTGGGGCTGCTGGTGGCGCGGGTGAAGTTCGTCCGCGCCGCGATCGGCCCGGTCCTCTCGGGCCTCCAGTCCCTGCCGTCCGTCGCCTGGGTGCCGCCCGCGGTGATCTGGCTGGGGCTCAACGACACGATGATGTACACGGTGATCCTGCTGGGCGCGGTCCCCTCGATCGCCAACGGCCTCGTCTCCGGCGTCGACCAGGTCCCGCCGCTCTATCTGCGGGCCGGCCGTACGCTCGGCGCCTCGGGTCTGCGCGGCACCTGGCACGTGGTGCTGCCCGCCTCGCTGCCCGGGTACCTGGCGGGCCTGAAGCAGGGCTGGGCGTTCTCCTGGCGCTCGCTGATGGCCGCGGAGATCATCGCGTCCTCGCCCGATCTGGGTGTGGGGCTCGGCCAGTTGCTGGAGCAGGGCCGGGAGACCAGCAGCATGTCGATGGTCTTCCTGGCCATCGTCCTGATCCTCGTCGTCGGTATCGCCATCGACCTGCTCATCTTCAGCCCGCTGGAGCGGCGCGTGCTGCGCGGCCGCGGTCTGCTGGTCAGGAGCTGAACCGCGATGTACGACGACCGTCCGGTGCTCCTTGTCGTCGCGCACGGCAGCCGTGACCCCCGCCATGCCGCGACCGTCCGCGCGCTGACCCGTCGGGTGCGGTCGCTGCGCCCCGGCGTGCGGGTGGAGACCGGGTTCCTGGACTTCGCCGTACCGTCGGTGCCGCGGGTGCTCGAACGGCTGGCCTCCGAAGGTGTACGGGATGTGGTGGCCCTGCCGCTCCTGCTGACCCGGGCCTTCCACGCCAAGTGGGACATCCCGGGGGTGCTGCGCGAGGCACCGGCCGGGATGCGGGTGCGCCAGGCGGAGGTGCTGGGTCCGTCCCCGCTGCTGCTGACCGCGCTGGAACAGCGGCTGTACGAGGCGGGGCTCGCCCCGTCCCAGAAGCGCTCGACGGGGCTGGTCCTGGCCTCGGCGGGCTCCACTGACCCGGAGGCGATCGCAGTGATCGCTGAAATTGCGCGGGAGCTGCGGCACACCGGTTGGTGCGCCGTGCGGCCTGCGTTCGCCTCCGCTGCTCTGCCCCGTACCGAGGACGCGGTACGGGAGTTGCGGGCCTCCGGCGCCGACCGCGTCGCGGTGGCGCCGTATGTCATCGCTCCGGGCCGGCTGCCGGACCGTATCGAGGCGGGGGCCCGCGCGGCCGGCGCCGATGTGCTGGCCGGTGTGCTGGGCCCCTGCGGGGAACTGGCCCGGCTGCTGCTGGCCAGGTACGACGAGGCACGCGTGCGGACGCCGGTGCCGCTGAGCGCCTGACGCCGTGCGTGGTCCGCACCGTCACCGTCACACCGGCGGGCACCACGCTGGTACGCGGTGCCCGCCGACGGGTGGCGGTTCTGCTGTCCGGTTCCCCCTATCCGGCGCTGGTGGTCGCCGTGGCCGTGGCCGCCGGGCCGACGCCCGCAGCGGTGACGGAGGCGACTGTCACGGTGTAGCCGGTACCGGGCCTGAGGCCGCCGATCACCCGGAACATCCCCTTCCCTGAGGGCTGTCCGACCATCGCGTCCCGGCCGGTGACCTCGATGGTGCGGCCGTCGGACACCGTCAGGCGGTAGCCGGTGACCTTGGCGTCCCCCATGTTCTTGGGCGGTGTCCAGGCGAGGGTCGCGGCCGTCGCCTCGGTACGGAGCTTCGGGCCGGTCGGCGCGTCGGGCGGCACGGTGACCGCCGTCGGGGCGAGCGGGGCGGATGCGAGGGAGGGCGCGCTGCTCCCGTGCGCGTTGGCCGCGGTGACAGTGACCGTGAAGGGGCCGTCGCCTGCGGGGAGTCCGCCGATACGGATGTACGCGAGCCGCTTGTAGTCGGCGGCCGACACGGTCTGCCGCGCGGCCTCGGTGCCGTCCGGCCGCAGGGCGCGCGCGGTGTAGCTGCTGACCGGTGAACCCCCGTCGGCGAAGACCGGGTTGAAGATGGCGTACAGGGCGTCAGCCCCTGCCGTGCTGGTTCCGACCCTGGACGGCGCCTCGGGTACGGAGACGGCCCCCGGGGTGCGGCTGAGGACGCCCCGGTAAGCGGGCTCGATTCCCGCGGCGGCGACGATCGCGGCGGGGGCGTCCGAGGGGGAGGCCATGATGTGGTTGCCGGTCGTCACCAGACCCTTGTTGTCGCCGTCGGCGGTGCCTTCCTCCCACCAGTTGTCCTTGACGAGCGTCGGGTCGTTGTTGCCGAGCTGGTCGCGGTAGTCGGTGTGGCGGCTGGCGACGTTGGCGTACGAGGCGCCGTAGAGCACATTGCCCTCGACGGTCTCGTAGGTGCAGCCGTTGTCGGTGTAGACGCTCTTGCCCAGGCCCCACTGGTCGTGGATGACATTGCCCGTGACCTTCTCGCCGTCGGCCTGTGAGGTGCCGGTCAGGCCCTGGGTGTAGATCCCGCCGCCGTCGTCGAACATCTGCATGTAGTCGAAGATGAGGTTGTCGCTCACCGCGTTGTCATGGCTGGGGTTGGGGGTCGCGGGTGAGCCGATCTTGTCGGGCCAGCCGCCCCAGCCCATGGAGATCGCGCTGTAGCCGAGGTGGTCGAGCTGGTTGTGCGCGATGGTGTTGTGCTGGGTGTACCCGTTGAGGATGCCGACCGAGCCGTGGAACTCGCGTGGCAGGGCGTACAGGTGGTTGTCCGTCACTTCGACGTGGTCGGCGGGGGTGCTGCCGTCGACTCCGCCGATCTCCAGGCCGTTGCCCGAGATGTCGGTGAAGGTGTTGCCCCGGACCCTGGAGTCGCTGGTTCCGGTACCCAGTTGCAGGCCGGCGGCGCCGAGGTGGGTGAAGTCGTCGTCGCTGAATTCGATGCGCGTGCCGTACGTGAAGGAGACGTTCCCCGGCATCGGGGTCCAGGAGGCGAACGGGCAGGTACCGCCCTTGACGAATCCGCAGAGCCCCTGGGTGGCCCAGCCGTTGGCGCCGGTGATGGTGTAGCCGGCCTGGATCTCGGAGAAGCCTTCGGGTGTGGACGGGGTCAGCCAGGTCGCGTAGCTGAACCGCACCCCGCGGAAGGCGACGTCGTGGACGGGGGCGGCCGCGGTGCCCCGCCCGTCGACGAGCTTCTGCGCCGCGGCGGCCTCGACGTCCGCGTGCCGGATGTCCTCCCCCTTGCGCGGGAGGTAGTAGACCGTGTGGGCCGTGCGGTCCAGGTACCACTCGCCGGGCTGGTCGAGGAGTTCGTAGGCGTTCTCGATGTAGGACGCCTTGCCGTCGTTGGTGAGATGTCCTGGACCGACCATGGAGACAGTGCGGCCGGGGATGTCCGGGAACTCGACCCGCTTGTTGGAGTTGTCCCAGCAGGGCTGGGCCATGGTGAGCGTGGTGCCCGTGGCCGCGGCGATCCGGCAGCGGGGTTCGGTCCACTGGCCCAGGCCGTTGCGCTCGACGTTCCAGAGCTCCTCGCCGCTGGAGTACACGAATTCGGCGTCGGAGGGGTGGCGCCAGTGGGCGATGGTGTCCGCCGTCGTGGTGTACCCGGTGGGTGTGGCGGTCAGCCCGACGGGAACCTCGCCCCGTGCGCGCTGGGCCCGGACTCCGTCGACGTACAACTGGCGGGTGTCGGTGAGCCCTTGGGGCGCGGGCGCCGAGTAGAGGCCCGGGTGCCCGTGGACCGGCTTCCAGCCCTGGACCTTCTTGCCGCCGCTGATGACGGTGGAGCCGGTGCCCTGCCAGATGATCTGGTGGCCGTCGTGCCCGGAGTCCCTGGCATCGAGGACGAGCGGCTCCGTCGTCCGGTATGTACCCGATGCGAGGTGGACGGTGAGATCCCCGTCGTGGCCGGCCGATCTGGCCCGGGCCAGATCCCGGGCGCGCTGAAGGGTTCTGACGGGGCTGCGGGCGGTGCCCTGGGCGTGGTCGTCGCCGGACGGGGTGACGTACACGTCCGCTGAGTGCGAACCGGCGGAGCCGCCGGCACCGGAGTCGGCTCCGGCCGCGGTCACGCTGCCAGGGACGCCGAGCGCCAGGACGGCGGAGAGAGCCGCGACGAGCGTGGCTCTTCGGGGTGCGAGCATTTTCCCTCCCATGGAATCAAGTTCACAAGGCAGGAGAAAGGTAGGATGGATGAGATGCAACGGTCAACGGATCCGACAAGGTTACTGTCCCGATCCGACTGATTCCTTTCAGGTCATCGGATGACTCGGGGCCTCTCGTGGGTGCGCCCCGGTCAGCTGAAGTCGAGGCTGCCGGTGCGGGTGCGCTTCAGCTCGAAGAAGTCCGGGCACCCGGCGAGCACCCGCACACTGTCGAAGATCCGGGCGGCCTCCTCGCCGCGCGGGATCGAGCCGAGGACCGGCCCGAAGTAGACGGCGCCGTCCAGATGGAGGGTCGGGGTCCCGACATAGGCGCCCTCCGCCGGGTCCTTGCCGCCGTCGTGACTGCGGCGGACCGCTTCGTCGTACGCCGTGGAGTGCGCCGCGTCCGCGAGGCCGGCGGGCAGTCCGGTCTCGGCGAGGGACTCCGCGATCACCTGGCCGAAGTTTTCGTTCTTCCCGGCGTGGATCCTGGTGCCGAGCGCGGTGTAGAGGTCGCGGAGCACCTGGTCCCCGTGCTCCTGGGCCGCGGCGACGGCCACCCGTACCGGGCCGATCGATTTGTCGACCAACTCGCGGTACCAGCCGGGCAGTTCGTTGCCCTCGTTGTGGAGGTAGAGGCTCATCACCCGGAAGCGGACGTCGATGTCCCGGTGCTGCTCGACCTCAAGGATCCAGCGCGAGGTGATCCAGGCGAAGGGACAGGCGGGGTCGAAGTAGAAGTCGAGAGTCGTCATACGGATGAGGCTATGCGGCAATGGCACAGCCCGGTGGGCCACTTGAGGAGGGATTCAGCGGGCCACTCCGGCCGGCCCGCCGTTCAGTACTCTCCCGCGTCGGCCACCAGCGCGGCCAGTTCGGCGGCCGGCATGGAGCCCGCGGGCCGGTGCTCGCGCGCGAAGGTGTCGGCCACCCGCTGCAGTACGTCGTTCACCGGGGTCGGCACCCCGTGCAGCCGGCCGAGGAGGACGATCTCACCGTTGAGGAAGTCGGCCTCGATCGTGCCCGTGCCCCGGCTGAGGCTCTGCCACGAGGAACCGCCGCCCGACGGCTGCCCCTCGACCGGCAGCTGAGTGATCTTGTCGCCGCGCGCCCGCTGCTGCTCCTCGGCGCTCGTGGCCTCGATCCCGGCTGCCGCGTAGACGGCGCACCCCTCGGCCTCCGCCCGCTGGAGTAGCTCCTCCATGATGGCGTTCGCGGTGGGGTCCGCGCCGTGGAGCCCGCAGGCCGCCTGGAGTGAATTGACCAGGTTCGAGAGGAGTTTGCCGTACTTCCAGCGCATCACGTCCGGAACGACGGGCGCCTCGAACGGGGCCTTCTCCAGATCCGCCGAGATCTGCCGGGCGGTACGGTCCGTGCCCGCCGGATAGCGGCCGATGTGCAGTATCCCGGAGAGCGGGGAACCGCCCGCGGCGACGGAGCCCGGCTCCAGGAAGGTCGCGGGCAGCCAGACGCACATGCCGTACACCCGGCGGAAAGTGCGCAGCGCGAGGCGTTCGCTCTCCACGCCGTTCTGCGCGCAGACCAGCGGGAGCACCTCGGCGGCCGTCGCGCCGGTCCCGGCGACCGGGCGCGGGCCCCAGGCATTGAGGGCCGCGAGGCTGTCCTGCGTCTTCACCGTCAGGACCAGGACGTCATCGGGGCGCAGCCCGACCGCTCCGGGGTCGTCGACGACCGGCAGTGCGAGAGTACGGGCACCCTCCGGGGTCGCGATCCGCAGCCCACCGTCCCGGAGCGCCTCGTAGTGCGCCCCGCGGGCCACCACGACCACTTCGCTGCCGCTCTCGGACAGCCGCCCGCCGATGATGCCGCCGACGGCGCCGGCTCCGATGATGATGTAGCGCACCGTAGCTCCGTTGATATGTCCGCAGGCCGGGGGCACTCGGACTGAAAGCCCCCGTCGCAGCATAGCCACCACGCCGCCTCACCCGAGCGAGGGGAGGAGTGCGACAGAGGCCCGCCCGTGCGCCAAATGGGGCTTATTCACCGCTTACCCATGTGGCCTCCTTCTTTTTCCCAGCCAAGTGTGACAAGTACTCAGATGTCAGTGACTTGTATGACAATCATCTCGGCTTGAAGGAGCTTCGCGTGACCACCACCAGCCCCTCCTCCCACCTCTCCCCCGCCGCCCGTACGGGCATGGCCACGATGGCCGCTCTGGCTCTCGCGGGTGCCTCACTGGCCGGAGCCTCGTCCGCCGCTGCCGCCCCTGGCGACAGCGGAGCGGTACGCATCCACAATCCGGGAATGAGCGCGAGCGACACCCGGGACGAGACCACGGTCTGCAGGTTCAACCTGGCTGCCGCCAACTTCGGGCCGGACCTCGCGACCGTCCCGTGGTCGATCAAGCCGGCACCGCCGAACCCGAACCTGCCCTCCCTGATCAGCAGCCTCCCGGTACTGAACGGCACCGGAACCACCACCAACCTCACGCTCCCCAACGGCCAGTACCAGCTCACCTGGACCGCCCCTGGTGCCGTCTCGAAGAGCTTCCGAGTCGACTGCCCCCGCGGCCACTCGGGCAGTCCCGCGAAGCCAGCTGTCAGCCACGGGATGCCGTCCGGCGCTGTGCACGCGGGAGGCGGCGGTGTTCCCGACCTTCAGAGCACCGCTGCCGACACCGGCTCACCCATCGGACCGCTGCTCGTCACGGGTGCCCTGGGAGCAGCCGGGCTGATCGTCGTCCGCCGTGCTCGCCGTCGCGTCCATGGTGCGGCGTAACCCGCCCTACCGCCGCCGACGGGGACCAAGTCGCGCCTGCCGTCTCTCCATCACGGCAAGTGTGACGTTCTCGCTGGTGACCGGCGTCGTCTGGGCGTGCAGCGATTCACCCGACAAACCGCCGGCCACCAGCGCAGCAAGCGCACCGCGCCCCGGGCCGCCCGGGGTCCCGGCGCACGCGCCCCTGCCACCCGCGACGCCGACGAAACTGGCCATTCCCGCCCTGGTGATCGAAGCTCCGGTCATCGGTCTGGAACTCGACCGGCACGGCCGGCTGAACACGCCACCGATGAGCAGACCCCACGAGGTCGGCTGGTACCGGGGCGGCCCTACCCCCGGAGCGGCGGGCACAGCAGTGATCGTCGGGCACCGGGACACCCGCACCGGAGCCGCCATCTTCCTGAACCTGAACGCCTTGCACTCCGGTGATCTCGTCAACGTCACGCGAGCTGACCACCGCACGGCGGTCTTCAGGGTCGACTCGGTGAAGACGTACAAGAAGAAGGACTTCCCCGACTCCAAGGTCTACGGCAACACCGGCCGTCCCGAACTGCGGCTGCTGACCTGTGGCGGCACGTTCGACAAGAAGAGCGGATACGGCGCCAACGTGGTCGTGTTCGCCCATCTCAAGGGCGTCCGGAAGACGTGAACGGGGTTGTGGGGATGTGAAGACGTGGTGGCCGCCCTCGCGACGGCCGGGCCCCTCAGCCGCTCGTGTCCGGCTGAGGGGCTTTTCCACGTGCCCGCGCGATGGGCCGTCGATGACCTGACAGTCGGGCACCGCCGACGCGCCGCGGCAGGAGGGTAGAATCCGGTACATCGGCCTGGACACGATGACCGCCGACCAGCTCGACAGGCGCTGTCCCCGACCGGGACCGCCTCGGCGCAGAGCCGCCTCCCCTCCTCGACCGCACGCCGGTGGACGTACGAGCGGTCTACGGGGTGCGCGGCCTCCGCTTTTCCGGCCTGGATCCCGCTGCGGACAGCGCACCGACCGATGGCGCCCTACCAGTACTCACCCCGGGTCGCCGACAGCCATGGGTCCGACCGGCAGGAGCCGGCCGACCGCAAAACAGATGAAGGAGCTGAACGACCTGTGAGCACCGTCGTGATCCGTGCGGACGATGTCGGTTTCGTACGGGACGGGAACCTGCTGCTGGACTCGGTCTCACTGACCGTGCACAGCGGGGAGCACTGGGCGCTGCTCGGTGCCAACGGTGCGGGCAAGTCGACCCTGCTCGGACTGCTGGGCGCGGTGGCGCACCCCACCCGGGGGAGGGTGGAGATCCTCGGGCGGACACTCGGCCGGGTGGACCTGCGGGAGCTCCGCTCCCATCTGGGGCACATCAACCCCCGCCATCCGCTGCACTCACCGCTGCGGGTCCGCGATGTCGTACTGACCGGACTCACCAACTCCATCGAGCCCGTGCCCCGCTGGTCGCCGACCGATGAGCAGATCAAGCGGGCCGACCGGCTGCTGACCATGCTGGGCATGGGCGGCGAGAAGGCCGAGTCGCGCTGGCCGACGCTCTCGCAGGGCGAGCGCGGGCGGACCCTCATCGCCCGCGCGCTGATGCCGAGGCCCCGTCTCGTCCTGCTCGACGAACCGGCCACCGGACTGGACCTCGCGGCCCGCGAACAGTTGCTGACCAGCCTGGACGAACTGCGCGCCGAGCACCCGGAACTGGCGACGATCCTCGTCACCCACCATCTGGAGGAGCTGCCCGCGTCCACGACGCACGCGATGCTGCTGCGCGGTGGCGCGTGCCTGGGCTCGGGACCGGCCGACGAGGTCCTCACCACCGACCAGGTCAGCAAGTGCTTCGACCACCCGGTGCTGATCACCCGCACGGACGGCCGCTGGGCGGCCCGTTCGGGGCGGCCGACCGCCCAGCGCTGACGGCGGGCCAGGGAGCGCCGGTCAGCCGCCGGTCATCTCGGCCAGCTTGAGCACGGTGTTCCAGTTGCGGGAGGTGCCGATGACTCCCCTGTTCACGGCGGGGCTGTTCAGCGCCTGAGCGAGCTTGGAGCGGCCGAGCCCGTCCGGGGCGTACAGATAGAGCGCCCGGTCGCCGAGCCTGAACTCCTCGGGCAGATAGGCCTGCTGGTCGATCGCGGCGTACCGCTCGGGCCCGACGGGGCCGGAGAAGTAGGTGACATGCAGCTGCTTGCCCTGGAGCCCGGCAGCCGGGAAGGGGCAGCCGTCGGCCACGGCCCGCAGATAGCCGGCGCTGCGGACGAGGCAGTCCACCGTGAAGCCGAAGCGGTCCGCGATCGCCGCCTCCACCGCGGCCGCCAGTCTGTCCTCGCCGGCCGTTTCGCTGCTGAAGACGGCATTCCCGCTGTTGAGGTACGTACGGACGTCGCCGTAGCCGAGTCCGGTGAGCAGCTCCCTGAGGTCCGCCATGGGGACCTTCCTGTTGCCGCCTACGTTGATCCCGCGCAGCAGTACGGCGTATCTGGTCGTCATGGGACGAACATAGACGGCGCGCTGCCTTCCGGCAGTTGCTTTCCCTGGCTGCTGCTGCGGGCGGCCCACACCACGGACGCGGGGCGCCCGCCGGCAGGGCCTACTGCGCGGGCAGTTCCTCCTCGATGAGGTCGGCCGCGCGCCGGGTGCCGCCCTCCTTCGCCATCCCGGCACCGATACGCGCGAGCCGCCGGGCGACCTCCGGGTCGCCGGCCAGGGCGAGCACCGCTTCGCGCAGTGTCGCCGCGGTGGCATCGGCCATCGGTACGTGCCGGGCCACGCCCAGCGACTGGAGCATGTCCGCGTTGGAGAACTGGTCCACGGCCTGCGGAACGGCGACCATCGGCGTCGCCGTGGCCAGCCCCTCCTGACTGCCGCCCGCGCCCGCGTGGGTGATGAAGGCATCGGCCTCCCGGAGCACGGCCAGCTGGGGGACCCAGCGCACCACCTCGAAATTGGCCGGGACCGGGCCCAGTTCGGACTCCTCGACGTACTTGCCGATCTGGAGCACCACATGCCAGCCGGGCAGGTCGCCGAAGGCCGCGATGCACTCGCGGTAGAAGCCCGGCTGCTTGGTGAAGGTCGAGCCGAGCGAGACGAGCAGCACCTTCTCGGCGCCCTCCGGACGCTGCCAGTCCCCCTGGGCCTTGCGGTCACCCTGGCAGGCGCCGACGAAGGTGTACGTGGTGTCGTCCACCCGGTCCGCGTTGGGCTGCATCGCACGCGGGATGAGGACGATGCTGCGGCGGGGGTGGCCGACAAACCGGTCGGGGTGCTCGTCGATGCCGTTCTCCTCCAGCCAGGCGTGGAAGCGCGCGTAGTAGGCACGGCCCCGCTCGGTCGCCATGAGCTGGGCGAGCATCGGCTCGCCGACCTCCTCCTCGGCCCCCTGCCAGGCGACCAGGTTCGGGGAGAGCGAGATACCGGGGACGTCCCAGCGGCGGGACAACACCTTCGCAGGGTAGGAGGTGATGTCGTGCACGATCAGGTCGGGTACGCCCACGCCGTCCGGTCCCTCGTGCGCCTCGACCAGCTGCGGCAGCGCGGCGATGGCGTCGTGGAGGAACAACTCGAGGTGCTCGATCACCTCCGTACCCCAGGCTTCGGGGTGGTCGTCGGTCGGCAGGGTGGATGTGTAGACGACAGGCTCGGCGCCGGTCTCCGCGATCTTCTCGGCGAAGGAGGCCGGGATCGCGTAGGTGACGCGGTGGCCGCGGGCGACGAGTTCCCGGATCACTTCCATGCTCGGGTTCACATGCCCGGCAGCCGCGATCGAGAACATGGCGATATGGGCACGCTTCGGTGAAGTCATGCCACAACGGTAGGCGAGACGAGACGTCTCGTGCAACTTATTTCGACGAGGCTCAGGACCACCCTCGGGTGTGGGAACCCGCCTGCACGGATGCGAAACTTGGCCCGTTCCGACGAGAGCGGGAGACACCACATGGACGAGTCAACGGCGCGGGACATACTGCGCACGGCCGGCCTGGCGCAAGACGCGGAGCTGCTGGCCCTGGGCGAGAACGCGGTCTTCGCGGACGGCGGGCTCGTCATCAAGGTGGGCAGGGCCCCGGAGCTGCTGGAGCGCGCGGAGCGCGAACTGTCCGTGGCGGGTTGGCTGGCGGAGGCGGGCATCCCCGCGGTGCGCGCGGCCGAGCCCTCGCCCCGGCTGGTCGACGGGCACCCGGTCACGCTCTGGCACCGGCTCCCCGACGCGGTCCGCCCGGCCGGGCCCGCGGACCTCGCGGCGCTGCTGCGCTCCGTCCACACGCTGCCCGCACCGGACTTCACCCTCCCCCGGCGCGAACTCCTGGGCGGGGTCGAACGCTGGCTGCGGCTCGCGGGGGACGCCATCGACCCGGCGGACGCGGACTACCTCCGCAAGCGCCGCGACGGCTTCGCCTCGGCGGCGGCCGCACTGACACCCCGTCTGACGCCGGGCCCGATCCACGGCGACGCGCTCCCGCGCAACGTCCACGTCACCCCGCAAGGACCGGTCCTGGTCGACCTGGAGACGTTCTCGTCGGACCTGCGGGAGCATGACCTGGTCGTCATGGCCCTCTCCCGGGACCGCTACGGGGCGCCCCCGGAGGCGTACGACTCCTTCGTCCGTGCCTACGGCTGGGACGTCCGCGAATGGGAGGGCTGCACGGTCCTGCGCGGCGCCCGCGAGACGGCAAGCTGCGCCTGGGTCGCCCAGCACGCCCCGGCCAACCCCCGGGCGCTCGACGAGTTCCGCCGCAGGGTGGCATCGCTGCGCGAGAACGATCCCGGGGTCCGGTGGTATCCGTTCTAGAGGCCGCATCCGGCGTTTCCGGAGGCCGCACCCGGGGTTCAACGGCGCCGCCCGGCCCTGACCTGGGTCCTGCCGTCCGGGCCCTGCACACCACAAGGGGCCCCAGTAGTTCTCGCCGAAAAAACAACGCTAAGCGGCTGCGGTCCAGCTCAGAGCGCGGATCAGAATGTTGTGGCCTCGTCGTGCTCGCGCAGCATGCGCATGACGGTCGCGGGAGCTGGGTGCTGACCACGCTTCTTGCCGGTGCGGATCACCAGCCGGGAAGCGATCTCGCGCAGTGACAGGCGTTCCTGGTCGCGCAGCCGGAGGGCGGTGGCGAGCATGTCTTCGTCGGAAACCTTGACGCCGCCGATCATCTTGCCTTTCGTACGGGCGGTCTCCTGGCCTTCGAGGGTCTTGTCGCGGATGTAGTCGCGCTCGGACTCCGCCATGGCGGCGAAGAAGGCGAACAGGGCGGCGCCGTGCCCGGCCGGGTCGTGCTTCCCGGCCAGAGGGCCGGTGAGGAACTCCAGCTCGATCTCCGCGTCCCGCAGTTCCTCGGCGACCTTCAGCAGTTCCAGGGCGCCCCGGCCCAGGCGCTTCATCTCGTGCACCACGAGCGTGACCTTCGCGCCCAGCGAGCGGTACTCATGGGCCGCCGCCAGGGCCGCCTTCATCTCGGGGCGCTCGCGGACCCGGGTGCTGATCTGTTCCTTGAACAGCCGGTGCACGCCGGAGGCTTCGAGGGCGTCGACCTGGGACTGGATCTCCTGCGTCCGGGTCGAGACGCGGGCGTACGCGAGCCGGACCTCCATCGGCACGGCAGGCGCCGCGAGCTTCTGCACCGGCAGGGACTGCCAGGCTGAGCCGGGATGGCGTACGGCCGGGGTGGCGACGTGCAGCTCGGAGCGGAGTGCGGGGACGAGCTGGAAGCGCGCGGTGTGGTACTTGAGCGCGACCTTGCCGCAGGTGGTGCGGCAGGGCGAGCCCGCCGGGGCCTGGCAGGTGGACATCGGGCAGGCGTGCGACTCGACGAGCCGGTATGGATCGTTGATCACGATCGGATCGTTTCAGAAGTGCGTTTCACCGGTCAAGAGGAAGGAAACGGCCTGTGAAACACATCGACCTGCGGCGATGCTGCTGGCGCCCGGTGTTGAAACGGGGACCGCCTATGAAACACCGACTTGCGGTGGGGCCGAGGCGCGTCAGGGGTTGTTCAGGAAGGTGAGAACGGCGAGGACGCGGCGGTTGTTGTTGTCGTCATCGGTGATGCCGAGTTTGCCGAACAGCGAAGTGGTGTACTTGCTGATGGCGCTTTCGCTGAGGAAGAGCCGTTGGCCGATGGCCTGGTTGGACAGTCCTTCGGCCATGAGGCCGAGCACGGAGTGTTCGCGTTCGGTGAGCCGTTCGAGCCGTCGATTCGAGGATCCGCTGGACAGTAGTTTGGCGATGACGGCCGGGTCCATGGCGGTCCCGCCGGCGGCGACGCGTTCCAGGGCGTCGATGAACTGATCGGCGTCGAAGACGCTCTCTTTGAGGAAGTAGCCGATGCCACCGGCGCCGTCGGCCAGGAGTTCGCGGGCGTACAACTGCTCGACGTACTGGGAAAGGATGAGGACCGGCAGTCCGGGCCGTTCGCTGCGGGCGGCAAGAGCCGCCCGCAGGCCCTCGTCCGACTGGGTCGGTGGCATGCGGACGTCGACGACGGCAACGTCCGGCTGCCACGTCAACAGCGCGTGCAGCGTCTCGGGTCCGGTGGCTGCGGTCGCCACCACCTGGTGTCCATATGCCGCGATGAGGCGAACCATCCCGTCACGCAGGAGGTAGAGGTCTTCGGCTACAACGATTCGCACGGCACCATCATCCTCACCCGGGTCGGGCCGCCTTCCGGGCTGGTGATCTCCAGGGCGCCGTCGAAGACCGCGAGGCGGCGGCGCAGCCCCGCGAGTCCGCCGTCGGCTCGCAGGCCGGCTCCGCCGCGGCCGTTGTCTTCGACATCGATGACGATGCCGGTGTCGTCCTGGGTGAAGGAGATCCGGGCCTGGGTCGCACGGGCGTGCTTGACCGCGTTGGTCAGCAGTTCGGCGATGGCGAAGTACAGGGCGGACTCGATCGGCGGGTCCACGCTGAGTTGAAGGTGGGCGCTGACAGCCGCTTCGAGCGGGCTGTCCAGGGCAAGAGCGCGAACGGCATCGATGAGCCCGCGGTCGTTCAGCACGGGCGGATTGATTCCCTGGACCAGTTCGCGGAGCTCGGTCAGTGACGCGGTGGCACCAGCCCGCGCTTCCCGCATCAGCGTCCTGGCCTGTTCAGGGTCGGTTTCCATCAGCTTCTCCGCAGTCGCCAAAGAGAGCCCGAGCCCGACCAGGCGGGCCTGCGCCCCGTCGTGCAGGTCCCGCTCGATCCGGCGGATCTCGGCGGCCTGGGCAACCGTCGCATCCGCGCGCTGGGCGGTCAGCTCGTCCACCCGGTCCGCCAGCGCCATCGCGGGTGACGGGCGCAGGAAGCGGACGGCCACTGGCTCGACACACCGCCAGGCATACGGGGCGCTAGCGACGGCCACGACCAGGCCGAGCGCCCCGACGACGCGCGCGGCGGGCCCCGGCTGGCCGAGCCCGAGGACCGCCACGGCCACCCCGGCCGGCGGGAGGGACGCGACCAGGCCCGCGGTGAGCGGCGCGATCGCCGTGAACCGCAGGTCGCGCCAGTTGGCGGGGTCGCTCCACCGGACCCGCCACTTCTGATCCAATAGAGCATCGCGGCGGGTGCGCTCGTAGCTGAAGCCGTTCCACCAGTACCCGGTGGACATCGGCGTCACCGGCCCGGCCTCCCGGTATCCGGCGGGGATGGCGGTGGCCGTCCACCTCGCGACGAGGAAGCGGACCATCCGGCAGACCGAGCGGGACAGGGCGAGCGTGCACCCGCACGCCAGCACGACCGGCACAACCCAAGACCACGGGTTTCCCGCTCCCCACCAGATCCCCAGCGCCACGGCGGCGGCCCACACGGCCGGGACCAGCATGCTGATGACCGCCACGACGCACGCCCGTACGAACCCCACGCCGGCGCGCGCCAGCCACGAACCCCGCTGTCTCATGATTCTTCCTTCGCATTCCGTTCGGTGCTCCCACTGTGCACCGCGCGGAGCCCGCTACTGTCCTTGTCAGCCGGGGAGTGGGGCTAGCCGCACCCACCCGTGGGTCTAGACGGATACCGCGTCGGCCTGGCGCTTCTTAGCGTCGGTGAGCATGGAAACCAACAAGCACACGGCTGAGGCGGCAGTCCTCAACAGCCCCCGCACCCAAGAAGCCTTTGACACGGCGAAGAACAGCGTCAAGGTCTATGGCGCACTCAGCGCCGTCGTCCTCCTGGCGGTCATCGTGGTGTCGAGCAGCGGTCATATGGTGAACACGTTCATGTGGGTCCGGGCAGTCCTGCTGCCTGTAGTCGCCGTGCTGATCTACCGGATGATCGTCTCCGCTTCCCGGGGATCTCGACGGGCCTTCGAGCGCGTGAGCGCCCTCGCCGTCATCATGCCGATCGCGATCATCGGCGTCGACCTGATCCCGGGTGTCTGCCCGCCGTGGTACGCCGTGATGCAGGCCGTCTGCATGCTGCCCATCATCCGAGTCGCGTTCATCACCCGCGGCTCCGCACTGCGCGCCGCCTTCCCCAAGTCACGCTGACTCGTCAGCTCCTGCGTGCTTCCTGACTGCACCAACGGCATCGTCTGATGCATCCGGGGCGCGCAGCGGACAACAGGCCCGTGTCCGGCTGCTACAGCCCGGCTCGGGGCTCGTCCATGCCGGCGGTCCGCAGCGGCCGGTGTCCCTGGTCGTCCGAGCTGGGCGAGTTCGCGTTCGTAGTCGACGGTGATCGAGCCGTAGTAGTTGACCACCGAACTGCGCGCCGGGGAGATGTGCGCCAACACCTCGGCGTCCACCCCGCGCCCGGCGGTACGCAGTTCGCCGACGGCCAGGCCCATGTACTCCGTGTGCCAGCAGACCACTGCGTTCGTCACGACGGTCAGGCACCATGCCTGTTCGTTTTGCTGCTCGGGCTGGCGGCGGGTGACCTTGCCTTCGCGGGCGTAGTGGAGCTGACGGCGCAGGGCGTGGAGGGACTCGCCCTCGTTCAGCTGCCGGGCGATCTTGCGCCGGTAGCCCTCGTCCGACAGGTACTTCGCCGCGTAGATCGTGCGCCGGATCGCGCCGTACTCCTTCAGCGCGGCGGCCAGTGCGTTCTGCCGGGAGGACGCGGAGAGCTTTCCGACGATCAGGGAGGCGGTGGCATGCCCGTACTTCAGTGACCCGGCCAGACGGAGCAGGTCGTCCCAGTGGCCGGCGACCAGGTCCAGGTTGGCCTTCTTCGTCAGCAGCGGTCCCGCAGTCGGGAACCGCTCCTCGTAGTCGCTCTTGGCGCCCATCCGATACAGGGTGATCTTGCCCAGGTCCCGGATGCGGGGCGAGAGCTGCTTGCCCACCAGGTCGAACAGGCCGAAGTTGACCAGGGTGACACCATGCGTGTCCGTGGCGTGCTCGGTGATCGGCAGATCGGTGGCGTTGCCCAGGATCTCGTCCAGCACATAGTGGGCCTCGCGATGGGTGGCCACGATGACCTTCGTGCCGAACGTCGAGTGCTGGTCGGAGACGTGGGTGTAGGTGGAGATGCCCTCGGACACGAAGTACTTGTTCAGGTGCCGGGCGGTGATCGACTTGCCCCTCGTCGGGAACCGCTGCCCGTCGGATGACGACAGGGTGCCGGAGCCGAACATGGCCGTCACCGGCAGCTGGTGGTGGTAGTTGACCAGGCAGATGTTCGCCTCGCGCAGCGTCTCCTCGCGGATGTACCACTCCGCCGTCCACGCGAGCACGTCGTAGGGGATGCCGCAGGCCGCGGCCATGCCGTGCAATCCGAGGTTCGTGGAGAGCCCGATCAGGCAGGCGATCAGGTTCCTTTTGAGCTGCGGGGAGCGGGCCTGCTTGCCGCCGGCGTGGACGAAGCAGTCCAGGAAACCGGTGTGCCGGTCCATCTCCACTAGCAAGGAGGCGATCGGCACGTTCGGCAGCATCCGCTCCAGCTCGGCGTGCAGATCCTCGGCCTCGGACGGGATGTCCTCCGCGATGAGCGGCGAGATGACCAGCTCCCCGGCGTCGTTCAGCCGGACCGGCCCGTCGCCGCGCTTGAGGACCTCCTCCAGGTCGGTGAGGGCCTCGTCCAGTTCGTCCATCACCAGCGGCAGAGCCTCGGAGGCATCGGGGCTCTTGGCGACCAGACGGCAGAACTCCGTGCGGTGCGTCTCCCACTGGGTGGGCTTGAACAGGTAGGCGGCCGGGTTGTCGTAGCGGCGCGCGCCTGGCACGAACACGTCCCCCGACCGCAGGCCGTCGCGCAGTGCGAGCAGGGTGCACAGTTCCCAGTAGTGCCGGTACGCGGTCGCATCGCCCTTGGCCGCGGCCTCGTCGAGGTAGCCCTGCCACCGGGTCGGCACGAACAGCGTCGACGCCTTGTCGGGGACGTTGCGGGCGCCGGTCGCGTTCAGCTCCCGCAGGATCTCCAGGCCTCGATCAGCGGCTTCGCCTCGGTGCCGCCTTTGAACCGCACCGCCTCCAGCACCTTCGGTGCGAACTGGCGGATGTAGGTGTGGGAGCCTTCCAGGAGCGCCAGGTGCCCGTGGTCCTTGGGCAGCCGCACGGTGGCCCCGGCGTGCGCGGCCCGCAGCCGGGACATGCCGATCTTCCCGCGCAGCAGCGTCCCCACCGCCTCGTCCGGGATACCGGCATCGGCCAGTACCGGCAATATCTCGTCCAGCAGGGCGAGCCGGTCCTCGGAGAGCTTGGCCCTCTCGGCAAGCACCTCGCGCAGCTTGATCCGGGCGCGGGACTCCGACCCGGACAGAGTCTGGTCGAAGAGTTGCACCACGGCGTCGAGGACGTCGACGGAGGACTGCGCGAGCAGTGTCAGCAGGATCGGATGGCGCCGGTTGGGCTCGCGCCGCACCAGGGCGTGCGCGGTCAGCCGGCGCCCAATCTGGGCCAGGTAGCGGCGCCGCTCGGCGGGCAGCGACGACATGTCCAGGGTGTCCGCGCCAAGGCCGCGCAGGAACCTCAGCTTCTCGACCTCGCCGCCCACGCTCGTCGGCGACGCCTGCACCGGCCCGGTCACCAGCCAGTGCAGCCGCGAGGACTTGAGCTCCGGATCGACGACCAGCAGCCCGCGGCGAGCCCGAGCTGGCGGGCCAGGCGGCCGACCGCCGCGGGCGGAGCGGCGGGCACATCGTCGGGGACGAAGCCCAGCCAGGGCAGGGCGGACAGCTGCACGGCGGCACCGAGCACGTTCTGGGCCCGGCGGAACTTCCGCAGGAACGCCTCGTCGGCCGGAGTGAGGGTGAAGTACCGGATCAGCTCGTCCTTGCCGATCGCCGGAAAGGACCGTAAGCCCTCCAACTCCTCATCCGAGAACACCCTGGTGGCCATCGGCCCCTCCCACCCCACTCGATCGACGCAGACGACCACCACCGCTACCCGGCCAGACGATGGGCGCTGCAGCACGGATTAGCGTTGTTTTTTCGCGAGAACTACTGGGACCCCCACAACGAGCTTCTGCGTACCCCCGCTCCGTCTCACCTGCTCCGGGGGATGACCGGCCAGGCCGCCTCGACGACCGCCGCCGGGTCGGCGGTGCGTCGCAGATACGCCTCCAGCGAGGCCGACTGCTCGGCTGCCGCACGTACCTGGAGGCCGTGCAGGTCCGCCAGCGGCATCGCCCCGACGGGCTGGTGCAGCTCCCCCATGCGGCGGACCACCCGGACGGCGGCCACCGCGTCCGCGCTCGCGTCGTGCGCTTCGTCGAGCGCCACCCCGTAATAGGCGCACAGCGCCTGGAGGGCGCGCTTGCCCCTGCGATACTTGTCGACGTGTTTGTCGATCACCAGTGGGTCGATGACCGGCGACGGCACAGTGCCGAGCCGCTCGCTGACCGGAGCCGCCCCGTGCCGCCGGCACTCACGGTCCAGGAGCGACAGGTCGTACCGCGCGTTCATCACCACCAGCGGCACCCCCGAGCGCAGCACCCCGGCAACCGTGTGAGCGATCTCCTCGACGGCGGAACCCGCCCGCGCCCCGTGCTCGCGGGCGTGGTCCGTCGAGATGCCGTGGATCGCCGCCGCCTGCTCGGGTATCGCCACCCCGGGGTCGATCAGCCAGGTGCGCTGCCCCTCGATGACGCCGTCCGCGTCCAGCCGCACGACCGCCGCCGTGACGATGCGGTCGGTCTCGACGTCGGTGCCCGTCGTCTCCAGGTCGAAGCCGACCAGTGGTCCCCGGTGCCAGCCCATGGCGGCTCTCCTCTGTGGTGTGTCGTGGTACGTCCCCCAAGTGCTGACCACCCTCGCACGCGCCACTGACAACGGGTCCGGCCGCCCGGTCACCGGGTGGGCGGGCGGCGTTCCCCGGAGCGGGCTGGCGCGGCGTCTCCCACGGCCGCCGGACACTCCCGTACCCCCGGAGACACCACGCACCTCCGGTGAGGCTCTGTCAGGGAAGGTGCCGGGAAAACGTGCCAGGAAATTCTGTCAGGAAACCGGCCTCGAATCGCCCCACACGGACTCGAACTCGTCCCGGTAGGTCTCGAAGAGGCCGTGCTCCGAGTCCTGCCCGTGCCGGACCACCGCACGCCCGCCGCCCCGGAGCACCAGGACCGGCGCCTCCATCCCGCGCGCCCTGCGCAGATACGACTGGACGACCGCGAGACCGTCCGCACCGTCGCCGTCGACCAGGCAGGCCATGAAGCGCGGCGTCTCGTCGAACACATGGATCTCGAAGGCGCCGGGGTCCCGGAGCCGGGAGCGCACCCGGCGCATGTGCAGGATGTTCGTCTCCACCGCGCGGCTCAGTTCGCCCTTCTTGAGCCCGAGTTCCCGCTCGCGCCGCTTGACCGCGCTGCTGGCGGGGTTGAGGAAGAGCAGCCGGACCCGGCACCCCGACTCGGCCAGCCTGACCAGCCTGCGGCCGGAGAAGTTCTGGACGAGGAGGTTCAGGCCTATCCCTATCGCGTCGAGTCTGCGTGCCCCGCCGAACAGGTCCTCGGCGGGGATCTGCCGCTGGAGCCGGACGCGGTCCGGGTGGACGCCGATGACGTCCGCGTACCGGTCCCCCACCAGGTCCTCGACCGCGTCCACCGGGAGCCGGTCGGCGGACGGCGAGCCCGACCCCGCGCCCAGGATGTTCAGCAGGCGGGACGAGGCCCGTTCCGCCTGGGCCAGCACCGCCTCGGAGAGCGCGCGGTTGCGGGAGACCACGTTGCGGGTGACCTCCAGCTCGTCCAGGGCCAGTTCCACATCACGCCGGTCGTCGTAGTACGGCTCGAAGCACGGCCAGTGCTGGACCATCAGCTCGCGCAGCTGCGGGAGGGTGAGGAAGCTCAGAACGTTGTCGTCGGCCGGGTCGAGCAGATAGCCCTTGCGGCGCGAGACCTCCCGTACGGCGACGGCGCGCTGCACCCACTCCTGGCCGGCCGGGCCCGCGGCCGCGACCACCCAGTCGTCGGCGTGCACCGGTTCGTAGATGGGGCGCAGCACGGCGGCCACCACCGCTCGGAGGCGCTGCTCGACCAGGTTCAGCCAGATGTAGGCGCGCCCGGCGCGCTGCGCACGGGTCCGCACCTCGTTCCAGGCGCCGGCGTCCCAGTCGAGTTCCGCCCCGATCTCCACTGGCCGCACCAGGGAGACCGCCCCGGGTGGGACACCTGCGGATCCCCCGTCGTGACCCGGGTCACCTGGGGGCAGCTCCAGCCCTCCCGAGCCCACCCGCGTACCGCCTTTCACTGCCCCTGCAACGATCAAGGAAGGGTACTCCGCGCGCGGGAGCCGGTGCAGCCGGATGCACAGGGTACTTTCCCAACTCCCGTATTCGTGGTGACCGTTCTCCTCGGCCGTACGGGGCCGAGTGAGGGGATTCATAGTGGTTCGTGGCGAGGACGCGCTGACACGCGTGACTCGGTGCCTGATGTGGAAGAGTCGTGCCCATGCAGGTCTGGCCGGGACAGACATACCCACTCGGCGCCACGTACGACGGCGCCGGGACCAATTTCGCGGTCTTTTCGGAGGCCGCCGACCGAATCGAGTTGTGCCTGCTGCACGACGACGGCTCAGAGACGGCGGTGGAGCTGAGGGAGACGGACGCCTTCGTCCGCCATGCCTATCTGCCCGGCATCATGCCGGGCCAGCGGTACGGGTTCCGGGTGCACGGCCCGTACGCGCCGGAGAGCGGGCAGCGCTGCAACTCGGCGAAGCTGCTCCTCGATCCGTACGCCAAGGCGGTGAGCGGGGAGGTCAAATGGGACGAGTCGGTGTACGGCTACCACTTCGGCCGGCCGAACTCGCGCAACGACCTGGACTCCGCCCCGCACACCATGACATCGGTGGTGGTCAACCCCTACTTCGACTGGGGCGACGACCGGCTGCCGAGGACCCCGTACCACGAGACCGTGCTCTACGAGGCCCATGTGAAGGGCCTGACCATGCTCCATCCGGCGCTCCCCGACGAGATGCGCGGGACGTACGCGGCGCTGGCGCATCCGGCGGTCATCGAGCATCTGACCGGGCTCGGGGTCACGGCGCTGGAGCTGATGCCCGTTCACCAGTTCGTCAACGACCACCGGCTGGCGGACAGCGGGCTCTCGAACTACTGGGGCTACAACACCATCGGGTTCTTCGCTCCGCACAACGCGTACGCCTCCTGGGGCGACCGCGGTGAACAGGTGCTCGAATTCAAGCAGGCGGTACGGGCGCTGCACGAGGCCGGGATCGAGGTCATCCTCGATGTGGTCTACAACCACACGGCCGAGGGCAACCATCTGGGCCCGACGCTCTCCTTCCGCGGCCTGGACAACGCCTCCTACTACCGGCTGACGGACGATCCGCGCTACTACATGGACACCACGGGCACCGGCAACAGCCTGCTGATGCGCTCCCCGCACGTCCTGCAGCTGATCATGGATTCGCTGCGCTACTGGGTGACCGAGATGCACATCGACGGTTTCCGCTTCGACCTGGCGGCGACCCTGGCCCGCCAGTTCCACGAGGTGGACCGGCTGTCGTCCTTCTTCGACCTGGTGCAGCAGGACCCGGTGGTCTCCCAGGTGAAGCTGATCGCGGAGCCGTGGGACGTGGGCGAGGGCGGCTACCAGGTGGGGAACTTCCCGCCGATGTGGACCGAGTGGAACGGCAAGTACCGCGACACCGTACGGGACCTGTGGCGCGGCGAGCCCCGGACACTCGCGGAGTTCGCCGGGCGGCTGACCGGCTCGTCGGACCTGTACCAGGACGACGGGCGGCGCCCGCTCGCCTCGATCAACTTCACCACCTGCCACGACGGGTTCACGCTGCACGACCTGGTGGCGTACAACGACAAGCACAACGAGGCGAACGGCGAGAACAACCGGGACGGCGAGAGCCACAACCGGTCGTGGAACTGCGGCGCCGAGGGCGACACCGACGACCCCGGTGTGCTGGAGCTGAGGGGCCGCCAGATGCGGAACTTCATGGCCACGCTGCTGCTCTCGCAGGGGGTGCCGATGCTCAGCCACGGCGACGAGTTCGGCCGTACGCAGCACGGCAACAACAACGCGTACTGCCAGGACAGCGAGCTGGCCTGGGTGCACTGGCCCGGATCGGAAGGGGCCGGGCCGGAAGCGGCCGGTTCGGAGCGGAGCGACTCCGAGCAGGACGGCTCCGGCCGGAACGCTCCGGGCGGCAGCAGCACCCTGCTGGCCTTCACCCGTGCGATGGTGGCGCTGCGCCGCGAGCATCCGGTCTTCCGGCGGCGGCGTTTCTTCCACGGCCGTCCGGTGGAGGGCACCCACGACGACCTCTCCGACATCGCCTGGTTCACCCCCGAGGGCGAGGAGATGGTCCAGCGCGACTGGCAGGCGGCGCACGCCAAGGCCCTGTCGGTGTTCCTGAACGGGAACGCCATCTCGGAGCCGGGGACGCGCGGCGAGCGCATCACCGACGACTCGTTCCTGCTGATGTTCAACGCGAGCGCGGAGGAGATCGAGTTCCTGGTACCGGTGAATCACGGCAGGCAGTGGGAGGTCGTCGTGGACACGGCCCATGAGGACGGTGTGCCACCGGGGCCGGGCCCGAAGGTGGACGCCGGTGACCGGCTGGCGCTGATCGGACGGAGCCTGGCCGTGCTGAAACGGCCGGCCTGACCGACTGCGGCGGGGTGACACCGGGCTGACGGGCTGACGGGTGGATGACGTCGGCCCGACGGGCCGCCGGGTGTCAGGGAGCCGGTGAAACGGGGTACGTAGGTTCCCATGACGCCCACTGCGACGTACCGGCTCCAGATCCAGCCGGAGTTCCCGTTCCCGGCCGCCGAGGCGGCGGTGCCGTATCTGGCGGCCCTCGGGGTCTCGCACCTCCATCTGTCGCCGGTGCTGGACGCCGTCCCCGGCTCCACGCACGGCTACGACGTCGTGGACCACACCAGGGTCCGCGACGAGCTGGGCGGCGAGGCCGGGCTGCGGGCGCTGGCGCACACCGCGCGCACGCACGGGCTCGGGCTCGTCGTGGACATCGTGCCGAACCACATGGCGGCGGCCCCCCGGTTCAACCGGCCGCTGTGGGAGGTGCTGCGCGAGGGGCCGGACTCGCCGTACGCGCGCTGGTTCGACATCGACTGGGAGGCGGGCGGTGGCAAGGTGCTGCTGCCCGTGCTCGGCCACCGGCTCGGCGACGAGCTGGAGCGGCTGCGGGTCGACGGGCAGGTGCTGCGCTATTACGACCAGGACTTTCCGCTCCGCGAGGGTACGGCGGAGCTGCCGCTGCCGGAACTGCTCGACGCCCAGTGGTACCGGCTCGCCTGGTGGCGGCTCGCCCGCACCGAGCTCAACTACCGCCGCTTCTTCACCATCTCCGACCTGATCGGGGTGCGCGTCGAGGACCCGGCGGTCTTCGACGCCACCCACGCCAAGATTCTGGAGCTGATGGACGACGGCGTCATCGAGGGACTGCGGATCGACCACCCGGACGGGCTCGCGGACCCCGGCGCGTATCTGCGGCGGCTCGGCGAGGCGACGGGTGGCCGCTGGACGGTCGTGGAGAAGATCCTCACCGGCGACGAGCAGCTGCCCGCCGACTGGGCGGTCGCGGGGACCACGGGCTATGACGCACTGCACCGGATCGACGGCCTGTTCACCGACCCGGCGGGCGCCGACGAGCTGGTGCGCCGCTACCGGGACTACGCGGGGCCGCCAGGCGACCGGGGCGGGTACTGGGAGTCGACGGTCCGCCGGGCCGCGTACAAGGTCATCACCCACGAGCTGGCGGCCGAGACCGCCTTCCTGGTCCGCACCGCTGCCCGGATCTGCGCGGCGGACCCGGCGCTGCGCGACCACGCGCCGTGGGCGCTGGGGGCCGCGCTGCGCGAGCTGCTGGTTCGGATGCCCGTCTACCGCCCGTATGTGACCGCGGGCGGGCCGACGCCCGATACCGCGGAGGCCACGCTGGATCCGGATGCGGTACGGCAGGCCGCCGCGTCCTTCACCGTGCCCGATGAGTCGGCCGCCGTCGGGGTGGTACGGGACCTGGCGCTCGGCAAGCTGGGCGGCGGGTCCGACCGCGCCGCCTTCTGCGCCCGGTTCGCGCAGACCGCGTCGGCGCTGCGCGCCAAGTCCGTGGAGGACACCGCCTTCTACCGGTACGCGCCGCTGGTGTCGGCGGGCGAGGTGGGCGGCGACCCGGGGGCTCCGGCGGTGAGCCCGGCGCGGTTCCACGCGTTCTGCGCGCGGGCGGCCCGCGACTGGCCGGCCGGCGGGACCGTACTGACCACGCACGACACCAAGCGCAGCGCGGACGTCCGGGCGCGGATCGCGGTCCTCACCGAGTGCCCGGAGCAGTGGGCCGCGCTGCTTGAGCGGCTGACCACTCCGGCACCCGATCCGCAGCTGGCCTGGGTGGCCTGGCAGAGCGCGTTCGGGTTCGGGCTGCCCGACCTGGACCGGCTCGGCCCCGCGCTGCTGAAGTCCGTGCGCGAGGCAGGGCTGCACACCAGCTGGACCGAGCAGGACGAGGCGTACGAGCAAGCCGTCGCCGACTTCACGGCGGCGGGGCCCGCGGGTCCCGCGCAGTCGGCCGTCGCCGCGTTCGCCCGCGGGCTGGCCCCGTACGTACGGGCCAATGTGCTGGGCGCCGCGCTGGTCCACCTCACCATGCCCGGCGTGCCCGACGTCTACCAGGGCACGGAGGGCACGTACATCGCGCTGGTGGATCCGGACAACCGCAGGCCGCCCGTGCCCGTCGACCCGTCGGACGAGAAGCTGGCGCTGACGACCACGGCGCTGCTGCTTCGCCGCGACTGCCCGGATGTCTTCGGTGAGTCGGGTACGTACACACCGCTGGCGCCGGAGGGCCCCGCGGCCTCCCACTGCCTGGCCTTCTGCCGTTCCGGCGAGGTCGTCACCGCGGTGACCCGGCTGTCGCTGCGGCTCGAACAGGAGGGCGGCTGGCATGACACGGAACTGCCGCTGCCCGCCGGCGTGTGGCTCGATCTGCTGGCGCCTGAGCGGGAGTTCACCGAGCGGGTCGCCCTGAGCGAGCTGTTCGCCGTACGGCCGGTGGCACTGCTCAAGCGGGCCGTTCCGGCGGCAGGGCCGGACGGGGCACCGGGGTGAGCGGCCCGCGCGTCCCCGGAGTCACCGCGAGGAGAGCCGGAAGTGCATCCGTCCGAAGCCGACCGAGTCACCGTCGCTGACCACGACCGCGCCGGTGACCCGGTCTCCGTTCACGGTCGTGCCGTTGGCCGAGCCGAGGTCGCGCAGCACCCATACCCCGGCCTCCACGCCGAGTTCGGCGTGCATCCGCGACACCGTCTCGTGGTTCAGCCGCAGGCCGTTGACCGGGTCGCGGCCGATGCGCAGCGGGTAAGGGCCGGGCGCGGGCAGCAGCAGCTTCGGCAGCCGCTCGGCGGCCCAGGCCCTGCGTATACGGCCGGGGAAGGCCGACGCCCGGCCCACCGCGCCCAGCAGCCGCTGCGACCAGCCGGTCCCGCTCTCCAGGTCCGCGGTGAGAGCGGCCAGCTCGTCGGACCTGCGGGCCGCCAGGGCCAGTTCCATCCGGCGTACGAAGGTGTCGTGCGAGAGCTTGCCCTGGACCGCGCCCTCCTTGAGCACGCCGACCACCCGGTCGCGCTCGGCGTCGGACAGCCTGACAGGAGCAGCCGTGTGTGGCGGCTCATGGGCGGGCGCCGGGGACTCTGAAGAGGACATCACAGGGTTGATTGTCAGTCGGACCCGATCGAGGTGTCCAGGGGCTCCCGGGTTTGCGATATCCATGTGACCAGGCCGGACGCCGATTGTTACGGTCTGCGGACATCCCCCTTTCCCAGGAGCCGAATTGCCCGCGAAGCCGCACGGCAACGAGCTGGTGATCCGCCCGTTGACCGGGCCGGACGAGCTCGCCCTCTTCCGTGCCCTGCCCTACGTCCTCGACCATGAACTCGCCGACGACCTCGCGGGCGGTCTGCGCCGTCCCGAGTGGATGTGGGTGGCGCTGCGCGGCGACCGCGTACTGGCGCGGGCGGCCTGGTGGGCTCCGGCGCCCGGCGCCGCCCCGTACACCCTCGACTTCTTCGATCTGGACGACAGCCTGCCCGAGCCGGAGCGCGGCGAGACCGGCGTACGGCTGCTGGAGACGGCGATGGCGCGGCTCTTCCCCGCCGGGGCCGAGCGCCCCGAGTACGGCCGGTTCATCCCGCCGGACTGGCGCACGGACCCGGTCGCCCGCGACGTGGTCGATGCGCGGATGCGGGCGGTGGAGCGGACCGGTGCGCGGCTGCTGGTCGAGCGGCTGCGGCTGGAGTGGACCCCCGGAGCGTCGGCGCCCCCGGCGCCCGGCGGCCGGCTGGCGTTCCGTGCTGTGCGCGGCCGGGAGGATCTCGTCTCGCTGATGACGCTGGTCGCCGAGGGTTCACTCGACGCGCACACCCGGGCCTCGATGGAGACCGGGCTGAGTGCGCGTGCGGTGTCCGATGCGCAGTACGACGAGGAGCTGGCGGGCTACCGGAGCCCGGACGGCTGGTGGCGGATCGCGGAGCTGCCGGACGGGGATCCGGTCGGCTTCGTGATCCCCGCGCGCAACAACTACAACGCGATCATCGCGTACATCGGGGTCGTGCCCGCCCACCGGGGGCACGGGTACGTCGATGAGATCCTCGCCGAGGGGACCCGGATTCTCGCCGGCCAGGACGTGCCCCGGATCCGTGCGTCGACGGACGTCGGCAACGTCCCGATGGCGCGGGCCTTCGAGCGGGCCGGCTATGTCAACTTCGGCCGGGCGGTCGACATGGTGTGGGAGTGACCTGATCCGCCCGGGGCGTCCTACGGGTTGGAGCCGACGCCCGCGGCTTCGCCGAGCCAGTCCAGGCGGCGCTGCTGCTCGGGCGGGATGGTGGCGTCCTCGCCGCGCGGGCCGACGTTGAGCAGCAGATTGCCGCCGTCGGACCTGACGGTCGCGAGCAGCGCGGCCAGCGCGTCACGGCTGATGAAGGAGCCGTCGCCCGAGTTCCGGTTGTAGCCGAAGCTGTGGTCGATGCCGCGGGTGATCTCGAAGGGGTCGGGGCCGGTGTAGCGGGAGTACTCCGGTGTCCTGAAGTCGTAGTACGGCGGCTTCTTGGGTACGAAGCCCTCGTCGCTGACGACCGTGCGGCGCTCCCAGCTGTTGTACGCGGCCCGCAGACCGGGCACCCGCAGCGCCCGCCACAGGGGTGTGTACGGGTAGAGCCGGTCGTTGACGACGCCGTGCGGGACGGTGAACCGGTAGTACTCCACCAGGCTGCGGATCCCGGCGCGCCCCGCGGGCCAGGCGATGTCGTTCCAGAGGATGTCCGGGTGGTAGCGCCTGATCAGCTCCCGCAGCTGGGCGTCCGCGTAGGCCGGGTAGGCGCCGCGCGGGACGGCGGCGACGGTGTCGGCGCCGGTCGCGATGGGGCGCGGCTGGAACGTCCAGTCGAGGCCGCCCGAGTAGTAGATACCGAAGCGCAGCCCCTCGGCTCTGACCGCTTCGGCGAACTCACCGACGACGTCGCTCGGGGTGTGCCAGCCGGTGCGGTGCGGATTGCGCACCTCCGACGGCCAGAGGCAGTAGCCGTCGTGGTGCTTGGCGACGAGGACCGCGTAACGGGCCCCGGCCGCGCGGAAGCGGCGCGCCCAGTCCGCCGGGTCCCAGCCGCTCAGTGCGTCCGCGAAGTCCCCGCCGAAGGCCGTGTACGGGCGGCTGCCGTAGGTCTCGCGGTGGTGTGCGGAGACCGGGCTGCCGGGGAAGCGCAGGGAGTTCTCGTACCACTCGCCGTACGAGGTCCAGCCGAGGTGTGCGCGCCCTGCGGGGTCGTACGGCGGAGCCCACCCCGGCACGGACGCGGGTGTCCAGTGCACGAAGATCCCCAGCTGAGCCTGTTGCCACCACGGAGCGACCATGGTTGAAGTATTGATCATTCCTGGGGGTGTTCGTAAGGGCGCCCGGCCTGTGAACTGCGGATCACCTCGCGGTACCACCGGTAGGAGTCCTTCGGGGTGCGCCGCATCGTCTCGTAGTCCACGTGGACCAGTCCGAACCGCTGGGCGTTCCCCTCGATCCACTCGAAGTTGTCGGTGAGCGACCAGGTGAAGTAGCCCCGGACGTCGACGCCCTCGGCCATGGCCGCGTGCAGGGCGCGCAGATGGCCGTCGAGGAAGTCGATCCTGCGGGAGTCCCGGAGGCCGTCGTAGCTGCAGCCGTTCTCGGTGATGTAGAGCGGCGGCAGCCGGTCGCCGTAGCGGCTCTCCAGCTGGATCAGCATGTCGCGCAGCCCGTCGGGCACCACCGGCCAGCCGAAGTCGGTGACGTCGTACCCGTCTATCTCCCTGAGCCCGAAGGGCAGTTCGGGCGGTATGCCGAACCCGGCGAAGGTGTCGAGGGCCTGCGGGGCCGGCGCGCCGACGAGGGTGGGGTTGTAGTAGTTGACCCCGTACCAGTCGAGCGGGGCCGAGATGGTCTCCAGGTCTTCGGCGACCGGTCCCGGCATCAGGGCCGCGAAGTTCTCGTCGGGGTAGGCGCCGGTGAGGAGCGGGTCGGCGAACAGCCAGTTGGAGAGCGTGTCGTAGAGCCCGGCCCCGAACCGGTCCTCCTCGCTCTCACCCGCCGTCCATACCGGGGTGTGCGAGACGGCGATCCCGATGTTCGAGGCCCCGGCCGCGCGCAGCGCCCCGACGGCGAGTCCGTGCGCGAGCAGCTGGTGATGGGCGGCGGGCAGCGCGTCGAAGAGCAGTTTCTTGCCGGGGGCGTGCTCGCCCAGCGCGTAGCCGAGGAGCGTCACCTCGGCCGGTTCGTTGATGGTGATCCACATCGGGACCCGGTCGGCGAGACGTTCGGCGACGGCGCCCGCGTAGTCGGCGAAGCGGTACGCGGTGTCGCGGTTGAGCCAGCCGCCGCCCTGTTCGAGTGCGAGCGGGGTGTCCCAGTGGTAGAGCGTCGGCGCGGGGGTGATGCCCCGGCCGCACAGCTCGTCGACGAGCCGGTCGTAGAAGTCCAGACCCGCCGGGTTGAGGGCGCCCGAGCCGTCCGGGACGACGCGCGGCCAGCTCACCGAGAAGCGGAAGGCCCCGGCGCCGAGCCCGGCGAGCAGCGCCACGTCCTCGCGGTAGCGGTCGTAGAAACCGGTGCCGAGCGAGCCGTCGGCGCCGTCCTTGATACGGCCGGGCCGGGCGGCGAAGGCGTCCCAGCCGGACGGTCCCTTGCCGTCGGTACCCGCCGCGCCCTCGGTCTGGAAGGCGGAAGCGGAGGCACCCCACAGGAAACCGGGCGGGAAGGCGGGCAGTGGCGGAATCCTCATGGATCGGGACCCTAATGGCCCGAGTGCGCTCGCTCCAGCCCCTGATCTTGTCAAGATGAGACCCGGAGAGACGACCTGCGCGACCCAGTCCCGACGACACGACCGAGGGGAAGCTGTGCTGTTCGAGGTGTGGGCACCGGAGAAGAGCGAAGTCACGCTGGAGCTGGCCGGGCGGGAGCTGGCCATGGAACGTGATCCGCTGCGGGCGGGCTGGTGGGCCGTCACGGCGGATGCCGCGGACGGGGACCACTACGGCTTCCGGCTCGACGGCGGCCCTGTGCTGCCCGACCCGCGCTCGCGGCGTCAGCCCGCGGGGCCCGACGGCCTGAGCGCCGTCGTCGTGCACGACGCGTACCAGTGGCACCAGGAGTGGCCGGGTCTGGCCCTGCCGGACGCCGTGCTGTACGAGCTGCACGTCGGCACCTACACCCCCGAGGGCACCTTCGAAGCGGCGGCCGGGCGGCTGGGCCATCTGGCAGCGCTGGGCGTCACCCATGTGGAGCTGATGCCGGTCTGCCCCTTCCCCGGCCGGCACGGCTGGGGGTACGAGGGGGTCTCGCTGTGGGCGGTGCACGAACCGTACGGGGGCCCGGTCGGTCTCAAGCGCTTTGTCGACGCGGCTCACGAGCACGGGCTGGGGGTTGTGCTGGACGTGGTCCACAACCACCTCGGCCCGTCCGGCAACCATCTGCCGTCCTACGGCCCGTACTTCACCGACACCCACCACACCCCGTGGGGCTCGGCGGTCAACCTGGACGCGCCCGGCTCCGACGAGGTCCGGGCGTTTCTGCTGGGGAGCGCGCTGGCCTGGCTGCGCGACTACCGGATCGACGGGCTGCGGCTTGACGCCGTCCACGCGCTCGCCGACGGGCGGGCGCTGACCTTCCTGGAGGAGCTGTCCGCCGCCACCGACGCGCTCTCGGCCGGTCTCGGGCGGCCGCTCTTCCTGATCGCCGAGTCGGATCTCTGCGATCCCCGGACGACGACCCCGCGCGAGGCGGGCGGACTTGGCGTGCACGCCCAGTGGAACGACGACTTCCACCACGCCCTGCACACCGCGCTGACCGGTGAATCCCAGGGCTACTACGCGGATTTCGCCCGCGCGCCGCTGGCCGCCCTGGCCAAGACGCTCACCCGGGTCTTCTTCCACGACGGCACGTACTCGACGTTCCGCGGCCGGAGCCACGGCCGCCCGGTGCACCGCGCGTCGACGCCCGCGCACCGCTTCGTCGGCTTCTCGCAGACCCATGACCAGATCGGCAACCGGGCGCTCGGCGACCGGCTCTCGGCGGCCCTGTCCCCCGGTCTGCTGGCGTGCGCGGCGACCCTGGTGCTCACCGGGCCGTCCGTGCCGATGCTCTTCATGGGCGAGGAGTGGGGGGCCGCCACTCCGTGGCAGTTCTTCACCGACCACACCGATCCGGACCTGGCGGAGGCCGTAAGGAACGGCCGGCGCCGGGAGTTCGCCGAGCACGGCTGGGCGGAGGAGGACATCCCCGATCCGCAGTCGCCCGCCACCAGGGAGCGGTCCTGTCTGAACTGGGGCGAGCTGGACGGCGGCCACCACTCGCGGCTGCTCGCCTGGTACCGCGAACTGGTCGCGCTGCGCCGCACCTGCCCCGACCTGGTCGACCCGGATCTGGCCGGGGTCAAGGTGGCGTACGACGAGGACGCCCGGTGGCTGGCGCTCCGCAGGGGCGATCTGCGGATCGCGGTCAACCTCGGCGCCGAGGCGGCCAGGATCCCGCTGAACGGGCGCGGCGGCCGGATCCTGGCCTCCTGGGAGCCGGTCCGGCCGCCGGGCCCCGACGGTCTGCTCCTGCTGCCGCCGGAATCATGTGTCGTACTGACGGATTCGTAGGGGCCCGTCACCGGTGAGGTGGTGCGGGCCGGCGGCTACTCGACGATCGCCAGCTCGCGCCGGGTGGTGTTCAGCCGCCGCCCGCCGTCCCCGGTGACGGTGACGATGTCCTCGATCCGCACACCGAAGCGGCCGGGGAGGTAGATGCCGGGCTCGACGGAGAAGCACATACCGGGCACCAGCGGCTGCTCCTCGCCCTCGATCATGTACGGGGGCTCATGGGTGGTGACACCGATGCCGTGGCCGGTGCGGTGGATGAACTGCTCACCGTACCCGGCTTCGGTGATGATCGCGCGCGCCGCCCGGTCGATCTCCTGGCAGGCGACGCCGGGACGTACCGCCCGGCAGCCCGCGTCCTGCGCCTCCCGGACGATGTCGTGCACCCGCTGCTCCTCGGCGTCCGGGGCGCCGACGTGGACGGTGCGGGAGGTGTCGGAGCCGTACCCCTCCTTGAGCCCGCCGAAGTCCAGGACGACCATGTCGCCGGTTTCGATGACCCGTTCGCCCGCCTCGTGGTGCGGGTTGGCGCCGTTCGGGCCGGAGCCGACCACCGTGAAGTCCACCTGTGAGTGCCCGAACTGCCGCAGCAGCGCGGCCAGATCGGCGGCGACATCGGTCTCCCTGCGCCCGGAGAAACGGACCTTGAGGATCTCCTCGTACGTCGCGTCGGCCGCGGCGCCCGCCGCGCCGAGGCGCGCCAGCTCGGGCGCGTCCTTCACGGCGCGCAGCATCGGCAGGGCCTCCGTCAGTGACTGGTAGGAGCTGTCGGGCAGGGCGCGCTGGAGCCCGAGCAGATGCATCGCCCAGCCGTTGTCGCTGACCGCGAACCGGCCGTCGGGGCTGAGGAGCGCGGCGGTGATGCCGTACGGATCCTTCCCGTCCGTCCAGTCGAGGAGGGTGAGCGCGGGTGCGCCGACGGCGTGCTCCGCGTCCGCGGCCTCCAGCGTCGGTACGACGAGGACCGGGTCCTGCCCCGGGGTGATGACGAGCATGGTCATCCGCTCGGTGGCGGCGGTCGGCCGGTAGCCGGTGAGATGGACGAGGTCGGGGCCGGGGGCGACGAGCACTCCGGCGAGTCCGGCGTCCGCCGCGCTCTGTGCGGCACGGGCCATACGGGCGCGGTAGTCGTCGGCGGTGAACGGTACGGGTTCGGTGGACATGGCCCCATCCTGCCGGGCCGCGTCCGGAGACGCGACGGGGTGTTCACCGCACCGACCGGGTTGAGCCGCGGTGCATAGGGTGGCGGGTAGTGGACAGTAATCCACCCTTCCCTGCGGGTGGTTCAGAGCTGCGGTGCCGCGGGGCCAGACGGCGTGCTCAAGAGACGCGGTCATGGGTTCCTCCCGGATCGCGGGCGGTCAGGGTGTGCGAGCGGCCGTCACTCGGCTCCCGGGCCGCCTGAGAAGAACGCGACCATCTGCTCAAGACCGTGCTCGCCGAACATGGTCCGGAGATTTTCGGCAGACTCGGCGGCCGAGACTTCGCTGCGCGGGAAGAGCGCCTCCTCGTACGTGGCCAGGGCGGCCTCGATGTCGCCGGGGTGGGCGGCGATGGCCCGGCCGAGTTCGGCGCCGTCGAACATGGCCAGGTTGGCGCCCTCTCCGGCGAAGGGGGACATCACATGCGCGGCGTCGCCCAGGAGCGTCACACCGGGGACGTGGCCCCAGCGGTGCCCTATGGGCAGCGCGTGGATGCGCCGGGGAACCAACGGCCCGTCGGCGTCGGCGATCAGGCCGCGCAGGTCCTCGTCCCAGCCGTCGAAGTGCGACAGGACCGCGGACTTCGCGGCGGGGCTGTCGCTGAAGTCGATGGTGTCGAGCCAGTCCTCACCGGTCTTCAGCGCGGTGTAGACGTGGAGGCTGCCGTCGGCCTCCCGGTGGGCGAGGATGCCTCGCTGGTCGCCGAGGCAGATGAAGAAGCCTCCGCCGATGACGGCGGCGCTGCGCGGGTGGCGGGTCTCGGCGTCGTGCAGGTCGGCCTCGACGAACGAGATGCCGGTGTAGGCGGGCATCGCGTCCGACAGCAGCGGCCGCACACGCGACCAGGCGCCGTCGGCGCCGATCAGGAGGTCGGTAGTGATCGTGGACCCGTCGGTGAACGTCACCTCGTGGCGGCCGCCGTCGAGAACCTGGGCGCCCGTCACCTTCCTGCCCCAGCGGATCGTTCCGGCCGGCAGGGAGTTCAGGAGCAGATCGCGCAGGTCTCCCCGGTCGACCTCAGGGCGGCCCCTGTCCTTGTCGTCCTCTTCGGACACGTGGACGGTCCCGTCGGGTCCGAGCAGGCGCATGGCCTGACCGCCCTCGTGAATGATCTTGCGGAAGTCCTCGTACAGTCCGGCGGCATGTAACGCCTTCTGACCGTTCTCGGTGTGGATGTCGAGCATGCCGCCCTGGGTGCGGGCCTCCGCGGAAGCCTCCAGCTCGAAGATGGCCGACTCGATGCCGTTGACGTGCAGAACCCTGGCAGCGGTGAGGCCCCCGAGACCTCCGCCGATGATCGCGATGGGGTAATGGGTGCTCATCAGGTCCTCCATGGGGATGGTCGTGCGGGAGAGCGAACCGCGCGGCAAAAAGGGGCGACCGCGCGGTGCTGGGCGTGCGGCCGGCTCCGGTGAGAGCAGCCTGTGTGGACCCCTCCAACGTAGCGAACATGTTCGTTGCGAACAAGTTCAGGCACGGGGGTGCAGGGCTCCTCGCGGCCGGCCGGCCGACGGCATCAGCGGGCATCCCGCCCCGAGCGCAGGGCCCAGGCCGGTATATGACCTGTTCGGCGGGGACGGGCGGTGGCTTGCTTCGGGTGTGGAGGGACGAGAGGGCGGTTCAGCCCTCGGCCCCGGGAACCGGGGTGTGGAGAATCCCATTGATCACCACGTTGAAGCCCCAGGACATGCGGCTCTCCTCCGACCCGCCGAGCAGGGCAGGAAGATGCGCCTTGATCGCGGGATGAGTGGCCTCGCCCACCTCGTTCACAGCTCGTGCCAAGGCGTTCCAGTCGTCCTGGCTCGTGGGGTCGTGCTGCTGCGTCCCATGCTCCGCGGCGCATGCCGTGGCGTGCTGGAGCAGCTTGTCGACGCCCCAGGCCACGCGCTCCGGGGCCGCACCACTGCGGGCGAGCAGCTCCAGGAGACGCTCCACGAGATTCAGGTAGTTGGCGCCACTGGGGCGCGCGACGAGAGCCGAGCGGGCCAGCTGCGGATGCTCGAACAACACGTAGGTGTAGGAGACCAGGACCGCGGTCAGCTGATCGCGCCAGCCGGCTCCGGCGTCGTCGCCGGTCAGGTCGACCTCACCGAGCAGGGCATCCAGGATGGCCGCGTGCAACTCGGCGGTATTGGCGACGTATACGTACAGCGAGGCGGCGCCGGTGTCGAGTTCCTGCGCCAGTCGGCGCATTGTCACCTTCTCCAGCCCTTCAGCGCGCATGGTCCGCACGGCGGTATCAACGATTCCCCGCCGGGTCAGGGCAGGCTTGGACGGGCGCTCGCGGCGGCTGACCGGTTCTCTTCTGGCAGTCATATCTTCGATCGTAACGAACGCGTTCGTCACGCGCGGCGCTTCGGGGCCGAGGTGAAAGTGCGGCCCGTTCCTCGTCCGACAACATCAACTCGGCCTTCGGCCGCCCGGAGTGTCCGTGCCGAGGCTGGACGCAGCGGAGCGGGCTTCCTGGCCGCTCAGGTCTGAATGAACGTCGAGGTCGGCAATACCCGCAGCTTCGCCTCGGTATTGAGGGCATCCGCCCCTTGCGCCGCGAGAGTTTTCGGTCGTGGGACCGGCAAGAATCCGCCGATGTCTCACTGTGGCGTGCCAGGAGCATTCTTCAGCGGGCTGGATGGTTCCCTGCCCATACCGTGGGGATTCGGCCTGACCACGGACTTGCCTGTTCGAGTTGTCCGGCGAGGCGGAAGAGCCGGCCTTCGAGGCCATATCCGGCGGCGAACTGCATACCGACCGGGAGCCCCGTCCCTGCGTCGGCCGTCACGGGTACGGACATGGCGGGCGTGCCGGCCACGTTGAACGGCATGGTGAACGGCGACAGGTCATTGATGCGCTCGATCCAGCCGAGGCCGTCCAGTGTCTCCGCACCCTCCGTATGAGTACCCAGAGACACGGGAGGCTCCGGCAGGGCCGGCGTGAGGAGGATGTCGTACTCGTCGAAGTACCGCGCCAGGCTTCGGGCCACCCGGTTCCGCATCGCCAGAGCGGTGTGGAATTGCGCGCCGCCGACCCGCTGCCCGTAGTGGTAGCCGGCGAGGGTCGCGGGCTCAAGGGTCGAGGAGTCGACGGGACGGCCGAAGGCGGCGGCCAGCCCGTCGACCAGGGTGGCGAGGTTCACCGTCATGAGTCGGGCGTTGGCCAGGACGAATTCCTCCCAGTCGGCGCCGAGGTCGACCTCAACCTCCTTTACCTGGTGACCGAGGGATTCAAGCAACCGCACGGTGCGGGAGAGGGCGTCGGTCACCGGTGCGGTAGTACGGCGTCCGCCCCACGCCTGGGCGAGGACACCGATTCGCAGCGAGCCAGGATTACGGGTGACTTCCTCGGCGTACGGCCGTGACGGCTGCTGGGCGAAGTAGGGGTCGCCCGACTCCGGGCCGCGTATCTGGTCGAGCAGTACCGCACTGTCGCGTACGGTGCGGCTGACGCTGCCGTGCACGGCCAGGCCGCTGAAGACCTCGTCGACGTCGGGCCCCATGGACACCCGGCCACGGGTGGGCTTGATCCCGAAGAGGCCGTTGTAGGCGGCGGGGATACGGAGCGATCCGGCGGCATCGGTGCCATGGGCGACCGGAACCACCCCGGCGGCGACAGCGGCGGCCGCGCCGCCACTGGATCCGCCCGCGCTGCGCTCCAAATCCCACGGGTTACGGGTCGCGCCGTACAGCGCTGATTCCGTCGAGATGCCATAGGCCATCTCCGGTGTCGCGGTGCGCCCGAACGTCACGAGGCCCGCGCGCCGGAAGCGCTGCATCAGCGAGGAGTCGGCGCCGACGACGTTACCGGCCGCCAGGCGGCTTCCCAGCTCCATCCGCCTCCCGGCCATGGCCACCGCGATGTCTTTGATCAGAAAAGGGACGCCGGCCAGTGGTGTGCTGCCGGGGACAGGTTCGTCGTCGGTCAGCCAGGTCTCCACGACGGCGTTGATCTGCGGATCAACTGCCTGCACAGCCTCGCGCGCAGCTGTCTCCAGCTCGGCGGGGAGTACCGCGCCCTTGGCCACCAGCTCCGCCAGCCCGACTGCGTCGAAGCCCACATACTCAGAAACTTTCACTGCCACTCCCTGAGAAGAACGATACCTTCGAGTACCGAACGATACTCTACGGTATCGAAGGGGTCGGACTGGTACCGTAAGAGAGGTTGTGAACCGCACGATCGACCGGAGTGACGGAGTAGTCATGGCATCGACCCTCAGAAGGCCAAGCAGAGTGGCGAAGCTGCCGCCTCGCGAGCGCATTCTCGACGCGGCCGAAGAGCTCTTCCAGAGGGAAGGGATCCGGCAGGTAGGGGTCCAGACAATCGCCGACAAGGCAGAGACAACCAAAATGGCGATCTACCGGCACTTCGAGACCAAAGATGCGCTGGTCGCGGAGTGGCTGCGGATCGTCGCCGCGGACTATCAGGCGGCCTTCGACCGCGTGGAGACCGAATACCCCGACCGGCCCGAGGAGCAGATTCTGGGCCTGGCCCGCTTCATCGCCGAGGGGCTGCCGGCGATCTCATACAGGGGCTGCCCATTCATCAACTCCCTCGCCGAGCTGCCCGACCGCCTTCATCCGGCACGGCAAGTGATCGAGGACCACAAGGCCCACCAGACCCGCCGACTGATCGCCATGTGCACCCAAGCCCAGATGCCCGACCCCGGACAGGCCGCGGCCGAGATCACCTTCGTACTCGAAGGGGCGCAGGTCAGCACACAGAACGGAAGCATCGATCAGACGGGAGACCGCCTGATGAAGATCGTCGAGGGAATCGTGGACCGGCACCGCTCCCACCTCGGCGCACACAGGGCGGCTGACTGACCGCCCGCGCCCCCGCCCGATACGCTTCTTCACCTGAGAAGTGCTTCTTTCCGCGCCGCACCCACATGGAAGCGGATCTACGGGCACCACCCGCTGATGGGATTCGTCGACCACGGGCCGGGCGGCACCGGGGAGCCGGTGGCGGCCCTGCTCAGGCCGGGAAACGCGGGCTCGAACACCGCGGCCGACCACATCACCGCCGCTCAACTGGCCTTGTCCCCGCTGCCGAAGGAGTACCGGCGCGGGCGCCGGACCCTGATCCGCACGGATTCCGCAGGCGGCACTCACGACTTCGTGGCCTGGCTCGCCCGGCGGGGACGGTGGCTGTCCTGTTCGGTGGGCATGGCGATCACCGAGGCGATCCACAGCCACGTGCTGAAAGTTCCCACCTCGGCCTGGTCACCAGCCGTCGAGGCGGACGGCGACCCGGGCCCCGCCCAGGCCAGCTCGTCCGACCTGCCCGAGCACCCGGACTACCCCCCATCCTCACCGTTTTCAGAGATGCGGCACGAGCAGGTCGGCCCGGTCCCTGGTGCGCTCGATGAGCCGGGCGTTGGCCTCGTCGGACCGGTGCACCCAGCGCTCGGCCTCCGCGCGGCTCCTGCCGTACCGGATGTGACGCTCGATGAGTCTCCGGACGCGGGCCTCGTTCCCGGGGCTGCGCGGGCTTTCGTCACCGATGAACCAGGCCTCGTCGAGCAGGGCCCTCGCGCGCGGCCAGTGCAGCAGATAGTTCCCCTCGGTGATCACGAGCGGAACGCCGGGGGCGACCGCCACCGATCCCGCGACGGGCTCCTCCAGCGCGCGGTCGAAGGCGGGCGCGTACACCACGTCGCTGCCGGGCGTACGCAGCCGGGCGAGCAGGGCCACGTATCCGGCCTCGTCAAAAGTGTCGGGGGCGCCCTTGCGGTCGGCGCGGCCGAGGCGGCGCAACTCGGCCCCGGCGAGGTGGAAGCCGTCCATCGGGACCACGACGGCGCTCGGCCCGAGGGCGTCGGCGAGCCCGGCGGCGAGGGTGGACTTCCCGGCGCCCGGCGAGCCCGCGATGCCGAGGATCCGCCGGCCCCCGGCGCCGGCGAGCAGCCGGGCGCGGTCGATGAGGTGCTGCGCAGTCATGGCGGCCATTGTCGCCACAGCGGCAGCCGCCGCGCGAGTGGTACGTATAACTCGTCAGTCGTTAGCCTTCCTGCCAGGACCTCTACGGGAACCGGTGGAACCTTCTGCAACCGGCGTGAGAGTCATGTCGGACATGGCTGTTACGTTTCCCGTATGACGGTTTACGGACGTGCCATCGCCCTCCTCGTGGACCGGCCGGAGCTGGCCGAAGTGGCCGCGTATTCCTTCGGTTTCGACGTGGCCGGGGCTGCGCACGGCGCGGCGGTCCGGCTGGCGTCGGGCGCGCCGCTGGAGACGGTGGCCGGGGACGGCACGGGCGGCACGTTCTTCGTGTGCGGCGGAGGGCCAGTGCTGTACGCCTCGGGCGGCGGCGCGGCCGGGCTCGTCGCCGCGAGCGCCGACGAGGCGCTGGAGCTGGCGATCGGGCTGCCCGGGTGGCTCGGTCTGCTGCATCTGTCCCCCTCCGGGCTCGGCGCGGCACTGCCGGCCGCCGCGCCGGAGGAGGCGATACGGGGTTCGCAGCCGGATCTCGACGGCCGGCGCGACGCACTGCGCGGGGCGCTGGGGCTGCCCGTCCGCTCCCCCGCCGAGCTGTTCGCCCGGCTGCACACGGCCCTGCTCCGTACCGAGCCGGACCATCTGCTGCTCGACACGGCCGGCGGCCGGGCCTTTGCCCGGCTCGATCCGCATCCGCGCACGCCCCTGCGCCAGACGGTGCTGAGTCCCGGCCTGGCCGATCTGGCCCGGCTGCGGGACGACACGGCGCAGTGGACCGAGGTGGCGGGCGACAAGGCGCGGCGCGCCACGGTGCTGCGTGCGGCGCAGTTCGACCGGCAGGACGGCGATCTGCCGCTGCTGCGGCGCCTGCTGGCGGCCGAGACCGCTGATACGGGGACAAGCGAGGAGCTGCGGCTCGCCGCCGTACTGGTCGCGTTGCACGGCAGCGCGGAGGATCTGCCGCTGCTGCGTGCTGCCCGCGCCGCCCCGCAGGCCCTCCGGTGGGGCCTGCCGGAGATACCCGAGCGGCCCGGAGCCTTCGTGGAGTGGGCGCGCGGGCTCGACGGCTCACACCTGGGCGAGGACCCCGCACGCGAGCCGGAGCTGACCTGGATACGGCTGGCCAGGAGGCAGGGCCGCACCGAGCTCGCGCGGGTGGCGCTGGTGCGCATCCTGGACGCCGCCGGCGAACAGACCGACCTGCTGCGGGTGTTGAGTGTCGAGCTGGAGGCGCTCGGCGACCTCCGCCAGGCGGCGCGCGCCCAGTCCGGGCACGCCGCTCTGGTGGACGAGCCGCGCGACCAGGGGGTGGCGTGCCGCAGGCTGGCCGAGCTCCAGCGGCGCACCGGTGACCTGCCGGCGGCCTGGCGGACTCTGCGGCCGGTCCCGGAGATCCTCGACACGGACGGTTCCGAGCGGCGGTGGCGGCGGCTGGGTCTGGGGCGGATGGTCGCCGCCGAGCACTTCGAGCTCGCTCTGGCAGCCGCTGGGGCGGGGCTCACGCCCATCGCGCTGGAGTCGCTGGCCGTCGCCAGGGAACTGCACGCCGGAATGGGCAAGTCCGCCCAGCGGAGTCTCGGCATGCTGGCCCAGGAGACGAAGTGGGCCGTGGCCCGGCTCAAGTAGCACCCGGCCCCGGCCGGTACCGCGCTGTTCAGCTGTCCGGGCACCAGTCAGCAGTCACCAGTCATCAGTCCAGGCTCCAGCGGCAGGCACGCTTCCGTACCTGCCGCCCGCGTAAGCCGCGTGACGCCCGTAACCCGCGCCCTGCTCACCGAGCCCTCGCCCGGCCGCACTGTGCCCGGCCCGCGACCCGGCTCGTCAGGCCGCGCTGCCGACGAGCTTGACCAGCCCGGTGACGGTGTCCGCCATCGCCTGCCGCCCGGCCTTGAGGTACTTCCGCGAGTCGACCGCCTCGGGCTGCGCCGTCAGCACCTCCCGGATCGCCGCGGTCATGGCGATGTTCAGCGCCGTACCGATGTTGACCTTGGCGATACCGCCGGTGACGGCCGCCGACAGTTCAGCGTCCGGCACCCCGGAGGAGCCGTGCAGAACCAGCGGCACACCCACGGCGTCCCGCAGCCTGCCGAGCAGCTCGTGGTCGAGGACCGCGGTGCGCGAGGTCATCGCGTGCGAGCTGCCGATCGCGACGGCGAGCGCGTCCACGCCGGACTCGGCCACAAAGGCGGCGGCCTCCTCCGGGCGGGTCCGCGCGCCGGGTGCGTGCGCGTCCAGCGGCGCCGCCCCGTCCTTGCCGCCGACCTCGCCCAGCTCGGCCTCGATCCAGAGCCCCTGGGCATGAGCCCAGGTGGCCGCGGAACGGGTCGCGGCGAGGTTCTCCGCGTACGGAAGGTGCGCGGCGTCGTACATCACCGAGCTGAACCCGGCGTCGGCTGCCTGCCGCAGCAGGGCGTCGCTCTTCACATGGTCGAGGTGGAGGGCGACCGGTACGGCTGCCGCCCCGGCCAGTTCGGCCGCGGCGCGGGCCAGCGGGAGCACCTGGCCCTGCCGGTACTTCACCGCGTTCTCGCTGATCTGGAGGATGACCGGGGAGCCCGCGGTCTCGGCCCCGGATATCACGGCCTCCGCGTGCTCCAGCGTGATGATGTTGAACGCGGCCACCGCGCCGCGCCGCGCGGCAGCGCCCGCGACCAGCGTTCCGCTCTCGGCAAGGGCCATCGCTCAGCCCTCGTCGAGGATGACGGAGCGGGTGAGGTGGCGCGGCGAGTCCGGGTCGAGGCCACGCGCGGCCGCGATGGCGACGGCGAGGCGCTGTGCCCGTACCAGCTCGGCGAGCGGGTCGAGACCGCCGGCCACCCACATCCCGCCGGTGGATCGGACCTGCTCCTCCAGACCCTCGGGAGTCTCGCCGAACATCCAGGTGGCGGTTCCCTCGGTGGTGATGCTGATCGGACCGTGTCGGTACTCCATGGCCGGGTACGCCTCGGTCCAGGACAGCGACGCCTCCCGCATCTTGAGCGCGGCTTCCTGCGCCAGGCCGTTGCTCCAGCCGCGGCCGAGGAAGGTGAACTGCGAGCAGTCGACGAGCCCTTCGGGCAGCGGCTCGGCGAGCGCCGTCCGTCCGTCGGCCACGACGGCGTCCGTGTGGAGGCGGAGGTGGGCGCGGAGCAGGGTGAGCGTCGTGGTGGCGAACCGGGTCTGGACGACGGACTGCTCGTCGGCGAAGTCGAGAACGACGATGTCGTCCGCGGCCTCCATGACCGGGGTCTTGGGGTCACCGGTGATGGCGGTCGTCCGGGCCTGCCCGCGTACCCTGCCGAGGAGTTCGAGCACCTCGGTCGTGGTGCCCGAGCGGCTGAGCGCGATCACCCGGTCATAGGTGCGGCTGAAGGGGAACTCGGACGCCGCGAAGGCGTCGGTCTCACCCTGGCCGGCCCCCTCCCGCAGCGCGGCCACGGCCTGCGCCATGAACCACGAGGTACCGCAGCCGACGATCGCGACGCGCTCCCCGGCGGCCGGCAGCGCCGCCGCCTGGCTCCCGGCCAGCGCCGCGGCGCGCTCCCAGCACTCGGGCTGACTGGCCAGCTCGTTCTGGACATGGCTCATGCTGATCCACCCCTCAAGGTAATGATTGTTTCTGCAAGATACTGCGTTGTTTCAAGCACAATCAAGCAAGTAGACGTTTCTGGGTTAAGGTCACAGCGTTCCACCGAAGAGGAGAGTGCGAGAGATGTCCCAGTCCCGCGACGCGCGTTGGAAGGCACTCCTGGAACTGCTCGTCGAGCAGGGCCGTCTCGATGTCGAAGCGGCGGCTCTCGCGCTCGATGTCTCGGCCGCCACCATCAGGCGCGATTTCGACCAACTCGCCCAGCAGCAGATGCTGGTGCGCACCCGTGGCGGCGCCGTCGTCCACGGTGTCAGCTATGAACTCCCGCTGCGCTACAAGACTGCCCGGCGCGCCTCCGAGAAGCAGCGCATCGCGCAGGCCGTGGCCGAGCTGATCACCGCGGGCGAGGCGGTCGGCCTGACCGGCGGCACCACCACCACGGAGGTGGCACGCGCGCTCGCCGTCCGGCCCGACCTGGCGTCCGGCACCCCGGCGCTCACCGTGGTGACCAACGCGCTGAACATCGCCAACGAGCTGGCGATCAGGCCCCAGTTCAAGATCGTGGTGACCGGCGGGGTGGCCCGCCCCCAGTCGTACGAGCTGACGGGCCCCCTAGCCGACGGCGTACTCGGCCAGATCACCATGGACACCGCCGTGCTCGGGGTCAACGGCTTCGACGTCGTCCACGGCGCCGCCGCGCACCACGAGGACGAGGCGGGCATCAACCGGCTGCTGTGCGAGCGCGCCGAGCGGGTGGTCGTCGCAGCGGACTCCACCAAGCTCGGGACCCGCGCCTTCGCCAGGATCTGCACCACCGGCCAGGTGGACACCCTGGTCACGGACACCGGCATCAGTGAGGAGATGACCACTCTCTTCACCGATGCCGGTGTCGAGGTCATCGCGGTGTGAGCGCCTGAGCCGCGTCCGGCGCGCCCCGCTGCTGGCCCGACTCGAAGTAGGCGATCAGCTCCGGGTCCAGCGGCGGCACGTCGTACGGCGCCCCGCCGGCCCGCAGCGACTGCGTGGCCATCACTCCGGCGGCCACGCTCATCCGGGCGGCGACCGGCGAGGTGTCGGTCACCCCGCCGTCCCTGGCGAACCGGCAGAACTCGGCGATGATCCGCTCGTCGGAACCGCCGTGCGAGCCCTTCGAATCCGGCACCTTGTAGACCACGTCGGCGTCGGCCCGGTAGCCGGTCGGCCCGGTGTTCCAGACCCTGACCTCGTCGCCGGGCCGGTCGCCGAAGTTCTCCAGCCGCCCCTCGGTCCCGATGACCGTGTAGTTGCGGAAGTAGTCGGGGCTGAAGTGGCACTGCTGGTAGGCGGCGATCACGCCGTTGTCCAGCCGCATGTTCATGACCGACACATCCTCGACGTCCACCACGTGGTGGAGGTCCTTGCGGGTGGCAGGCGGCCAGTCGAACTCCCTCAGCCAGCCATCGGGCCGCGGGGTGCCCGGCTCGCGGCGCGGCAGGTCCCCGTACATCATCAGGTCGCCCATGGCGTTGACGCGCGAGGTGTAGCCGTTGGCCAGCCAGTGCACCACGTCGATGTCATGGGCGGCCTTCTGGAGCAGCAGCCCGGTGGTGCGGGTGCGGTCGGCGTGCCAGTCCTTGAAGTAGTAGTCGCCGCCGTACGAGACGAAGTGCCGCACCCACACGGTCTTCGGCTCACCGATGTCGCCGCGCGCGATGATGTCGCGCATCAGCCGCACCACACCCATGTGCCGCATGTTGTGGCCGACGTAGAGCCGGGTGCCGGTCTCGTGGGCGGTGCGCAGGATGGTGTCGCACTGCTCGACGGTGATGCCGAGCGGCTTCTCCACGTACACCGGCCTGCCCGAACGCAGGATGTCGCAGGCGACGGCCTCGTGGGTGTCGTCGGGGGTGGCAACGATGACGGCATCGACGATGTCGCCGTCGAGCAGCTTGCGGTAGTCGTCCACCGCGACCGCCCCGGCGAACCGGTCCGCCACCTTGGCACGTACGGCGGGGTCGGTGTCGGCGACGGCGGTCACGACGGACCCGGCGCCGGGACGGTGGGCGGCATCGGCCAGATTGGCCCGCAGACCGAGGCCGACCACACCGATACGGAGGTCTTGCATGGTGCTCCTTGAACGCGGTTGTGCGGATGCGGTGGTAGTACGTCCGGTCACTTGGTGGTCAGCGCGATGGACTTCTCGAACTCCGCGCGGATCTTGTCACCGCCGCCGGAGCGCCAGGTGCGCACCAGACCGTCGTACGCCGAGAGCGGCTTGCGCCCGGCGACGATGTCCTTGATGCCGTCGTTGACGGCCATCGTCAGGGAGGCTCCCTGGCTGGCGTTCGTGTCGGAGTAGTGGCCGACCGTCGGGTTGATCACGGCCATGGCGATGAGCTTCTTCTGCCAGTCGTGGATGCGGCGGGTCAGATCGGCCTGGCCCGGCAGGTAGAGGTACTCGGGCGCGTTGGCCAGGAAGGAGACCGGCATACCCGTCGTCACGGCTTCCGCGTTGCCCTTGTCCGTCAGCTCGACGTCGCCCTTCGCGGTGCGGTGGAAGTGCGTTCCCTCGATCCCGTTGTCGAGGAACAGCCGCTCCTCGGTGCCGAACGGGGCCGCGAGGTAGTCGAGAACGTTGAGGAGCATCTCCAGACGCTTCTTGTCGGCCTTCTTGTTGATCGCGGTGAAGCCGACCGAGCCGAGACCGTAGTAGAAGTGCGGGGTCACCCCGGCTTTCGCCGCGAACGGAAGGATTACCCCGAAGGGGAAGTCGTACGTCTTGACGTCCACCAGGAAGGAGGGAAAGGACTGGACGTACGCACCGAGAGAACCCTGCGCCATCTTCTCGCGCGTCGTGGTGAGGTTCGGGTCCGGCCAGAACAGCCCGGCCTTGCTCACCTTCACGCCGAATTCCAGCGCCTCACGGTATTCATCGGTCTCGAACTGGTGGACCAGCTTGCCGTTCTTGAGCGACCACGTGGCGGGGGCGCCGAACCACTGGGCGTACATGCCGACATGGTTCACATAGGCGGGTTCCAGAACGTACTTGTGGCGCTTGACGTCCAGCAGTTCCTTGCCCTTGGCGAGGAAGTCCTCGGCACTGGTGAAAGCCGCACCGCCGACCGGCTTCCAGAAGTCCTCATTGGTGACATAGACCTGACCCATACGGCCGTACGCCACCGGGACGCCGAAGATCTTGCCGTTGATGACGGCCGTCTTCCAGGCGAATTCCGGGAGGTTGGCGAGGTTCGGGTACTTCTTGACGGCGTCCCCAGAAAGGTGCGCGGTGAGGTCCTGGAACTTCGCGTCCAGCAGTTCGGGGATCCGGCGCAGCCCCTGGTTCGGGGGAATCCACACGAGGTCGGGGATCTCGCCGCCCGCTATCGCCGCGTTGAACTTGGACGAGTAGCTGTCGTCGGTGGTCTCGACGACGATGTTCATCCTGAATTCCGAACCCAGGCGCTTGTTGAGCTCTTTCCAGTACGCGTTCTTCCCCATCGCGGGGGCCGGCGTCGTGAAGGTCTCCGTCAGAGCGGTGATCGGTGAGCCGTCGCCGGGCGGCGCGGCGACCGACTTGACCAGGTTCTTCGGGTAGCGGAGGTAGGCGGCGTCCAGGCCCTCGGCGCTGCCCGCGAGGTCCGGCGCCGCGACCTTGGCGGGCACGTACGTCGGGAGTTTGACCTTGTTGAACGCTTCGGCGCCCTTGCCCGCGGCGGCAGTCCCGGTGGAACACCCGGTGAGCGTCGACATTCCGGTGGCGGCGAGCCCGACGACGCCCGCGGCGCCGAGGAACGTACGCCGGTTGACGTGCTGAGAAGACATGATTCTCCTGGGAAGGCAGGATCGGTGAGAGAGGTCAGCCCTTGACGGCGCCCGTGAGGACACCCTTGGCGAAGTGCTTCTGCAGGAACGGATAGACCAGCAGGATCGGCACGAGCGCGATGATGAGCACGGCCATCTGGAGCGAGATCGAGGGCGGCAGCACATTCACGCCGAGTGCGTGCGCGTTGATCGTCTCGCCCTGGACGACATACGAGCGCAGGATGACCTGGAGCGGGTATTTCCCCGAGTCGTTCATGAACAGCAGGGCGTTGAAGAAACTGTTCCAGTAACTGACCGCGTAGAAGAGCCCCGCCACCGCGATGACGGCCTTGGAGAGCGGCAGCACGATGCGCCAGAGAATGGCCAGTTCACCCGCACCGTCGAGCCGTGCGGCCTCGTACAGCTCGGTGGGAATTCCCTGGAAGAACGCCCGCACCACGATCACGTTGAACACATTGAGCAGGACCGGCAGGATCAGCGACGCATAACTGTCGAGCAGACCGAGTTGCTGCACCACGAGATACGTGGGAATGATGCCCGGCGCGAAGAGGAAGGTGCCGAGCACGATCAGCAGGATGGGCTTGCCCATCAGCATCCCGGGCCGGGAGAGGCCGTAGGCCAGCGTGACCGTGCAGAGGAGGCTGAGCGCGGTGCCGATCAGGGTGATCCCGATGCTCACCAGTGTCGCCCGGGTCACCACACCGCCCTGGAGCAGCACGCTGTACGCCTGGAACGTCGGGTGGTGCGGGATGAGGACGTAACCGCCGCGCGCCTCCAGCTCCTTCTGGCCGGCCAGGCTGGTGCCGAGCGCCAGCAGGAACGGGTACGTCACCATGACCACGATCAGGGCGAGCGCGAGCGCCTTCGCACCCTGGCCGAACCAGCTGGGGCGCTCCATCCACGGCGGCCGCTGCCCGCCGGACCGCAGCCGGGCCAGGTAGTTCTCTCGCTTGGGAGAGACTGACGTGGTCATCGGTAGACCCCCTGCTCACCGAAGCGGTGAGCCAGCTTGTTCGCCGCGACGATCAGCCCGAGGCCGATCACGCCCTTCATCAGCCCTGCGGCCGTGCTCATGCCCCAGTCCCCGTCGATCACGCCGTGGTAGTAGACGTAGGTGTCGAGCACTTCCGACGCATCGGGTCCCACCGCGTCGCGCTGGAGCAGCATCTGCTCGAAACCGACCGAGAGGATGTCGCCGAGGCGCAGGATCAGCATCATGATGATCACCGGCCGGATCCCGGGCAGGGTGACGTGCCACATGCGCCGCCAGGTGCCCGCGCCGTCCATCGCGGCCGACTCGTACTGCGTCATGTCGATGGAGGCCATCGCGGCGAGGAAGATGATCGCGCCGTAACCGCAGTCCTTCCAGATCATCTCCGAGGTGACGAGCACCTTGAAGGTGTCCGGGTTGCTCATGATGTTGCCGACCGCGAGGCCGTGGTTCTGCAGCAGGCTGGTGACCGTGCCGGTACCCCCGAAGACCTGCTGGAACATCGCCACGACCACGACCCAGGACAGGAAATGCGGGAGGTACACGACGGTCTGGACGAGCCGCCTGACCTTCTCCCCGACCAGGGAGTTGAGCAGCAGCGCCAGGGCGATGGGGGCCGGGAAGTAGAGGATCAGCTGGAGGACGGTGATCTCCAGCGTGTTGCGCACGGCGGACCAGAACTCCGGCTGGGCGAGCAGCGCGGTGAAGTTCTGGAAGCCGACGAACGGGCTCGACTTGAAGCCGAGGAACGGCTGGTAGTCCTGGAACGCGACGACGTTGCCGGCCAGCGGCAGATAGAAGAACACCGCGAAGTACAGGACGCCCGGCACACAGAGCAGCAGAAGCATACGGTCACGCCGGAACCGCTGACGGAACGACTTCCGCCCGTGAGGGCTTCCGGCCGGGGGTACGACCGGGGAAGACGGCGCAGCGGGGTCAGAGGCTTCTGGCTGAGATGTGGCCGGACGGGGCGAAGTGGGCACAGCGGCCGACACAGTCACCTCCGCGTAGAGGGTGGTCAGGGGGACGCAGACCTGACGAACCCCGCCCATAGCGGAATCTGGTGTTCTGGCCTGCAAGATGCACTGATCCTGCACTGCCTGAGATAGAAATGACAAGAGCTGCTCGAAAAAACCTTTGACAGCGCAGTTACGAGCACGCTCCACGCACTCTTCGAGCACGGAACGGTCTCTGACCTGCACGGCAGGGGATCGCGGTGTCGCTTCAGCCGCCCTCGCCCCCAACTGGGCGGCGGAGGAACGGAGTACGCGCGGCGCGGGTGTCAGGAGTGCGCGCGGGCGCCGGTGCCAGAGGCACGCACCGGAGTACGCCGTGCGCGGGTGTCAGTGACCGACGGCGACCGCGGTGCGGATCAGTCCGTCCTGGATCGTCCAGGTTCCGTCGAACCGGGTGAGCGACTTTCCCGCGACCACGGGGCCGGGTACGAGCAGCTGTGCGGTGAACGTGCCCGCCTCCGGGTCCGGGGTGATCACGGCATCCTCGAAACCGAGCCACCGGCCGGTGATGGGGTACCAGGCCTTGTACACGCTCTCCTTGGCGCTGAAGAGCAGCCGGTCCCAGCAGACTTCCGGGCGCCGGGCGGCCAGCTCCGGCAGCTGCCGCCGCTCCTCGGCCACGGTGACCAGCAGCAACTCCCCCTGGCCCGGCATCGGGAGGTGGGGCTCGGCGTCCATGCCGAGCGACACCACGTCGGTCGCGCGGGCCACGACGGCTGCACGGTACCCGGCGCAGTGCGTCATGGCGCCGACGATCCCGGCGGGCCACAGCGGCTCGCCCCGGGCGCCGCGCAGGATGGCGGCGGGCGCCACGCCGAGCTGGGCCAGCGCAGCCCGGGCGCAGGCCCGGGCCGTCGCGAACTCGGCCCTGCGGGAGGGCACCGCGCGCGCCACCAACTGCTCCTCCCCGGGGAGGAGCGGGGCCGTCTCCGCGGGGTCGCCGTAGGACTCGACCAGCACGACCGGCCCGGTACTCAACTCCCCCGCGCCCGGCGCGAACGGCCCGAACCTGCCGGTCCGCAGACCGGGTCCGGGGCTGCCCCCCGACTGCGTCATCCGCACGGTCATATCCTCAACCCGCTGGAGAGCAGGGCCAGTTGGCGGGCAAAGAGCTCGGCGAGATCTTCGGCGCCGCCGCCCTCCGTCCAGTACCGGACGACCGCCGAGAAGACAGCGGTGATCGCCGCGGCGGCGCAGTGCACCTCAAGGTCGCCCGGTTCGCGGCCCGTTCGCTCCACGATCAGTGCGGCGACGGCGTCCTGGCTGCGCAGCTGCTGGTCCGCCGCACGCACCCTGACGGCGGGAACAGTGAAGGCGAGCCGGGTCCTGAACAGCAGTTCTTCCCGGTCGGCGCCCAGGAGTTGGGCCATCGAGCCGGTGAAAGCGTGCCGGACGGCGTCAACGACCGGTTCGCCGGCCGGCCGGGACTTCAGCGCCTCGGCGAGCACCGGTGTGTACTCGTCGACGAGGACCACGTCCTCCTTGGTGGGGAAGTACCGGAAGAACGTACTGGGCGAGACCTCGGCCGCCTCGGCGATCCGGTCGACCGTCGTCGCCGCGTACCCCTGCTCGGCGAAGAGGCGGTACGCCTCACGCCGGATGGTCTGCCGGGTCTTCAGCTTCTTGCGCTCGCGCAGCCCGGGAGCGGGCGTCGCGGAGGCGGTCGGGGTCTCCGTGGGGCTCATACCGGTGATTCTCCGTGCCCGGGCCCCCGGGTGGCCACCTCGGGTGCCGTTTCCGCGGTCACCGCCGGGAGGGCGGACGCGGGCGGGGCCCCGCGGCACCGTAGCCGCGGGGCCCCGCCCGGTGAATCTCAGCCCGCGTCCGGCGTCAGCCGCAGCGAGATGGAGTTGATGCAGTACCGCTGGTCGGTCGGGGTCGGATAGCCCTCACCCTCGAAGACATGCCCGAGGTGCGAGCCGCACTTCGCGCAGCGCACCTCGATCCGGCGCATCCCGAGCGAGTTGTCCTCGATCAGTTCGACCGCGTCCGTGTCCTTCGGGTCGTAGAAGGACGGCCAGCCGCAGTGCGATTCGAACTTGGTGTCCGAGCGGAAGAGCTCGGCGTCGCAGGCCCGGCACGAGTAGACACCGGTCGTCTTCGTGTCCGTGTACTCGCCGACGAAGGCAGGCTCGGTGCCGGCCTTGCGCAGCACGGCGTACTCCGCTTCGGACAGCTCGGCCCGCCACTGCTCGTCCGGCTTCTCGATGTCGTACGGCATGGGGCTCCCTCAGCTCGACAGGTGGTCCAGGATCCGCGGGCCGAGGTCGGTGACGTCGCCCGCTCCCATGGTGAGAACGAGATCACCGGGCTTCGCCATTCCCGCGACGGTCGCCGGGACCTGCTCCTTGTCATGGACGGCCGTGACGTCGGCGCCTGCCGCGCGGGCGGCGTCGATGATCACCTCGCTGGTGATGCCCGGGATCGGGTCCTCGCGGGCCGGGTAGATGTCCAGGACCACCGAGGCGTCCGCGAGGCGCAGCGCCTGGCCCATCTCGATGCCCAGTTCCTGGGTGCGGGAGAACAGGTGGGGCTGGAAGACCACCAGGATCCGCGCGTCGCCGACCGCGCCGCGCATCGCTTCGAGGTCGGCGGTCATCTCGGTGGGGTGATGGGCGTACGAGTCGACGACCTGGACCCCTGCCGCTTCGCCCTTGAGCTGGAGGCGGCGCTTGACCCCGGTGTACTTGCCGAGCGCGGACGCCAGGTTGTGCGCCGGGATACCGAGGGCGACACCGGCGGCCAGGGCGGCGACCGCGTTGTGGGCGTAGTGGCGGCCGGGGACGGAGACCGTGAAGGTCAGGAACTTCCCGTTGAGCAGGACCGTGACCTCGCTGGTCAGACCGCGCGGGGTGACCTTGTGGACGCGTACGTCGGCCGTGTCGGACGCGCCGTAGGTGACGACCTTCAGGGTGGAGAGGTCGCGGACCCGGGCGGTCAGTTCGACCGCGCCCGGCTGGTCGGCGTTGATCACCAGGGTGCCGCCGGGGACGATCTTGCCCACGAAGGTCTCGAACGAGTCGTAGATCTCGCCCATGGAGGCGTAGTTGGCGTGGTGGTCCAGCTCGACGTTGAGGACGACGGCGACCTCGGGGTCGTACTTCTGGAAGCTGCGGTCGCTCTCGTCGGCCTCCGCGACGAAGATGTCGCCCTTGCCGTGCCGGGCGTTCGTGCCGGGGCCGGCGAGGTCGCCGCCGATCGCGTACGCCGGGTCGAGTGCGAGCTCGGTCAGGGCCACGGCGAGCATCGAGGTGGTCGTCGTCTTGCCGTGCGTGCCGGCCACCGCGATGGAGCGCAGCCCCCGCATCAGCGAGGCGAGCGCGTCCGAGCGGTGCACTACCGGGATGGACAGCTCCGCGGCGCGGACCAGCTCCGGGTTGTCCTCGCGGATGGCGCTGGAGACGACGACGCAGGTCGCGTCGTCGGCCAGATGCCCGGCCGCGTGGCCCACGTGCACCGTCACGCCCAGCCCGCGCAGCGCCTCGGCGGCCGGGGAGTCACGGGCGTCGCTGCCGGCCACCTGGGCGCCGCGCTGGGCGAGGATCTTCGCGATGCCCGACATCCCGGCGCCGCCGATGCCGATGAAGTGCGGTCGGTCCATGGCGGTCGGGCTACCGGGTGCCATACGGGTGTCTCCCCAAGCTGTACTTCTGCGGACTGGAAGGCCACAGCCTATTCGCTGTGCGCGAAGAGTTTGAGCACCGGTACGCCCACCTTGTGACGGGCCCGCGAGGCCCAGTCCCGGTGGAAGAACTCCTCCACGTAGTGCGGCGCGGTCAGCACGATCACCTCATCGGCCGACTGCTCGCCGACCACGGACTGCAGCAGATCGAGCGGATGGTCCTCGACGACCCGTCCGGCCGCCTTGCAGCCGCCGGCCCGCAGCGCCTCCAGCGACTGCAGGAGCGCCGACTCCGCCGGGATCCTCGCCTCCTGGCCTTCCGGCACCTCGGTCTCGCGGCCCGCCTCGTCGAGTTCGCCCAGGGCCACGTCGTCGATCGCCCGGAGCAGGAAGTCGGCCTGGTCGCCGCGTGGCTGCATGAGCACGATGAAGGAGACGGGCTCGTCCCCGTGCAGCGTGGTCACGAACTCCACGTCCTCGGACGTCAGAGGTTTCTCGATCATCAATACGCTCGTGAACAACTGAGGACCCTTCTGCTGAAACCATCCTTCCCCGTGCCCGCACGGGGTCTGCGATCTAAGTCTGCCCACAGAACGGGAAGCGGAACGGTAGATTCCGCAGATTGTCAGATCCGAACGTATCGGGCAAAAAGGAACCCGGCCTCTTCCAGCAGTGCGGCCAGGGCGTACCGGTCGGGCACCGCGAGCCCCGGACCACCCACGATGCGCTGGGCGTCACCCGATGTGAGCATCGGCGAGAGCGTCAGACACAGCTCGTCCAGTACCCCGGCCGCCACGAACTGACCGAGCATCCGCGGCCCGCCCTCGGTCAGCATCCGCCGGAAGCCGAGAGCGGCCAGCTCCCGCACGGCCCTGACCGGGTCGACCAGGCGCGTGTCCCCCGCGATCACGACCCGCGCACCTGCCTGCCGGGCCGCTTCCAGCCGGTCCGACGGAGCCCCGGCGCCGGTGATCACCAGGGTCGGCACCAGCGGCGCGGCGAACAGCGGGAGCGAGAAGTCCAGCTCCAGACTCGCGCTGACCACCGCGATGGCCGGCGCGGGGCCCTGCCCCGCCGCCTCGCGCCGCTCGGCGAAGGCGTCCCGCGCGCGCGCCGGACGGTACCCCTCCAGACGCACCGTTTCCGCGCCGACCACCACCACATCGGCGAGCGCCCGCAGAGTGCCGAAGATCCGCATGTCCGTCTCGGTCGAGATGGGCTGCGAGCGCCCCTCGTGCTGGGCGGCGCCGTCGAGCGAGGAGACCATGTTGGCGCGCAGCCACCCACGGTCCGGTCCGGTGTCCGCCGGATACGCGTAGGCCTCGGCAAGCTCGTCCAGGCTCCACTCGCGGGCGGCCCCGCCGGGCGGCTCCGTCCCGGGAGCGGGTGCTGTCTGGTCGGTCACAGGGAGCAGGCGTCGCATGTCAGGCAGTGTGGCACGGCCATTACCCTGGGGTCGTGTCGTCGCCCATAGCTGAAGTGGTCCCCCAGTCCCTGTGCGCCCGCGAGCCGCGCGTCGCGGCCGACCGTCTGGTCGCCGAGATGGTGCCGCCGCCGCGCTTCGACGCGGTCCGCTTCGATACGTACGTACCGGACCCGAACCAGCCGAGCCAGAGCGAGGCGGTGACCGTGCTCAGCGCCTTCGCCGCGGGGCTCGGCGGGGCGACGGCCAGCGGCTCGGGCCGCAAGCGCTGGTTCGGCGGCCGCAAGCCCGCCGCGCCCGCGGGGCCGCGCGGTGTCTATCTCGACGGCGGTTACGGCGTCGGCAAGACCCATCTGCTCGCCTCCCTCTGGCACGCGACGCCCGCCCCTGCGGAGCACAAGGCGTTCGGCACCTTCGTCGAACTGACCAACCTGGTCGGCGCGCTGGGCTTCCAGCAGACCGTCCGGACGCTGAGTGACCACAGGCTGCTCTGCATCGACGAGTTCGAACTGGACGACCCGGGCGACACCGTCCTGGTCTCCTCGCTGCTCAGCAGGCTGGTCGAGGCGGGCGTCGCGCTCGCCGCCACCTCCAACACACTGCCCGGCAAGCTCGGCGAGGGCCGGTTCGCGGCAGCCGACTTCCTGCGGGAGATCCAGGGGCTCTCGGCCCACTTCAGGCCGCTGCGGATCGACGGCGACGACTACCGCCACCGGGGTCTGCCCGAGGCCCCCGCCCCGTACGACGACGAGCAGGTCACCAAGGCGGCGTACGCGACCGCCGGGGCCTCGCTCGACCCCTTCCCCGCCCTTCTCGACCATGTCGCCCGGATCCACCCGAGCCGCTACGGAGCACTGACCGAGGGCATCAGCGCGGTCTGCCTCACCGGTGTGCGGCCGGTGGACGACCAGTCGACGGCGCTGCGTCTGGTCGTACTCGCCGACCGGCTCTACGACCGGGAGGTCCCGGTCCTCGCCTCCGGGCTCCCCTTCGACCGGCTCTTCAGTGACGAGATGCTGAACGGCGGATACCGGAAGAAGTACTTCCGGGCGATCTCCCGGCTGACGGCGCTGGCACGCGACGCGAAGCCACTGGTGGGCCAGTAGGTTGGAGATCCGCCACCGGATCCGCCACCAGAAGGGAATCAACATGGCCACCAAGCGTGTCGCCCACACGGTCTGGGAGGGCGAGCTCTTCAAGGGCTCGGGCACGGTCACCTTCGACACCTCGGGCATCGGCGACTACCCGGTCACCTGGGCCTCCCGCGCCGAGACGGCGAACGGCAGGACCAGCCCGGAGGAGCTCATCGCGGCCGCCCACTCCAGCTGCTTCTCGATGGCCCTCTCGAACGGCCTGACCGGCGCGGGCAATCCGCCCGCCAGGCTGACCACGCAGGCGGAGGTCACCTTCCAGCCGGGCGAGGGCATCACCGGTATCCACCTCACCGTGGAGGGCGACGTTCCGGGCATCGACGCGGACGCATTCACCGCAGCGGCCGAGGACGCCAAGGCCAACTGCCCGGTCAGCCAGGCCCTCACGGGTACGAAGATCACGCTGAGTGCCAAGCTGAGCTGATCCGCCCGCCCCGCCGGCCGGGCACCCGGCCCGGCCGGCCCGCGCTCAGCCGGAGCAGGCGGTCCGGCCCGCCTCCTGCCACTCGCAGACGGGGCAGAGCGTCGCACCGCGCGTCGACTCCGGGTACTCGGTCGGCTTGCGGCACAGCACACACTCGGCGTACGGAGGGCCGTCCGGCACAGCCCCGGTCGCAGGGGCGGGCGCAGGTACGGCGGGGCTCTCGCAGTAGGACTCGTCCATGCGTACGAGCCTACTCAGCCGGGTCCCTGCCTCAGGCGGTGCGCTGCCTCAGGCGGGCCGGCCGCGCAGCGCCCAGGGGCCGCCGAGGCCGTACCGGCGGTCCGCCTGTTCGAGCCTCAGTGCTGCTGCGGCTTCTCGGGCTTGGCCTCGCTCGGCCGTACGATCACGAATCCCTCGCCCTGGAGCATCAGCTGGACGGCCTCACCTGAGCCGCCGCGGATCATGGAGCCGATCGACTGCGAGCGGTGCAGCGAGGTCTGCAGCTGGGCCGACCAGCCGACGACCGCGTCGGTGTCGACGTAGACCGGCTGCTGCGGGGTGACCGGGATGACGATGGGGTTGCCCTCGCAGATCAGCCCCAGCTTGCCGTACCCGGTGAAGAGGCTGTTGAAGAGCCCGCCGCCCGCGATGCCCGAGCCCTTCACCGTCTTGATCTCGTACGAGAGCGTGGAGTCGAAGCACAGCACGTTGCGGCCGTTGATGGTGATCGCGTCGCCCTGCTCCACGTCGACGATGAAGCAGTTCGCCGCCTCGTGCGCGAACCAGGCCTCGCCCTTCCCGGTGACGGACATCAGCGGCAGTCCCTCGCCGGTGACGGCCCGCTTGAGCATCCCGCCTATGCCCTGGCCCTTGCGCTCGAACTGCAGACTCCCCCGGTAAGCGATCATCGCGCCCTGCCGCGCGAGCATGTCACCGTTGACGGTGTACTTGATCGACTTGGCGTTCTGCAGGGTCATCCCGGGGGCCGTCGCCTGCTGCGCCATGTGGTCGTTCTGGAAAAGATCGCTCTTCATGGGGGCATCCTCACCCGGAAGATTCCCCTCCGCCAACAATCCGCCAGAATCCGCCGAGCACCGCCGGGAAACCCAGGGGAATCCGCGGGAAACCCGCCGGTACCCGGCTGGCAGACTGGGCGGATGAGCAGCAACGACAGCCCTTTCCAGGCGGAGCCGACGCCACGCGACGAGGCCCCGCAGTTCGTCCTTCCGCTGGTGGTCCACATCGAGAAGGCCGGACCCCCGGCCCGTACGGACGCACTGGAGACGGCGGCGCGTGCCGTGCTCGTGATGCTGTCGGACGAACGCTCGGTGGGTGACGGCGAATGGGCGCAGGCGATGGCGGACTGGCAGGACGCCCGGATCCGCAAGGTCGTACGGCGGGCGCGCGGCGCCGAGTGGCGCAAGGCGTCGGCGCTGCCCGGCATCACGGTCACCGGGTCCGCGGCCGAGGTACGGGTCTTCCCTCCGGTGCCGCTGGACGGCTGGCCGAAGGAGCTGGCGAAACTCCAGGTCAGCGGCACCGACCTGGACGACCCCGGGCCGCTGCCCGCGCCGGACCCGGCCGCTCCGGTCCTCTGGCTCAACCCCCGAGTGGACATGTCGGCGGGCAAGTCGATGGCTCAGACAGGCCATGGCGCCCAGCTCGCCTGGTGGGAACTTTCGGACTCCGACCGGGACGCGTGGCGGGCCGCCGGGTTCCCGCTGTCGGTGCGGACGGCGGCACCTGGCCACTGGGGCGAACTGACCACGAGCGGGCTGCCGGTCGTGCATGACGCGGGGTTCACCGAGATCGCGCCCGGGGAAACCGTCGTGACCGAAGGGGGCAGCCGCTTCTGCCCGCTCCCGCGCGGACGACGGCCGTAGGCGGGCTGCCGGATGTCCCGGCCGGCACGACCCGCGCCCCGCTACGGCCAGTGGGCCGTCAGCCTGGGTGTGCCGGCCGGGCAGGAGTACAGCGCGCCGAGAGGATGCGATGTGCCGCCCCTGACTGTGCTCGCGCCCACGAGAAGTACGTTCCAGGGCAGTTCGCTCGCGGTCTCCACGACGATCTCGTCCCCCGATCGCCGGGTGGTGAAGACGGCCGCCTCTCCCGAGCCGTCGGGCAGCGGGATGGCCGTCACTGCCGTCGAACCGTCGGCTGGGGCGTGGACGGCCAGCGTCACACCGTCCGCCCAGTCGTACGCCGGCCTGTCGACGACCGCTCCGAACGGCACGACGGCGCCCTCCCTGGCGAGCAGCGGAAGGGTGTCGAAGCCGTGCGTCTCCCGCCGCCAGCCCCGCCCCGGGATCCGTTCCCCGGTAAGGACGTTGGTCCAGGTGCCGGCCGGCACGTAGTACTCGACGGTGCCGTCCTCGGTGAAGACGGGCGCCACCAGCAGGTCGTCGCCGAGCATGTACTGCCGGTCGAGGAACCGGCAGGCCGGGTCGTCGGGGAACTCCAGCACCATGGCGCGCATCACCGGCGTACCCGCCTCGCCCGCCTGGACGGCGGCGCGGTACAGGTACGGCATCAGCCGGTGCTTGAGCCGGGTGAAGGAGCGGGTGACGGCTACCGCCTCGTCGCCGTAGTCCCACGGGACGCGGTAGGACCTGCTGCCGTGCAGCCGGCTGTGGGACGACAGCAGCCCGAACTGGACCCAGCGTTTGAACAGCGCCGGTGTCGGCGTGCCCTCGAATCCCCCGATGTCGTGGCTCCAGAAACCGAAGCCCGAGAGGCCCAGTGACAGCCCGCCCCGCAGCGATTCGGCCATCGCCTCGAACGACGATTCGCAGTCGCCGCCCCAGTGCACCGGCAGCCGCTGGCCTCCGGTGGTCGCCGAGCGGGCGAAGACGACGGCCTCCCCCTCGCCGCGCACCTCCCGCAGCAGGTCGAAGACGGTCTCGTTGTACAACTGCGTGTAGTAGTTGTGCATCCGCTCCGGGTCCGAGCCGTCGTGCCAGGCCACGTCGACGGGTACACGCTCACCGAAGTCGGTCTTGAAGCAGTCCACGCCCTGGTCGAGCAGCAGCCGCAGCTTGCCCGCGTACCAGTCCCGCGCCGCCGGACTGGTGAAGTCGACCAGCGCCATCCCGGCCTGCCACCTGTCCCACTGCCATACATCGCCGTCCGGCTTCCTCAGCAGATGCCCGAGCGCCATGCCCTCGGCGAACAGGGGGGACTTCTGAGCGATGTACGGATTGATCCAGACGCAGATCCGCAGGCCCTGTGCCTTGAGCCGGGCCAGCATGCCCACCGGGTCGGGGAAGACGTCCGGGTCCCAGACGAAGTCGCTCCACTGGTACTCACGCATCCAGAAGCAGTCGAAGTGGAAGACGCTCAGCGGGATTTCGGCCTCGGCCATGCGTGTCACGAACCGGGTGACCGTCGCCTCGTCGTAGGAGGTGGTGAAGGACGTGGACAGCCACAGGCCGAATGACCAGTCCGGCGGCAGCGCCGGCCGGCCGGTCAGCGCCGTGTAGCGGGCGAGGATCTCCTTGGGCGTCGGGCCGTACACGACGAAGAATTCCAGCGACTGGTCCTCGACGCTGAACTGCACCCGCCCGACGGACTCCGAGCCGACCTCATAGGACACCTGGCCGGGATGGTTCACGAAGACTCCGTATCCACGGTCGGTGAGGTGGAACGGCACGTTCTTGTAGGCCTGTTCGCTGCTCGTCCCGCCGTCGGCCTGCCAGATGTCGACGCTCTGGCCGTTCCGTACGAACGGGGTGAAGCGCTCGCCGAGTCCGTACACACACTCCCCGACGCCCAGCGAAAGCTGCGTGAGCATGAAGTGCCGGTCGTCATCGTCGACCGCGAAGCCGGTGCCGCGCGGGCCGACGGAGGTGAGCGCCCGGCCACCGCCGCTGAAGTCCAGCTGCCACGGCGCCTCGGTGTCTACCTTCAACGACAGCTCGCCGGAGGCGAGTTCGATGACGGATCCCTCGCGCACAATCCTGGCCGCGGATCCCTCCGACGGGCTGAGCGTGAACTCGGGCCGCCGGGGGGCCCGCCCGCCGTGGTGGGTGGTGCGGACGCCGATCACACCTTCGGCGGGCGACCAGCACTCCACAGTCAGCAACGGCCCGTTGAGCGTGTCGCCCCGGTGCGCGACCCGGCCCACCGGCGCGTACAGCGTCAACCGGTCGTCGGTGACAACGGCGTCCGCCACGGAGACGGCGTGGTGGGCACTGACGCCGGGGCGCATGAGCCAGTAGCCGTCGGTGAACTTCATCGGTTCTCCTGCTCGGGTGCGTTCGTTCTGTGATGAATGCGGGCTATTTGACTGAGCCGCCGGTGATCCCGGCCGCGACGTACTTCTGGGCCACCACGAGCAGGATCGCGGCCGGTACGGCGGATACGACCGCCGTCGCCATGACCGCGCCCCAGTCGCTGACGTGTGCGCCGATGTACTCGTACATGGAGAGCGTGATCGGCTTGACGTCGTCGGTGGTGTTGAGGGTCAGCGCGAACATGAAGTCCGACCAGGCGAAGAGGAAAGCGAAGAGGCCGGAGGTGATCAGGGCGTTACGGCTCATCGGCAGGACGATGCGCCAGAACGCGGTGAACCGGTTCGCCCCGTCGACCAGCGCCGCCTCCACGACCTCCCGCGGTATGGACACCATGAAGGCCCGCAGCAGCACGATGGAGAACGGCAGCCCGAGCGAGGCGTCGGCGAGGATGAGGCCGAACGTCGAGTTGACCAGGTTCAGGTCGACGTAGGCGCTGTAGAGCGCGTTGGCGATCACGATGCCCGGGACCATCTGCGTGATCAGGGTGCCGAAGACAATGCTGCGGCTGCCCCGCGGCCCGAGCTGGGCGAGGCCGTACGCGGCGGGCGCGGCGAGCGCCAGACACACCACGACTGCCCCGAGCGCGACCACCAGGCTGGTACCGAGCGACCCGCCCTGGCTGCTGAGCGCGCGGTGGAAGTTCTCCCAGCCGGGTGCCGTCGGTATCCAGTCGGTGGAGGCGAGACTCTCGCCCGGCTGAAGGGCGATGTTGAGCATCCAGTAGAGCGGGAAGAGCAGGATGACCAGAATGATCAGTGCGATGACGGTGTTTCCGCCCCGGCGCAGTCGGCGGGTGGACATGGCGATCACTTCCCCTGGCCGAGGTTGGCGCGGTTGAACCGCAGATAGAGCACGGCGAACACCGCGCTGACAAGAATGAGGATGTCGCCGACCACCGCGCCCTGCCCGAAGTCCAGTTTCTGGAACGAGAGTTGGTAGGTGACGGTGCCGAGGGTCTGGGTGGAGTCGGCCGGGCCGCCACCGGTGAGTGCGAGGATCAGGTCGAGGATCTTCACCGTTGACATGAAGCCCAGCACGAGGACGACGGTCACCACCGGACGCAGCAGCGGCAGTGTGACACTGCGGAACGTACGCCAGGCTCCGGCGCCGTCGAGGGCCGCCGCCTCGTGCAGATCGCGCGGTATCTCCTGGAGGCCGCCGTAGAGGATCACCATGTTGAACGGGATGCCGATCCAGATATTGACCAGGATCGCCGACAGCAGGGCGACGCCGGGGCTGCTGAGCCAGGACACCGGCGACGGGACGATGTGCAGATTCGTCAGCAGGCTGTTGATGACGCCGGTGTCCTGGTCGAGGAGTTTTCGCCAGACGACCGCCGACACCACCATCGGCACCAGCCAGGGCAGCAGCAGCACCGCACGGACGAATCCGGACAGCCGGAAGCGGCGGGAGAAGAACACGGCGAGTGCGAGGCCGAGGACGAACTGGCCGAGCAGCGAGCCGAGAGTGAAGACCAAGGTATGCCAGAGGGAGCCGGTGAACAGCGGGTTGTCGAACACACCACGCCAGTTGTCGAATCCGTTGAAGGGCGACTCACCGGTGAAGAAAGAACGCGGTGTGTAGTGCTGGAAGCTCATCACGACGTTCCGGATGAGCGGGTATCCGAAGAAGGCCAGCATGTACAGGACGGCCGGAGCGGTAAAGCCCCAGCGCAGCAGTGTGTCGCGGCGTCTGTGCGCCCCGGCTGATCCGGCTGCGGTGCTTCCTGCCGGTGGCGCCTGGACGGCAGCGGTGATCGTCATGGCAGTCGTCTCCTCACTCGCCGGCCGTGGCCCGTGACTGGGCCTGCTTCAGAGCCGCTTCAGGTGTGGAGCGGCCGGTCAGAACGGACTGGAAGGCGCCGGCCAGGGCGTCGGACACGGCCGGCCAGCCGGCACCGACCCGGTCGGTGCGCGAGCGTGCCGTCGCGACCTCGTCGGCGAAGGGTCCGAGCTTCGGGTTCTGGGCCTTGTACGCGGCAGCCGCCGCGGTGCGGGTGGGTACGTTGTTGACGGCTTCGCCCCAGGCGACCTGGTTCTTCCGCTCGTTGAGGCAGTTGATGATCTTCGCGGACGTCCCCTGCCGCTGCTTGTCCTTGGTCTGCGGCACCGTCATCACGGTGCCGCCGATCGGCGGCACCGGCGGGCGACCGGACTGTGGCACCGGTATCGCGGCGACCGCCCAGTGCAGATCCTTGTGCTCACTGAGCACCGGGACCTGCCAGGGGCCGTTGATCATCATCGCGGTGCGGCCTGCGATGAACTGGTCATTGACGTCCTGCTGGTTCCAGGTGACCGCAGCGCTCGACGCCGATTTCTGGTCCACCAGGTCCTTCCACAACTGCAGCGCGGGCGCGCCCCTGCCGTTGTCGAGATGGGCCTCGTCGCCGCCGCCGGACCAGAAGAACGGCAGGAACTGGTAGACCCCGTCGGCGTCCGGCGTAGCGCTGAAGGCCATCCCGTACGTCTTGCCGTGGGTGAGCTTCCTGGCCGTCGCCTTGAGCTGGTCCCAGGTGGCGGGCGGCTCGGCCCCGGCCTTCTTGAGCAGGTCCACGTTGTAGAACAGGGCGAGCGAGTTGACCGAGCGGGCTATGCCGTAAAGGGTGCCGTCGAAGCTGCCCATGGTGATGGCGCTGCCCGACATCCCGGACACGTCGACACCGGCGTTCTTCAGCGGCACGAGGCCGCCCGTGTCCGCGAACTGCGGCACATCGGAGCCGTCCAGCTCCAGGATGTCGGTCAGCGAGCGGGACGAGGCCATCCGCAGCGCCTTGGAGACCACCTGGTCGGCCGGAACGCTGGTCTGTCTGACCTTGACTCCGAGCGGCTTCGCGCACACATCGAAGAACTTCTGTTCCTGATCGTGTTCGAGGGTGTCCGTGGCCGAGTTCAGCACGGTGATCGTGCCCGGGTCGGGGACGTTCCCGCAGCCGGCGAGGCCGGCCACGGTCAGGAAGGCGGTGGCGGTGGCGATCGCGGCCGACGCCGGGGGGCGTCGGCGGAGGAGGTGCATGGTGGCTGCTCTCCGTTCGGTCTACGGCTCTGTGAGAAGACGGAGGTTCGATGTGCCGACATGGCTGTCCGGTCGATCTGGTCGATCCGGACGATCTATCGAATCGATTCGACAGATCGCAGTGATGCTAAACGCTCGCAGACATGCCGACAAGAGGTGCGGCAGCGCGGTGAAGTGGGCCCGGCGGGCACGGAGTTCAGCGCAGCGGTGCGGTGAACGGCGCCGCCCCCGGCATCAGGACAGGCTTGATGAGCAGATGCCCGATGGAGGCGGCGAGCAGCTGCCCGCCCGGCTCGGAGCCGTCGGCGGCACGGTCGCGCAAGGCCGTGGCGGCGGACACGGCGAGCCGGGAGACCTCGGTTGCCAACGTCTCGACGGGCAGTTCGATACGGGGCAGCCGCCGGCTCGACGGATCCCCCGGCAGCGAACCGATGACGACCACACTGAGTTCTTCCGGTACCCGCAGACCGGCCGCGGCCACGGACGCCATGATGTGGTGGTGCGCCGATGGGTGCTGCACGACAAGAGCGGTCGGCGGCCTCCCGCGCGCGTCATCCGTGGGTCCCGGGAGCAATGTCCGCAGTCTGCGGGCGAGCTCCGCCGCATCGTCCACGGAATGAACCACCTTGACGGAAGCGCCTGTTGCGCGGGCCCCTCTCCGCGCCCCGGCGATACCGCGCAACGCGTAGCTGCGCCGGGCCCTGACCTCGGCCTCGCTGGGCGCGAGATACACCAGGTCGCCGTGGCCCGCGGCAGTCAGTTCGCGTACGGCGAGGGCGGCGGCCTCCTCCCAGTCGAGGTCGGTCCACGGCAGGGCGTCCTCGTCAGCGGGCCGTCCGATCAGGGCCGATGGGAAGACCAGCTCCCGCACGACGTCGATCCGCGCGTCCTCCATGTCGACGGCCATCAGGATCGCGGCGTCCGCGAGACCACTGAGCGCCACCCGCCGCAGCCCCCCGGCCTTGTCCTGGGAGGTGGTGAGCAGCAGGTCGTAGCCAAGGGTGTTGACGGCGTCGCTGACGTCGATGGCGAATCTGCCGTCCACGGAATGCTGCACACCGGCCGCCCGCGGCAGGGCCAGGGCTATCACCTGCGTGCGGCTGCTGCGCAGCGTCCGCGCGCTGGCCCGGGGGTGGTAACCGAGGGCGTCCACCGCCTCCTGGACACGTGTGCGCGTCTCCATGGAGATGCTCCTGGAGCCGTTGAGCACATACGAGACGGTGCTCGGGGCGACACCGGCCCGCTGCGCGACGTCCCTGATGGTAGCCATCCTCGACCCCTTCGGTGGCCCGTCATCGTACCCAACACGGCACGCGGTGCCGGGGCCCAGGGGCAGCCGGAGGCGCCGGCCGGCCGCTCCCCCGTATGCCGCAGCGCACCGCTGGGCCGGCGCACGGGCCGCAGCACCCCCGGAGCGGCCTTCCCTCCGCCGGCCGGGAACCTCAAATCAAGCTCTGAACGTCCCACCGGATGGATTCGCCGCGGCCCCGCGGGGTCATCACCCCCACACGCGCCCGGCAGCGGCGGCGGAGGGGGAACCATGGAGAAGCTGGGAACCGGTATCGGATGGCGGCCGGAGATCGCCACGGCGGTGGAGGAGCTGCCGGGCATCGACTGGGTCGAGGTGGTCGCCGAGAATCTCTGCCCCGGCCATCTCCCGGACTCCCTGCTGCGGCTGCGCGAACGCGGGGTGACGGTGGTTCCGCACGGCGTCTCACTGGGTGTCGGCGGCGCCGAGCGCCCGGCTGCCGACCGGCTCGCGGCGCTGGCCGAGCGGGCCATCCTGCTGGAGTCGCCGCTGGTCACGGAGCACATCGCCTTCGTCAGGGCCGGGGGCCCGCTTACCGCGTCCCCCGGTCTCGAGGCCGGCCACCTGCTGCCAGTGCCGCGCACCTGGGACGCGCTGCGCGTGCTGTGCGAGAACGTCCGCGTGGCCCAGGAGGCCCTGCCCGTCCCGCTCGCCCTGGAGAACATCGCGGCGCTGGTCTCCTGGCCGGGCGAGGAGCTGACGGAGGGGCAGTTCCTGGCGGAACTGGTGGAGCGCACGGGGGTACGGCTGCTGATCGACGTGGCCAACCTGCACACCAATCACGTGAACCGCGGCGAGGACCCCGCCGCCGCCCTGGACGAACTCCCGGTGGAGGCCATCGCGTACGTCCATGTCGCGGGCGGTGTGGAGAGGGACGGCGTCTGGCACGACACCCATGCCCACCCGGTGACCGCACCGGTCCTCGGTGTGCTGGCCCAGCTGCGGGACCGGGTGGACCCGCCGGGGGTGCTGCTGGAGCGGGACGACGACTTCCCGCCTGCGGCCGAACTGGCCGGTGAACTGTCCGCGATACGGGAGACGCTGACCGCCCACGAGACCGGGACCGCCGAGGGCCGGGAGACGCCCGCAGAGCGCCCGTCGGCATCGGTACCGGTCCCCGCGTCCGCTTCCATCACCGCGTCCCGGCAGCGGCTCGCCCTCGCCGAGACCGCGCTGCTCTCCGCCCTGGTCGCGGGCACCCCCGCGCCCGGGGGGTTCGACACCCGGCGGCTGGGTGTGCAGAGCCGTGCCCTGGCCGCCAAGCGCGCCGATGTCGTGTCGCACGTCGCCCCCGAACTGCCCGTCCTGCTCGGCGCCGAGTACCGGCCCGCGTTCCTGGCGTACGCCAAGTCCCGCCCGATGAGCGGCGGTTACCGTCGCGACGCGCTCGACTTCGCCGAGCAGCTGCTCCGCGCCGGGCGCCCCGCCGACGCCGCGGCCCGGCGCCGGCTCGCCCTCTGGTGGCAGGAGCGGTCGGCCCCGCGGCGGCCGACCAGGGCGGCCAGGTTCGCCCGCGCGGCCCGGACCCGGCTCGGCCGCGCCTACCGGTGACTCCCGGCCCGTCCGCCGCCGGGCAGCGGGGTCATTGAACCCCGACACCGCCGAGCGGTCCTTTACAACATCAGCCGACGGACGAATTATCCCTTTTATTCAGTAGCTGCAGGAAGTAGCTGTACGGAGGGAACCCGATGAAGGCAGTCGCGCTGTACGGAACGGCCGGCGTTCTGGTGCTGTCAGGACTGGCCGCCCTGGCCGCGGCGCCGCCCGGCAGCGCGGATGCCCCGGCCGGCACGTACGCGGAAGGCGGCGGCCCGGACGGCAGGGCAGCCACGGCCGCGGGCACCGGAGCGGCCGAGGCGGCGGGCACCCTGGCCGCGGCCGCCCGGGCCGCAGCCGCGGGGATCGTCTTCGGCAGCTGCCCGAAGAGCGAGTCGCTCCCCGCGTCCGTGCGGTGCGGCAGCATCCGGGTCCCGCTCGACTACGCCAGGCCGGACGGCAGGCAGATCTCCCTCACCGTCAGCAGGGCGCACGCCACCGGCAAGCCCGCCGAGCGCCAGGGCGCGCTGATCTACAACCCGGGCGGCCCCGGCGCCTCCAGCATGTTCTTCCCGATGGCGGCCGCGGTCCCGGTGTGGAAGCCGCTGGCGGCCGCGTACGACCTGGTGGGGTACGCGCCGCGCGGCGTCGGCCGCTCGGCGCCGCTCTCGTGCGAGGACCCCGCCTCGTACGCGAAGCCCGCGAAGGCGGCACCGATCTACCCGTCGGAGGCCTTCAAGCAGAAGAAGATCGCCCAGGCGAAGGCCTATGCCCAGGGCTGTGCCCGCCGGGCCGGTGCGGCGCTGGGGCAGTACAACTCGCTGAACAACGCCCGGGACCTCGATGTTCTGCGGGCCGCGCTGGGCGAGCGGAAGCTGACCTTCATGGGCGCCTCGTACGGCACGTACTTCGGTGCGGTCTACGCGACGCTCTTCCCCTCGCATGTGCGCCGCATGGTCTTCGACTCGGCTGTCGACCCGGATCCCGCCAAGATCTGGTACCGCGACAACCTCGACCAGTCACTCGCCTTCGAGCGGCGCTGGACCGACTTCCGCAGCTGGGTGGCGCTCCACGACAAGACGTACCACCTGGGACGCGACGCGTCGGACGTGCTGGCCGGTTACGAGACGGCGCGGGCCCGGCTCGCGGACAGGCCGGTGGGCGGCGTCGGCCCTGCGCAGCTGCAGAACGCCTTCCTCCAGGCCGGTTACTACGACGACGTCTGGCCGGCCGCCGCCCATGCGCTCGCACGGTATCTGCGGGGGGACCCGAAGCCGCTGATCAAGCTGGCCGCGCCGGACCCGGCGGCGGCGAAGGCGGAGGAGAACAGCACAGCGGTCTACACGGCCGTCGAGTGCAACGACGCGCACTGGCCGGCCGACTGGCGCGTCTGGGACACGGACAACACCGCGCTTGCGCGCCGGGCCCCCTTCGAGACCTGGGACAACGTCTGGATGAACCTGCCGTGCGCCTACTGGCCGGCGCCGCGGCAGCAGCCGCTCGACGTCCGCAGCTCCGACGGTGCGCTGCCGCCGACGCTGATCCTGGCCGCCGAGCGGGACGCGGCCACCCCTTACCCGGGGGCACTGGAGCTCCAGCGGCGGCTGCGGGGGTCGGTGCTGATCACTGAACGGGGCGCGGGTACGCATGGCATCGGCGGCGGCCCCAACAAGTGCGTCAACACGTATCTGGACGACTACCTGCTGACGGGGCGGACGCCGGTGCGGCGCGCTACGTGCGCGCCGCACCCGCTGCCGGACCCGGTGTCGCTGGAGAGGCGGACGCTGCCGAGGCCGCGGCCCGCTCTCTGATCTTCCGGGTCATGGACGACCGGGTCCGCCTCAGGCGAGCCCGGCCACCAGGTCGGCCACCGACTTGCGCCGGCCGGTGAAGAAGGGGACCTCTTCGCGTACGTGCATCCGCGTCTCGGAGCCCCGCAGATGACGCATCAGGTCGACGATGCGGTACAGCTCATCGGCCTCGAAGGCAAGCAGCCACTCGTAGTCGCCGAGCGAGAACGACGCGACGGTGTTGGCCCGCACGTCCGGATAGCCGCGGGCCATCTTGCCGTGCTCGGCGAGCATCCTGCGGCGGTCCTCGTCGGCCAGCAGGTACCAGTCGTAGGAGCGCACGAAGGGGTACACCGAGATGTAGTCGCGGGGGGTCTCGTCGGCGAGGAACGCCGGGATGTGCGACTTGTTGAACTCGGCGGGGCGGTGCAGCGCCATGTTCGACCAGACCGGTTCGAGAGCGCGGCCGAGGCGGGTGCGGCGGAAGAGGTTGTACGCGGTCTGGAGCTCGTCCGCGGTCTCCGCGTGCCACCAGATCATCATGTCGGCGTCGGCGCGCAGTCCGGAGACGTCGTACGTGCCGCGGACGGTGATGTCCTTGGCGGCGAGCTGGTCGAACAGCTCCTGGACCTCACCGGCCACCGCGGTGCGGTCGGTGTCGCCGGGGAGCACGTCGCGCAGCTTGAAGACGGACCACAGCGTGTAGCGCACGACCTCGTTGAGGTCCTTGGCCTTCTTGCCCGCGTTCGGGGCCTTGGGGGACGTCACGGTCTCCGGAGCATCAGTCATGCCGCTATTCTCCCGCGCCGCCGGTGGTGCCCGACGCCAGGGTTGCTGTGATCTCCTTCGCAGCCCGCTCGGCGCTGGCCACACAGGCCGGGATGCCCACCCCGTCGTAGGCCGCGCCGCAGATCCGCAGGCCCGGCAGGGCGGCGACCGCGTCCCGTACCCGGGCGACCCGTGCGAGGTGGCCGACGGGGTACTGGGGCAGTCCGCCGATCCACCGGGTCACCTCGGTGGCGACCGGCTTCGCCGTGAGCCCGACGGCCTCGCCCAGGTCACGCAGCGAGAGGCCCACCAAGTCGGCGTCCTCGCGGTGCAGATGCTCCTCGTCGCCGTAGCGGCCGAGCGAGGTCCGCAGCACGACGAGGTCCGGGTCGGCGTCGGACCAGGCCCACTTGCGGCTGGAGAAGGTGGACGCCTTGATGGAGTGGCCGTCCACCGGCGGTACCAGGAATCCCGTGCCGTCGGGGAGGTTCAGCTCCGTACGGCGGAAGGCCAGGGTGACAAGCGACATCGAGGCGTACTCGACGGCGGCCAGCTCGGCGGAGGCTGCGGGCGCCTCGTCGGCCAGCAGCGCTGAGGCCGCCCAGGCCGGTACGGCGAGCACCACGGCGTCGGCCTCGACGCTGAGACCCCCGTCCTGCCCGCCGGTGCGGATCAGCCAGCCGTCCGGGGTGCGCCGCAGCTCCAGCGCGGGCCGGTGCAGCAGGACTTCGCCGCCCCGGGCGCGGACAGCTTCGGCGACGGCGGGCGGCAGGGTGCCGATGCCGCCTTCCAGTCCCATGAAGACCGGGCCGGACGCGGGCGTGACGCGCTCCTTGAGCGAGCGGACGGCGGCGGCGAGTGTCGGGTGGGTGCGCGCGGCCTCGTAGAGCGCGGGGACCGCGGCGCGCATCGAGGTGCGGTAGACGTCGCCCGCGTAGACGCCGCCGAGCAGCGGCTCGACCAGCCGGTCGACGACCTCGCGGCCCATCCGGCCGGCCACGTACGCACCGAGCGCGATGTCCTCGCCGATCTCGGTCGGCGGCAGTTCGGCGTCCCGGCCGATCCGGCGCAGCCCCTCGTCGGAGAGCACCCCGCCGAGCCCGTCCGCACCGGCCGGTACGCCCATCACGTGGCCGGTGGGCATCGGGGTCAGCACGCCCCTGTTCCAGAGGGCGGCGCCGCTGGTGGCGGGCGGCTGGAGCGCGTCGCCCAGACCGGTCTCACGCGCGAGGGCCACCGCCTCGGGGCGCCGGGCGAGCATCGACTCGGCGCCGAGGTCGACCCGTACGCCCTCGATCTCGCCCGAGTGGAGCTTGCCGCCGACCCGGCCCGCGCCCTCCAGGACCGTCACCCGGGCCCCGCCGCCGGCCAGCCGGTGCGCTGCCGCGAGACCCGAGATCCCGCCTCCGATGACGACGACATGGGCCGTACGCGTGTCCGCATTCATGCCCCCCACTCTCTCAAATCCTTTCCGGGGGGCCGAACGTGACCGTGGTCCGGTGGCGCCCGCCCGCGGCCTCCCGCGCCGCGGGGGAATGTTCCGCTGCCCGCACACGTACCTTCCCAGAGGGTCACCGAGCGGGAGGCTCCCGCGCGGACATCGGTAACGGACAGCGGCAACAGCGGTAACAGCCACGGAGGTACGCGCAATGGCAGCGGAACGACTGGTGGTCATCGGCGGTGACGCGGCGGGTATGTCCGCCGCGTCCCAGGCCCGCAGGCTCAAAGGCCCGGAGGAGCTGGAGATCACCGTCTTCGAGCGCGGCCACTTCACGTCGTTCTCCGCCTGCGGCATCCCCTACTGGGTGGGCGGCGAGGTCGGCGAGCGCGACGACCTGGTCGCCCGCACCCCCGCCGAGCACCGCGCACGATCGATCGGCCTACGGATGCGGACCGAGGTGACGGAGATCGACGTCGCGGGGCAGCGGGTGCACGCCCGCGACCTGGAATCGGGCGCGGCCGGCTGGACTCCGTACGACAAGCTCGTCATCGCCACCGGCGCGCGTCCGGTACGCCCCGCGCTGCCCGGCATCGACGCGCCGGGCGTGCACGGCGTGCAGACGCTCGACGACGGCCAGGCCCTGATCGACTCGCTGCGGACGGCGTCCGGCCGCCGCGCGGTGATCGTCGGGGCCGGGTACATCGGCGTCGAGATGGCGGAGGCGCTGCTGCACCGCGGGTACGAGGTGACGGTGCTGACCCGCGGCGCCCAGCCGATGTCCACGCTCGACCCGGACATGGGGAGGCTGGTCCACGACGCGATGGACGGCATGGGCATCTCCACGGTGACCGGCGCGGAGGTCACCGCGATCCGCACCGACGAGCGGGGACGGGCAAGCGCCGTCGCGACGGACACCGCCGAATACCCGGCCGATGTGGTGGTCCTGGGGATCGGTGTGGAGCCGCAGACCGGCCTCGCGGCCGCCGCGGGGCTGCCGCTGGGTGAGTACGGCGGGCTGCTGACCGATCTGTCGATGCGGGTGCGCGGCCACCGGAACATCTGGGCGGGCGGCGACTGCGTCGAGGTTCTCGACCTGGTCTCCGGCCGGGACCGGCACATCGCGCTCGGCACGCACGCGAACAAGCACGGCCAGATCATCGGTGCCAACGCCGGTGGTGGGTACGGCACGTTTCCCGGTGTCGTCGGTACCGCGGTGAGCAAGGTCTGCGATCTGGAGATCGCCAGGACCGGGCTGCGCGAGAAGGACGCGGACGCGGCCGGGCTGCGGTACGTCACGGCGACCATCGAGTCGACCAACAGCGCCGGTTACTACCCGGGCGCGGCCGTGATGACGGTGAAGATGCTCGCCGAGCTGCGGACCGGGCGGCTGCTCGGCACGCAGATCGTGGGGCGGGAGGGCGCGGCGAAGCGGGTGGACATCGCGGCCGTCGCGCTCACCGCGGGGATGACGGTGGAGCAGATGGTCTCGCTGGACCTGGGGTACGCACCGCCGTTCTCACCGGTCTGGGACCCGGTGCTGGTCGCCGCGCGGAAGGCGGTCACGGCGGTGCGCCGGGCGGGCGCGTAGCCGGACAGGAACCTTGCCGGCCGCGCTCCCGGTGCGCCGGACGGTCGGGCCGTCCGGCGCACCGGGAGCGCGGAACGGTTCAGCGGGCCGTGCGGGTGTGGACGTACTCCACCAGCCGGGTCAGCGCGTCGGGGTCGGTGGTCGGCAGGACGCCGTGGCCGAGGTTGAAGACATGGCCTTCGAGCCCGGCAGCGGCGGCCAGCACCTCGTCCGCCTTGGCCTCGACCGCCCCAGGGGTGGAGAAGAGGACGGCCGGGTCGAGGTTCCCCTGGAGCGCCTTGCCGGGGCCGACCCGGCGGGCCGCCTCGTCCATCGGCACCCGCCAGTCGACGCCGACGACGTCCGCACCGGCCTCGCCCATCAGCCCGAGCAGCTCACCGGTGCCGACACCGAAGTGGATGCGCGGGACCCCGTACGAGGCCACCGCGTCGAAGACCTTCGCCGATGCGGGAAGCACCGAGCGCCGGTAGTCGGCCGGGGCGAGCGCGCCCACCCAGGAGTCGAAGAGCTGGACGGCGCTCGCGCCCGCCTCGATCTGGATCCGGAGGAAGGCGGAGGTGATCACGGCGAGCCGGTCGAGCAGCTCGGCCCAGAGCTCCGGGTCGCCGTACATCATCGCCTTGGTGTGCTCGTGGTTGCGGGACGGGCCGCCCTCCACGAGGTAGCTGGCGAGAGTGAAGGGCGCACCGGCGAAACCGATGAGCGGCGTCTGTCCCAGCTCAGCCGTGAGCATGCCCATCGCCTCGGTGACGTACCAGACGTCGGCGGGCTCCAGATCGCGCAGCTGCGCGAGGTCCGCGCGGGTGCGGATCGGCCGGGCGATCACCGGGCCGACGCCGGGCTTGATGTCGAGGTCGATCCCGATGGCCTTGAGCGGTACGACGATGTCGCTGAAGTAGACCGCGGCGTCCACCTTGTGGCGGCGGACCGGCTGCAGGGTGATCTCGGTGACCATGTCGGGCCGCATGCACGAGTCGAGCATGGCGGTCCCCTCCCGCACCTTCAGGTACTCGGGGAGTGAGCGGCCGGCCTGCCGCATGAACCAGACAGGCGTGTGGGGCGCCGGCTCCCGCCTGCACGCCTTGAGGAAGGCGGAGTCGGCTGTCGGGTTCTGGGCGCCCGTGGGGCGGTCGTTGACACTCACGCCGAGAAGTTTCGCATGTGCGGGGGAAGCGGTGAGCCCGGGCCGGGTGTCTCTCCCCCCGCAACTGCCTCGTTCCGCCTAGTCTTCCCGGCATGGCTGCGGCTCAGGGACGACTTTCAGATGGCGCTGACGGTATGAACAGCGCGGAGACGGACTCCGTCCCGCCCGCGTTCAGGCAGGCGGTCGAAGCCTTGCAGTCCGCCCGTCTGAGGCCGGAGATGGAGATCGACCCGACCAAGCCGCCCCGCAAGCTCGCGCCGTACGCCTACGCGCTGGAGGCCGCGGTCGTCGAGAACGACAACGACCTGGCGGACGGCAGGCTCGTCCTGCTCCACGACCCCGCTGGCCATGACGCCTGGCAGGGGTCCTTCCGCCTCGTGACACTCGTGCGCGCGGAGCTGGAGCCCGAGATGGCCGCCGACCCGCTGCTGCCCGAGGTCTGCTGGTCGTGGCTGACGGGCGCGCTGCAGGGGCGCGGACTGTCGTACGGGGAGGCCAGCGGCACGGTCACCCGCGCCGGGTCGCACTATTTCGGCGGGCTCTCGGAGCGCAAGCCGGCGACCCAGATCGAGATCCGGGCGTCCTGGACCCCCCGCGAGGATCTGAGCGGAGTGCCGGACACCGGGGCGCATCTGGCCGCCTGGTGCGATCTGCTCTGCCAGATCGCCGGGCTGCCGCCGGCCGGGCCGCCGGACGCCGGTGTGGTCTCGCTGCCGCAGCGGCGCGGGCCGCGCGCGCACTGACGCACTCGTACGCCGAGACAGCCGACGCAGCCGGCCCGCTACCCGGGCCCCGGGCAGCGCACTGTGTGACGCGCCGTCGACTCCACTGGACTCACACACAGGCGGCGCGAACAGCATCTTCGCAAACACGGGCATCTTTCGAACGATCGGTCAGGCGTCCGATTTGCCCGAATTGTTACTCACTAAATCGTGATCATTCTCTAAAGGCGGGCGGGTTTGCTGCCGAAGAAGTCTGTGACCCTTCAAGCACGGTTCGCCCCGGCTCTTCCCCCGGCCGGCGTTCGTTCCGCACCTTCCCAGGAGGCCTGGTGTCCGTTCTCCTTGAGCAGCCCGCAAGCCTGGTCGCCTACCGCCCGAACAAGCCGACGGCCATGGTCGTCGTGGCCGACCCACGCGTCCGCTCCACCGTCACCCGCCATCTGTGGGCCCTTGGAGTACGTGACGTCATCGAGGCGTCGTCCATCGCGGAGGCCCGTCCCCGCGTCGGCAAACCACGTGACATCTGCGTGGCCGACGTCCACCTGCCCGACGGTTCCGGGCTGACCCTGCTGTCCGAGACCCGGGCCGCAGGCTGGCCCAACGGTCTGGCCCTCTCAGCCGCCGACGACATCGGCGCCGTGCGCAACGCCCTCGCGGGCGGCGTCAAGGGCTATGTCGTCACCGGCACCCGCAACAACATCGGCCATCCGACCCGTCCCGGCGCCGCACCCATCGGCGCCGCCCGGATGCAGCGCCGCCCCCCGGGTTCCCCGAGCCACCCGGGCGGCTACCGCGAACTCTCCGGCCGTGAGGTCGAAGTGCTGCGGCTGGTCGCCGAAGGCCAGTCCAACAAGGCCATCGGCGTCTCCATGGGGCTCTCGGCCCTGACCGTCAAGAGCCACCTCGCCCGCATCGCGCGCAAGCTCGGCACGGGCGACCGGGCCGGGATGGTCGCGGTGGCACTCCGTACTGGAATCATCCACTGACGTGACCCAACCGACAGGTCCGGCCACGACACGGAACTGACTGGTTTCAGCCCCCTCAGCACCCGCCGACGCAGCGTTACGTCGGCGGGTGCTGTGCGTTCACCGATACCCTTGACGGGTGACCGACGCTCAAGAGACCGCAGCAGAGACAGCACTGCGAACCACTGGGGGCGCTCCCCCGGACGACGTCGAACAGGCGCCGATCCCCTTGCTGGAGCCCCGCGAGGGCATTCCGCCGGTGGTTGCCACCGATGAAGCACTGGCCGATGTCGTGGCCGCGTTCGCCGCGGGGACAGGGCCCGTCGCCGTCGACGCCGAGCGCGCGTCCGGCTACCGGTACGGACAGCGCGCGTATCTGGTGCAGCTGCGCCGCGAGGGCGCGGGCAGCGCCCTCGTCGATCCGGTCGGCTGCCCCGACCTCTCCTCCCTCGGCGCTGCCATCGCCGACGCCGAGTGGGTGCTGCACGCCGCGACACAGGACCTTCCGTGCCTGCGGGAAATAGGCATGATTCCCACCCGGATCTTCGACACCGAGCTGGCCGGGCGGCTGGCCGGTTTCCCGCGGGTCGGCCTCGGCGCGATGGTCGAGAGCGTGCTGGGGTTCACGCTGGAGAAGGGCCACTCGGCGGTCGACTGGTCGACCCGCCCGCTGCCCGAGCCGTGGCTGCGCTACGCCGCGCTCGACGTGGAACTGCTGGTCGACCTCCGGGACGCCCTGGAGGAGGAACTGGACCGGCAGGGGAAGCTGGGCTGGGCGATGGAGGAGTTCGACGCCATCGCGTCGGCGCCGCCCGCCCCGCCGCGCAAGGACCCCTGGCGCCGTACGTCCGGGATGCACAAGGTACGCAGGCGCCGTCAGATGGCGGTGGTACGGGAACTGTGGAACACCCGCGACGGGGTGGCTCAGCGGCGTGACGTCTCCCCCGGGAAGGTCCTCGGGGACGGTGCGATCGTCGAGGCCGCCCTGGGCCTCCCGGCGAATCTCCAGGAGCTCACCGCACTGCCCGGTTTCGGCCACCGCATGGGCAAGCGCCAGCTGGAGCAGTGGCAGGCGGCCGTGGACCGGGCCAAGGCGCTCCCCGACACCGCACTTCCGCAGCCCGGCCAGCAGGTGGCCGGTCCGCCGCCGCCCCGCGCCTGGGCGGACAAGGACCCGGCGGCCGCCGCCCGGCTCTCCGCGGCCCGCGCGGCCGTATCGGCTCTCGCCGATGAGCTGAACATGCCGCAGGAGAATCTGATGACCCCGGACACCGTGCGCCGGGTGTGCTGGGAGCCGCCGCGCGAGCGGACGGTGGAGACGGTCTCGGCCGTTCTCTCCGGGCTCGGCGCCCGGAGCTGGCAGATCGAGCAGGTCGCTCCGCTGCTGACGGCCGCCGTCCAGGACCGGCCGGGCCAGAGCTGACACCCCGGGTCTGCGGTGACCCCGCCGCGGACCCGGAAACCACCAGGACCGGACAGTCCGGACAAGTGGAGTGGGCTGCCCGATCTCTCCAGTTCGAAGAACGCAGGACAACCGCTATTTCTGGCCGAATTCAAGGGCGGTCCGTTCGACCCCTGCGGCGAATCCGGCTGCGCAAGTCCGGCACCCGTCCGGCGTGTGACCTTCGACGCTCCCGACCCAGGGACTGGGCAGCATGGTTACCCGTGGGTAGCATGGCCTGGTGCAGGTGCGCCCCGGCGTGCCCGCGCAGCAGCAGTGCCATCCCGCACCCTGGAGGAGAGCCATCGTGCCTCGTACCATCCGGGACGTCGTCTTCGTCGACGGCGTCCGCACCCCGTTCGGCAAGGCGGGCCCGAAGGGCATTTACCACGAGACCCGCGCCGACGATCTCGTCGTGAAGGCGATCCGGGAGCTGCTGCGCCGCAACCCGGATCTTGACCCCGCGAAGATCGACGAGGTGGCCATCGCGGCGACCACGCAGATCGGCGACCAGGGCCTGACCCTCGGGCGCACCGCGGGCATCCTGGCCGGCCTGCCGCAGTCAGTGCCCGGTTTCTCCGTCGACCGCATGTGCGCGGGCGCGATGACCGCCGTGACGGCGACCGCCGGCTCGATCGCCTTCGGCGCGTACGACATCGTCCTCGCGGGCGGCGTCGAGCACATGGGGCGCCACCCGATGGGTGAGGGCGTCGACCCGAACCCCCGGTTCGTCTCCGAGAAGCTGGTGGACGAGTCCGCTCTCTTCATGGGCATGACCGCGGAGAACCTGCACGACCGCTACCCCACGATCACCAAGCGGCGCGCCGACGAGTACGCCGTGCGCTCGCAGGAGAAGGCCGCCAAGGCGTACGCCGACGGCAAGATCCAGCAGGACCTGGTGCCGGTATCGGTGCGCCGTACCAACCCGGAGGCCGGGGAGACCGGCTGGGGTCTGGCGACCGCCGACGAGCCGATGCGTCCCGGCACCAGCATGGAGTCGCTCGCGGGCCTCAAGACGCCGTTCCGGGCGCACGGCCGGGTCACCGCCGGCAACGCCGCAGGGCTCAACGACGGAGCCACCGCCTCGCTGCTCGCGTCCGAGGAGACCGCGCGCGAGCTCGGGCTGCCGGTCAAGATGCGCCTGGTGTCGTACGCGTACGCGGGCGTCGAGCCGGAGGTCATGGGCTACGGCCCGATCCCGTCGACCGAGAAGGCCCTCGCCAAGGCGGGGCTCTCCATCGACGACATCGGTCTCTTCGAGATCAACGAGGCCTTCGCCGTCCAGGTGCTCGCGTTCCTGGAGCACTACGGCATCGCCGACGACGACGCGCGCGTCAACCAGTACGGCGGCGCCATCGCCTTCGGCCACCCCCTCGCCTCGTCGGGTGTGCGTCTGATGACGCAGCTGGCGCGGCAGTTCGAGGAGCAGCCGCAGGTCCGCTACGGCCTGACCACCATGTGTGTCGGCTTCGGCATGGGCGCCTCGGTCATCTGGGAGAACCCTCACTTCGACACGACTGCCGGAGGCACCAAGTGAGCACCACCACCTCCGATCTCCTGAAGGGCGCGGCCGAGCTGTTCCCCGGCGAGGTCGTCACCCAGGCGCACGTACGCCACCTCGAACTGCCGGGCGGCGCGGGCAGGTTCGCGCTGATCACGCTCGACAACGGCCTGGACCACACCAAGCCGACCACCTTCGGCCCGCAGTCGCTGGCCAACCTCGACGCCGCCATCGACCAGGTCGAGAAGGAGGCCGCCGAGGGCACGATCACCGGCGCCGGTATCACCGGCAAGCCCTTCATCTTCGCGGTCGGCGCCGACCTCAAGGGTGTCGAGCTGCTGAAGAACCACTCGGACGCGCTCGCCATCGGCAAGGGCGGCCATGACGTCTTCAAGCGGCTGTCCACACTGGCCGTCCCCACCTTCGCGTACTACAACGGCGCGGCGATGGGCGGTGGCGTGGAGGTCGGTCTGCACTGCGCGTACCGCACGGTGACCAAGTCGCTGCCGGCCTTCTCGCTCCCCGAGGTCTTCCTCGGCCTGGTACCGGGGTGGGGCGGCTGCGCGCTGCTCCCCAACCTGATCGGCGCGGACCGCGCGGTCTCGGTCATCATCGAGAACTCGCTGAACCAGAACCGGCAGTTGAAGGGCAAGCAGGTCTACGAGCTGGGGATCGCCGACGCGATCTTCGAGGCCGCGGACTTCCTCGAGCAGTCGCTGATCTGGACCTCCGCCGTCCTGCGCGGCGAGATCGAGGTCGTACGCCCGGAGATCGACCGCGGCGACGCCTGGGACCAGGCGGTGGCGCGCGGCAGGGCGATCGCGGACTCGAAGGTGCACGGCGCGGCCCCGGCCGCCTACCGCGCGCTGGACATCATCGCCGCGGCCAAGGACGGCGACCTGAACCAGGGCTTCGACTCGGAAGACCAGGCGCTCGCCGATCTGATCATGGGCGGCGAACTGCGCAGCGGCATCTACGCGTTCAACCTGGTCCAGAAGCGCGCCAAGCGCCCGGCCGGGGCCCCGGACAAGAACCTGGCGCGCCCGGTCACCAAGGTCGGCGTCGTCGGGGCCGGTCTGATGGCCTCGCAGCTGGCGCTGCTCTTCCTGCGCCGCCTCGAAGTGCCGGTGGTGCTCACCGACATCGACCAGGAGCGTGTCGACAAGGGTGTGGGCTATGTGCACGCCGAGATCGACAAGCTGCTGCTGAAGTCCCGTATCGACCAGGACAAGGCCAACCGGCTCAAGGCCCTGGTGAGCGGTGTGCTCGACAAGGCCGAGGGCTTCGCGGACGCCGACTTCATCATCGAGGCGGTCTTCGAGGAGATCGGCGTCAAGCAGCAGGTGTTCGCGGAGGTCGAGGCGGTCGCCCCGGCGCACGCGATCCTCGCCACCAACACCTCATCGCTCTCGGTCTCCGAGATGGCGTCGAAGCTGAAGCACCCCGAGCGGGTCGTCGGGTTCCACTTCTTCAACCCGGTCGCGATCCTGCCGCTGCTTGAGATCGTGCGCGGTGAGCAGACCGACGACGCCTCGCTGGCCACGGCGTTCGGTGTCGCGCGGAAGCTGAAGAAGACCGCGGTCCTGGTGAAGGACGCCCCGGCGTTCGTGGTCAACCGCATCCTCACCCGCTTCATGGGCGAGATCCAGAACGTCATCGACGAGGGCACGCCGGTCGAGGTCGCCGAGAGGGCCGTGGAGCCGCTCGGCCTGCCGATGTCCCCGCTGGTGCTGCTCGAACTGGTCGGCCCGGCCATCGGTCTGCACGTCTCGGAGACGCTGCACCGCGCCTTCCCCGAGCGTTTCACCGTCTCGGAGAACCTGGCCGCCGTCGTCAAGGCGGGCAAGCGCGGCTTCTACGTCTACGAGTCGGGCAGCCCCGAGCTGGACCCGGAGGTCGCCGCACTCCTCAAGCAGGGCACGTCGGTGCTCTCCGAGGAGCAGACCCGCGACCGGGTCCTGGACGCGGTGGCGCAGGAGATCGGGCTGATGCTGGACGAGGGTGTCGTGGCCGAGGCCCAGGACATCGACCTCTGCCTGATCACCGGCGCCGGCTGGCCCTTCCACCTGGGCGGCATCACGCCGTACCTGGACCGTGAGGGTGTGTCGCAGCGGGTGAACGGCAAGCCGTTCCTCGCGCAGGGTGTGGCGAGCGTCCCGGCCTGACCCCGGGTCTCCGCAGATCCGGAGCCCTTCGTGCGTGTGCCCGTCCCAGTGTTTCCGGGGCGGGCACTCGCCGTGAGGGCCGACCGCCGTGGTGTGACAAAATGACCTTTCCCCGGGTTCGTGGGGATTGGGAGCCGAGTACCTGCCGGACGGCGGACGCGGAGGCAGGACTGTTCGTGGAACGGCAGCGGAAGTACTCACGCAGGACCGCGTTGTGGGCGGGCGTCTCGGCGGCGGCCGCGGCCGGCGGTCTGGCCGGCGGCCGGTGGTACGGGGAACGACAGGCGTACGGGGACGGTACGTTCGAGGCGGCTGACCGCTCGCAGATCCTGGCCCCCACCGCGCTGCACCAGACCACGGTGCCCCAGTCGTTCGCCTTCGACGACAGCCAGGGCGACATCTACGCGGTCCAGTTGGTCCAGGGCGGTGTGCGGCTGCCCGGTGAGCCGTACCGGCTGTCGAGTGCGGAGAGGAACAGGCGCGGCGATCTCTGTGTGACGCGGCTGTCCGCGGGCGGGCGGACGCGCGGCCATATGTTCCTGCGCGGGTTCGGCCACGGTGTCTCCCTCGGCGTCGAGCCGTCGGTGTCCGGCGCGCTCCTCTGGACGGAGTCGCAGGCCGACCCGGCTACCGGGTACGGGCAGGCCGTCACCCGGTTCCCGTTCCGGGACGGCGCTGTGCTCGACAGCGACCACCCCGGCCTGCGCCACCACCGCCCGGTGCCCGGCTCACTGGCCAATCAGCCCAGTATCGACATGGCGGCGCGGCGGGTGATGGTGAGCTACTGGACGGTCCCCGCGTACGGGAGGCGGCAGCAGTGGTACGCGGTGTACGGCATGGCCGACTTCCTCGCGGGCCGCTACCACCCGCTGCGCACCGTGCTCCAGCGGGGACGCGGCGCGGCCGAGACGTTCCAGGGGTGCGTGCTGTACGGGGACCGGGTCTACCAGCTCGCGGGCAACGCGTACACGCCGGCGTCCGGCGCCAACCCGGCCGTATCCGGGGGCAATACCCGCGTCACCACGATCGGCCTGAGCGGCGGACCGGACCCCGCTCCGCGACGGATCACCGTGGCGGCGGACCTCGCCTACCGGGAGCCGGAAGGGCTCGCCGTCAGGCTGACGGGCGGCCCCCGGCTCTGTGTGGGCTTCGCGACCGGCAGTTCGCGGGCCAGGATGCTGGCGATCCACACGTGCGGCGGGGTGTGACAGACGCGGTGGAGAAACACGTGTGAGCGACCCGCCCCGCGCCGTCACTGCGGCAGCGGACGCCTCGCGGAGACCTCGGCGGTGAGGTTCCCGGCCTTCGTCGCGTAGAGGTGGCAGACCGTCTCCAGGCCGGACGCGTCGGCCCGGCCGACCACGACACCCTGGCGCGTCCGGTCGGTGACCGTGTCCGCGCGCGACCCGCCGAGCCGTACCTCCTTGGCCACCCCCTGGTAGGAGACGTGCAGGAACAGGTCCCAGAGACCGGGGGCGACGGGCTGGAAACCGTCGGCCGCCGACAGGTCGAGCCGCGCTTCGAACCCGGCCTGCGCACGGTCGGCGCGGGTGGCGGCGTCGAGCTTGGGTGTGGGCGTGGAGTGGACGCGGAAGCGGTACTCGGCGCCGCTCGCACGCTCGCGCAGCACCACGCGGACGGCCGGATCGCGGGTGGACAACTGCTCGATGTAGCAGTGGCCGTGCACCCTGAGCACGGCACCCGACCAGCTCAGCCCGGCCAGCCGGTGCTTGGCCCGCAGCGTGTGGGTGATCTCGAAGTACGCGTCGGGTAGCCCCACTTCGGGGTCCCGGAAGAAGGGGTACCGGCGGAAGGCGCGCCCCTCCTCCACCAGCAGCGCGGCCTTCTCCTTGCCCTGCTCGAACGCGATCATCCGCTCGGCCTCGGCGAACAGGCCCCGGCGGATCAGCTCCAGGCGTACCGAGAGCGGCCGGGGGAGCTTCTGGAACACCTCGTGGCCCGCGTGGAGTTCGAGCAGCCCTCGGCATTCGGTGAGCGCGGCCAGCCGCAGTTCGAAGTCCTCGCAGGCCAGATAGGCGGACCCGGTGGCCTTGCCGAGTTCCAGCTCGAAGTGGCGGGCGAGCAGCTGGTCCCGGAGGGGACCCGGCTGGACCCGTTCCGTGACGAGGGAGACCATCCGGCGGGTGAGCGCCATCCGGTCGGCGAGGGAACCGCTGAACCGGGACGTGTTCACCCCGGCGACCCGGCGGGCCTGCTCGACGCAGACCTGGCCGGCGACCACGGAGATCCGGTCCGCGTACAGATAGGCCAGCGCGGTGAACGCCTGGTCGTCGCCGAGGGTCCAGTCCTCGGGGAACCGCAGTGCGCAGCGGTCCACCAGCGAGCGCCGGAACAGCTTGTCGGCGCTCAGCGACCAGTACACGCGCGAGGTCGCGACATCGGCGTCGGCCGCGCTCCGGGTGAACATGGACGTGCCGACCTTCTGCCCGTCCAGGCCCGCGACCTTGCCGAGTACGACATCGGCTTCGTTCTCGTCGGCCGCCCGCACCATGGCCTTCAGCGCGCCGGGGGCGAGCCGGTCCGTACCGCTGAGGAACAGGAGATGACGGCCGGTGGACTGCTCGATACCCGTGTTGCGCGCCTGCGCCGGAGTGTCTGTCGCGGTGGGCGAGGACGAGCACTTCAGCGCCGGGTACCTGGCCGCCCACTGCTGGAGCGTCTCGCGGGTGCCGTCCCGGGATCCGCGGTCCAGGACCAGCACCTCCACCAGGAATCCGTCATCGCCCTGGGCCAGCACCGATTCCAGGCAGCCGCCGATCCGGCCGACGGCGTCGGCCACGTCGACGACGACGCTGACGTCGGGCTGTTCCTTGGGGTGGAGGGACACGGGGTTCACGACGCTGATCACCAGACTTCATTGCGTACGGGGGTGGTGCGAGCGGGGCGCGGGTCAGCCGGGGACCGCTGCGCCCTCGTGCGGCCAGGGCAGCGGACCGTGGATCTTCGGCTGGGTCCAGGACGCGTGCGCGGTGGTGCCGGCCCCGTTGAAGCCGGGCGGGGTCAGCAGCCCCGGGGTTTCGGAGAGATCACCGATGTGGATGACCACCCGCCCCTCGGCCCGCTCGCCCGACGGCGACTGCACGGCGTACTGGAAGTGGTCGTAGCCGACCGCGCCCGGCGCCGCCTGGAAAGCCAGGACGCCCTCATGGGTGACGCTCACCTGCCCGGAGCGCGGCTGGCTGTGTCCCACCACGACGGTGCCCTGCGGCAGGCCGTCCCGTACGTCGACGAGCGCCGGTGCGTACGCGCCGTGCTCAGGGACGTTCAGGGCGCGGCCGGGGGCGGAGAAACCCCGGATCCGCACCCCCTGGTCGGCCAGCGGTTCGGTGCGCAGCAGCCTGCGGGGGTCCCGGCCGGGGATGGCGGCGGCGACCGCCGGACGCAGCACGTGCTCCGTGCCGTCCTGGCGGATCTGCAGGGTCAGGACGGCGGTCCCCGAACCACCGCCGTCGGCGCGGGCCCGGTAGTGCCGCAGAAGGGAGGAGTACTCGGCGCCGTGGACCGACACCACGTCCGCGGCCCCGGCGAAGGAGTCCTCGGCGAGATAGCCGTAGGCGTGGCCGATGCCCGGGCCCGCCTGAACGGTGAGGGCGATCCGGACGGTCTGGCCCGGCGCTAGGGAGGTCAGGGGGTGCGCGTCGCAGTGCACGGCCGCCTGGGTCGCGCTGTCCGGGAAACCGGGTTCCTGGATGCGGACCACGCCCAGCAGGAAGGTCATCGCCCGGCTCCGATCCGTGCCTCGCCGGGCACCTGCGCCACTCGCTCCTTGGTCAGCCGGTCGAAGGTCGCGGTGTCCAGCCAGCCCATCTCGTCGGTGGTGAAGTCCGACCGGTCGAGGCTGTGCACCCAGGAAGCGGGGACGAGCCCCTGGTCCCGCAGGGCGCGGGCGATGAAGCGGGCGCACTCCACCGCCGCCTCGGCGCGCAGGTGGGTGTCGTCCGCGCCCTTGAGGTTGGCGACGGGGTTCTCGTACGGCCGCAGATGCGCGAAGAGTTCCTTGGCCGCGTCGCCGCCGAGCTCCTCCCACCAGGCCAGGCTCTGCGCGTAGAGATCGACGAGCGGTGCGGACAGCTTCTGGGCGACCTCCCGCATGGCCATCGGGTAGGTGCGCAGGAAGCGCCGCAGATTGCCGTAGGCGTCGAACTTGCGCCGCTCGTGGGTGAGTACGAGGACGGGGTGCGCCTGTGCCTCCCTGGTGAGGTGCACCATCTGCCGCAGGTACTGCTGGTACGCCTCGAAGGGCTCGGTGTGCAGGCCCTCCTCCGGCTCCCAGTCGACCTGGCCGAAGCTGATCAGCACGTAGTCGCCGGGGGCGGCCCGTTCGAGGATCCATTGGAAGCGGCCCCGGTCGTAGAAACTCCGGGAACTCGCCTTGGCCCGTGCGCAGTTGACGACCTCCACCGCCGGGCCGAGGAACAGCGGGAGCGTCTGTCCCCAGCCGGCCATCGGGAGGTAGTCGACGGATCGCGTCACCACCGTGGAATCGCCTGTGACGAACATCCGCCTGCGGGGCATCTCCTGCCCGTACATCGCCGTACCCTCCATCAGATCGTGTCACCGCGCACGGGTCAGAAGTACTGTTCCATCGATTCCTGCGGCCCGAGCTGCTGCCCGATCCACCCCAGCTGCGGCATGGGTGCGGTGGATTCCAGCGACTGTTCGGGTATCGCGGCGGTCCCCCGGGTGAACGGGTTGGCGAGGATCGGCTCCGCGGTGTCCCCGGCCGGGAATTCGGCGATGCCCCGCGCGAAGAGCCGGTTCACCGCGTCGTTGAACCGGACCATGGAGTCCCCGTCGCCGAGCAGATAGCGCTTGAGGTGCTCCCGGTGCCCGGCCAGCCGGTCCCGGCCGCCGGAGCGTGCGGCCTCGACGCAGACGGAGAGCTCCTCGCAGGACGGGCCGAGGATGTACGCGGCGGACGCCGCGGGGTTCAGCTGCTTGAAGAGTGCGGGGTCCGAGTCGGACGGGTTCGAGACCGCGTACGGCTTCTCGCTCGCCACGAAGTCGGACACGACGCTGGAGATGTCGCTGATCAGCATGTCGGCTTCGTTGAAACAGCTGTACAGGGACGGGAGTTGACCGGTGACCACCTGGTGGCGATCACCGCCGCCCCCAGCCCAGAAGGTCTCGTGCCACTGGGCCTGCAGCTCCTCCCAGGTCTCCTTCGGCGGCCGGGCGAGCATGGCCCTGTCCTTGTGCCAGAGGCCGTAGACCCCGACCACGGTCCATGCCTTCAGCCGGGCCATCCGGCTCTCAAGACCGGCCAGCTTCTTGTCGCCGTCCGCCTGCGAGGCGCGGGAGCTCCGGTTCTCCCTGGTGCGGTCGCGTTTGGCGTTGTCGGCTTCGAGAAGCGCCATGATGCGCCGGTGCACCCGGGTCGCGTCGGCCGACCGCTTGCCCGTCAACGGGTGCGGCTTGTAGAGGATGCGGACCGGTTCCTGCTGGTTCAGCAGCATCCGGATGAGCTTCTCGCCCATCAGGATGAGAGAGGTGTGGAACGGGTCGGCGGTCCACCCCTCCCAGGTGGGCGCGTACAGCACGGTGGTCATCCGGCCGTGCGGCCGGGCCGAGACCGACTCGACCGCGCTGAGCTGCGGCCGGCCGACCGGCACGAGGGCGGAGCCGGGGATGGTGCCGCGCAGCCGCTGGTAGCGCTCCTCGCCGCCCTGGCCCGCCGTCCATATCTCGTCGTAGACCTTGCTCACCCGGTTGCTGCTGGCCAGCTTGTCGCTGTCGCCGTGTCCGATGAAGACGTGTTTGGCCTCGGCCACCCGCAGCATGTGGACGTTCTTGCCCGCGTTCGCCGGATAGAGGATCACCCGGACCTCGGGCAGCTCAAGCAGGCTGAGGTCATCGGCCTTCGGGAGGCAGACGACCGGCAGCGAGGTGTACGCGAGGAAGCGCAGTGTGGTGACCTCGCGGAGCACGATCAACGGCCGTCTGCCGAGCCGGGCGAGGGTCTCCAGCCACATGTTGACCTGGTAGGCGGAGTCACGCGCGCCGGCCGCGTAGGTGAAGTAGAGGACGACCTCGGGGCGGTACTTGGCCACCTGCTTGTTCAGGATGCGGAAGGTGCGCTCATGACTGGGCACCCGGCGGCACTGTCTGATGGTCGGCAGCAGGATCACCATGCCGAGGACGGCGACGGTCACCGCCAGCGCGCAGCCGAGGACACTGAAGCCGATGACATGCGTGGCGCGGGAGGCGATGGCCCCGGCGATGACCGCGCTGTCCAGGTGGAGCAGCTTCCGCTCGTAGGACCGGAAGGCGATCGGGGGCGGCGGCTCCGGCATGTTCAGGGCGCTGAGATCGAGGTTGCGCACGCGCACCGGGAGCGCACGGCGGCGCTTGATGAACATGCAGAGGAACGTGTACAGCAGGCGCAGCGAGTGCACGGCGGCGAAGCCGAGGAAGATCACCGTGAAGATGTCGCGGTCGTCACCGACGGTGTACCGCAGCAGCACCAGCACGCCGAGTTCCCGTGTCAGTACACGGATGCTGAGGCCCCACTTGAGCTTGCCGAGGAAGCGGATCAGGTCGGGTTCGGCGCGGTGCAGGTAGAAGTCGGAGGCGTAGCTGAGCACCAGGGCCGCGGCGAAGACCCAGAGCAGTCCGAGGGCTCCCGAGACCAGCATGCCGAAGTAACTCGCCAGCAGCATGAACAGCACAAGGACGTTCTTGCCCTTGGCTATTTCGGCATGGCGGATCAGTGCGGCTATCAATCTCGTCCTCTTCTCATCGTCAAACGCACACCCGGACCCGCGTTCCCCCCCAGGGCATGCGTGCGCGACGGAGCGCGGACGCAAAAGCGGCACCACAGTGACGGCAAAGCTGCAGGGGACCCACCCAAAACGTTAACCTGAGCTTTACCTGGGGTCAGAATAGTACCCGGAACACGGTTACGGACAAGACACCAGTACGTTACGTACCAGCAGGTTCCGACCATGCCCGCGAGCTGCCCGGACGCCCTCGCAGGGCCCAACTATCCCCAGGGCCCGAGGTCCAGGCCCTGTCCGCCGGGCATCCTGCGCGTGACGGCGAGCCGGGCGTCGGGCCCCAGCACCGCGATCGTGAGACGGCCGAGCCGGTCCCGGGCGAGGGCGGGCGGGACCAGACACCACTGCCCGGTACCCGACCACCACACGCCGGAATCGGGCCGCCCGTCCACATGGAATCCGGCCAGGCAGTATCCGTACGGGTCGGTGGAGACCAGCACCGTACAGGCCCAGCCGCCGATGTCGACACCGGTCGCACCGGCGACCCTGCCCAGCACGTCGGAGCTCCGCAGCGACACGGGGCCCGGGGCGTTCCACTGCCACTGACAGAGCTCGCCGGTCCCCGCGTACCGGTAGCGCAGTGCGCCGCTTTCCGGCGCGGGCGCCAGACTGTCCGCGGCGGCATGGACGTTGACCCCGGTGTCCTCGGCCCAGGCGCCGTCGCGCCCCGTCCGGCTCCACCGCGCCGTCCCGGGGGCGTCCCGCAGCCGGGCGAAGAGCTCCACCCTGCCGTCCGGCACCCGGAAGGCCACCAGTTCGTCGGCGGTCTTCGAGCCCCGCAGATGCTGCCAGGACGACCACGACCCATTGGGCTTCTCGTGGCGGGTGTTCACGGTGTGCTCGTCGTTGCGGACGAAGACGTGGAGCGTCCCGTCGTCGTCGAACGCGGCCACGGGGAAGCCGACATGGCGGCCCCGCTCCGGTTCCGCGCGGTGCGGGTTGCCCAGCGAGTGCCACGGCCCGGCCGGGCGCCCCGTCTGGTACTGGGTCGCGCACACGACCTCGACGGTGACCGCGCCGCCGCGGCCTTCGGTGCGCCTGAGGCCGACCAGGCGTACATAGCCGTCCGGCCCCTGGACCACGGTCAGGCCCGGCAACAGGCCGGGTGCTTCCAGACGTTCGGGGCCCGACCAGCCGCCGGCCGCCCCCTCGGTCCAGCGCAGCACCGCCCCGGCCGTGGGCAGATAGCCGGAGAGACGACCGTCAGTGCCCCTGATCAGCCAGGTGCCCGGCTGCGCGTACCGGGGGCGGAGCGCCGTGCCGGAGGCGCCGGGCAGCGCCGGGGCCCGGCAGTCGACGAGGAGCGGCTGCCCGCTCTCGCGCTGGTAGGCATCGGCCGCCCGGAGAGCGGCGCACGCGGCGGCAGTGCGGCGCTGCTCCGTACCGGGGTCCACGGCGGGAGCTCCGGAGGGTGCGTCGGGCCCCGTGGTGATGACCACCGCCGGTCGTACGGTGCGGAGTTCGGCCAGGACCGCCTGGGTAGCGTCTTCGCGCGACGTGAGGACGCGCGGCTCGCCCTGGACCCGCCGGCCCTGCCGTACGGCGTCGGACACGGCCCGCTCGAACAGCTGCCGCTCCTGCGGTCCCCCGCTCTCCAGGCAGACCACGCTGACCTCGCCGGGACCGCCGGTACCGGCGAGCAGGACGGCCGCGTCGGCGGGTGTGGCCGCGACGAGCAGGATGGCGCCCGCCTGCCGGGCCCCGGCCGGCCCTACGGCCCGCGGGTCCCGCTGCCCGTGCTCATCGGCACGGGGTCCGGTTGATGCCACCATCGCGCTGTCGCTCCCTTCCGCCGCGGAGTCCGCGGTTCCCGTCCCGTGGAGCCTGCCGGACGATCTCCGGCCGGGCGGCCGCCCGCCAGGCTCTCACGCACACCAGAACGATAGACGCACACAAGAAGCACACAATTGCCTATATGCTCTGGTGCCGATCGAAACCGGCGGCAACGACGCCCCCCTTGTTTTTTTCGCGCTGTCGCACTCGACCGACCGCCAGTCCCCCCATGCCAGACGCGGTCGTCACTCCGCCACAAGCCGATTACCGGGATCAGAGGACAACTACGGCATGACTCAGGCCACCGCCACCCCGCCCCGCTCGCGCAAAGCCCCCCGGCAGCGCCGTCGTGGGCTCCGCATCGTTCTGCTCGTACTCCTGGTGCTGCTGCTCGCCGCGGGCGGGACCGCATGGTGGCTGTACAGCAACCTGAACGGCAATATCAAGGGCGTCGACATCAACAAGTCGCTCGGCAAGGACCGTCCGGAGAAACTGCCCACAACCGGGCAGAACCTGCTGGTCCTTGGATCCGATTCACGCGCCGGGGAGAACGGGAAGATAGCCGGCGGCAACGTCAGCGGCGCCCGCTCCGACACCGCGCTGGTGATCCACGTGCCCGAGGGGCGCAGCAGGGCGACCGCGGTCAGCATCCCGCGCGACACCCTGGTGACCCGTCCCGAGTGCGCCAAGTCGGACGGCTCGTCGGTGCCTTCCGCGAACCGTGTCATGTTCAACTCGGTCTACTCGCAGGTCGGCCCGGCCTGTGTGGTGAAGACCGTGGAGCAGATGTCCCACGTCCGGATCGATCACTACATGGAGGTCGATTTCGCCGGGTTCAAGGGCCTCGTGGACGCGCTCGGCGGGGTGACCGTCAATGTCCCCCAGGACATCCACGACGGCGCCAGCGGCCTCGACCTCAAGGCGGGTCCGCAGAAGCTGAACGGCACCCAGTCGCTGGAGTTCGTACGGACCAGGCACGGCATAGGTGACGGCAGCGACCTGGGCCGGATCGGGCTCCAGCAGCAGTTCCTGCTCGACCTGCTGAGCGAGGTGCAGAAGCAGGACGTGCTGAGCAGCCCCACCAAGACGTACAAGATCGCGAACTCCGCGACCAAGTCGCTGACCACCGACTCGGATCTGGCGTCGCTCACCAAGCTGGCCGAGTTCGCCCGCAGCATGAAGGGCGTCAACCCGGACACCATGGAGACGATCATGCTCCCGGTGCAGTACGACAAGGCCGACCCCAACCGGGTGGTGGCGGCCGAGCCGCAGGCCACGCAGTTGTGGAAGGCCATCCACACGGACACGGAGATCCCGGCGTCGGCGAAGAAGTCCCCGGCGCACGGCGGTTGATGACTGGCGCGGCCCGGCTCCGTACGGACCGGTTCTGGTCCCACTTCTGATTCCGGTGCGGCCCCGTCTCCCGGGGCCCGTGCCGGAACCAGGCCGGGTCCGGGAGCCGACCGCGGGAACCACCTGACCGGATTCCACCTGCCTCGGGTACCGCCCGCCGGCGGGCCGGAAGTTCAGGCCCTGGTCCACGCCGCCAGTGCGAGGCCCGGTTCCGCTTTCTGCCGGGCCACCCGGAGCGTGCCGTCCCCGGCGATGGCGGCGAGCACCACCCGCCCCTCCCCGTCCACCGCCAGCGCGGGCGCGCCGGTCGAAGGCTCGCCGGTCTCCGTCCACCACAGGCCGTCCGCCTCGCCCTCGGTCGGGCAGGCCGCGATGGCCGGCCGGCCGTTACTGCCGCGGTAGGCGAGGACCGTGCAGTCGTAGCCCTCTATGGGGGTGCGCAGTACCGCCACCGGGCCGCCGTCCGGCGCGCCGCCCAGCGCCAGGGCGCCGGCACCCGTGCGGTACGCGGCCACCCCGGCGCCGCCTGAGGCGCAGCCGTAGTACGTGACGCGGTCGTCCGCGGTGCACAGGCCGGTGACGGATCCGGCGGCGGCCGTGGCCGCGAACGGTTCCGCTTCGGTGAAGTCGCGGCCGGGCTCCTCCTGGCACCAGCGCGACAACTGCTCATCGGCGGGGACCAGCAGCTCGACCCGGCCGCCGACGGCGACCGCCGCGGGCATCGCGTCCAGGAGGTGACTGCCCTTCAGGTCCTTCCACCCCTCCCACTTGCCGGACTTGCCCTGACTGCGCAGGCTGAGGCCGCCGGCCGCGTTGCGTACGAAGACATGGACCCGGCCGTCGGCGCCGACCGCCGCCGCCGGGGCCCCGACCGCGCGTGCGCGGTCCTCCTCCTTGTGCGGGTTGCCGAGGGAGTGCCAGGGGCCGAACGGCCGGCCCGTCTGGTACTGCGTCGTGTGCATCAGCTCGACACCCTTGGCGGTGGTGCGCCGGGTGATCAGATGGACATAGGTGTCCGGGCCCTGGGCCAGCGTGGCGTGGGTGAGACCGGGGGCCTCGATGAACCGCGGCCCCGTCCAGTCGGGCCCGCCGGGCCGCTGTTCGGTCCAGCGGAGCAGGCCGCCGTCCGCCGGGGCGTACGCGCTGAGGCTGCCGTCCTTGCCCCGCAGCAGCCAGCAGCTCGTGGCGGGGCCTGCGGCCTGGACGGAACGCGACGACATGGCTGGCTGCCAGCCTTCCCTCAACCGGTCGAACGGTACCGCTGAGAATAACATTCCGCCTGGTGAGAGCGGTGAGAGCGGCGGTTGCCCGAGCCTGGCGAGGCCCGGGCACCGGTTCGGCTACTTCCGCGCCCGCTGGGACATCCGGCTGTGCCCGCGCCCGTACCAGACATACACGACGCCGCCGACGACCATCCAGATGCCGAACCTGATCCAGGTCTCGGCCGGCAGGTTCAGCATCAGCCAGAACGAGGCCAGCGCCGAGAGGACGGGTACCAGCGGTACGAGCGGAGTACGGAAGGCACGCGGCAGATCCGGGCGCTGCCGGCGCAGGATGATCACTCCGACGGCCACCAGGATGAACGCGAACAGCGTCCCGATGTTGACCAGGTCGGCGAGCACGCTGATCGAGGTGAAGCCCGCCACCAGGGCCACGATGAGACCGAGCAGGATCGTGGAGCGGTAGGGCGTACCGAACTTGGGGTGCACCCGCGAGAAGACCTTGGGCAGCAGTCCGTCACGGCTCATCGCGAAGAAGACCCGGCTCTGGCCGAGCAGCAGGATCATACAGACGGAGGTGAGGCCCACGGCCGCGCCGAAACTGATCACGCCCGCCCAGAAGGGGTGTCCGACCGACTTGAACGCGTCGGCGAGCGGGGCGTCCGTGGACAGCTGGGTGTACTTCTGCATCCCGGTGACGACGATCGAGACCGCCACGTACAGCACGGTGCAGACCGCCAGCGAGCCGAGGATGCCGCGCGGCACGTCACGTTGCGGGTTGCGGGTCTCCTCGGCCGCCGTGGCGACGATGTCGAAGCCGATGAAGGCGAAGAACACGACGGCGGCCGCGGTGAAGATACCCATCACGCCGAACGAGCCGGGGTTGAACCCGAAGAGCTGTACGAGCGGGGCGCTGAGACTGCTGCTGCCCGAGCCGTGCACCGAGGGCGGGATGAAGGGGTGGTAGTTCGACCCGGTGATGTAGAACGCGCCCACAATGATGACCAGCAGGACGACGGTGACCTTCACGGCCACGATGACCGTCGTCACGCGCGAGGAGAGCTTCATGCCCAGGACCAGGATCCCGGTCAGCACCAGGACCAGGATGGCCGCCAGCAGATCGAAGCCGAACTTGCCGCCATGCGTCCCGGAGAGGACCGGCGGCATACCGATTCCGGCCGTGTCCATCAGCGAGCGCACATATCCGGACCAGCCGACCGCCACCACCGCGCAGCCCAGGGCGAGTTCGAGGATGAGGTCCCAGCCGATGATCCAGGCCGGCAGTTCGCCGAGCGACGCGTACGAGAAGGTGTAGGCGGAGCCCGCGACCGGCACCGTGGACGCGAACTCGGCGTAGCAGAGCGCCGCGAGGGCGCAGACAACACCGGCCACCACGAAGGCGAGGGCCACCGAAGGACCAGCGGTCTCCTTGGCGATCAGCCCGGTCAGGACGAAGATCCCGGTACCGATGACGACTCCGATACCGAAGACCGTCAGATCCAGTGCGGACAGGGATTTCTTGAGTGCGTGCTCCGGCTCCTCCGTGTCCCGGATCGACTGCTCCACGGATTTCGTCCGGAAGAGACTGCTGCTCACGGGTGTACCTCCACGCTTGTAGTCCTCGCCATGATCGGAGCGCGTGAGTGCGATGTACCACCAGGTGAGGACCTTTCACACCAATGAGCCGGCGGGACCACCCGTACAGGTAGGCCCACCGGCTCGTTCGGTGCCGCGCGGCCGCGCGCGGGCGTGGTGCGGTCAGTCGCGGGCCGGCTCGGCCGACGCGGCCGACGGGCTGTCGTACCGGCCGTCGATCTTCGCGACCAGGCCGGTGACCTGGCGGGCGATGTCCGGGGCGGTCAGCCCGATCTCGGCCATGACCTGCTTGCGCGACGCGTGGTCGAGGAAGCGCGGCGGGATACCGAAGTCCCGCAGCGGTACGTCGACCCCGGCGTCCCGGAGCGCCTGGGCGACCGCTGAACCGACGCCCCCGGCACGGCTGTTGTCCTCGACGGTGACGACCACCCGGTGCTGCTCGGCGAGCGGGGCGAGCGCCTCGTCGACGGGCTTGACCCAGCGCGGGTCGACCACCGTGGTGGAGATGCCCTGCTTGTTGAGCAGTTCGGCGATCTCCAGGCACATCGGGGCGAGCGCACCGACGGAGACGAGCAGGACGTCCGGCGCGGTGGTGCCCGCCTCGCGCAGCACGTCCATCCCGCCGACCCTGCCGACGGCGGGGACGGCCGGGCCGACGACGCCCTTCGAGTAGCGCACCACGGTCGGTGCGTCCTCCACCCGGACGGCCTCGCGCAGCTGGGCGCGCACCTGCTCGGCGTCGCGCGGCGCGGCGATCCGCAGCGTCGGGACGCACTGGAGGATGGACATGTCCCACATGCCGTTGTGCGAGGCGCCGTCGTCGCCGGTGACCCCGGCCCGGTCCAGTACGAAGGTGACACCGCACTTGTGCAGGGCCACATCCATCAGAAGCTGGTCGAAGGCGCGGTTGAGGAAGGTCGCGTAGACCGCGAAGACCGGGTGCAGCCCGCCCGTCGCGAGCCCGGCGGCGGAGACCGCCGCGTGCTGTTCGGCGATCCCCACGTCGTAGACCCGGCCGGGGAACTCCTTCGCGAACTTGGTCAGGCCGACCGGCTGGAGCATGGCCGCCGTGATGGCGACGATGTCCTCGCGCTCCCGGCCGAGCTTGACCATCTCGTCGCCGAAGACCGAGGTCCAGCTCGCGGCGGCGGCCTTGATCGGCAGGCCGGTGTCCGGGTGGATCGGGCCGATGCCGTGGAAGTGGTCGGCCTCGTCCTGCTCGGCGGGCTGGTAGCCGCGGCCCTTCTCGGTGAGGCAGTGCACGATGACGGGTCCGCCGAAGCCCTTGGCGCGTTCCAGCGCGGACTCCAGGGCCTCGATGTCATGGCCGTCGATCGGGCCGACGTACTTCAGGCCGAGGTCCTCGAACATGCCCTGCGGGGCGATGAAGTCCTTGAGGCCCTTCTTCGCGCCGTGCAGGGTCTCGTACAGCGGCTTGCCGACGACCGGCGTGCGCCCCAGAAGGTCCTTGCCCCGGGCCAGGAAGCGCTCGTACCCGTCGGTCGTACGGAGCGTGGCGAGGTGGTTGGCCATCCCGCCGATGGTGGGCGCGTAGGAGCGCTCGTTGTCGTTCACGACGATCACGAGCGGGCGGTCCTTGGCGTCGGCGATGTTGTTCAGCGCCTCCCAGGCCATACCGCCGGTGAGCGCGCCGTCACCGATCACGGCGACGACGTGGTCGTTCCTCTTGAGTACCTGGTTGGCCTTGGCGAGGCCGTCGGCCCAGCCCAGCACCGTCGAAGCGTGCGAGTTCTCGATGACGTCGTGGTCGGACTCGGCGCGTGAGGGGTAGCCGGAGAGGCCGCCCTTGGTGCGCAGCATCCCGAAGTCCTGGCGGCCGGTGAGCAGCTTGTGCACGTAGCTCTGGTGACCGGTGTCGAAGAGCACCCGGTCCTTCGGTGAGTCGAAGACGCGGTGCAGGGCGATGGTCAGCTCGACGACACCCAGATTCGGGCCGAGATGGCCACCGGTCTTGGACACGGCGTCGACGAGGAAGGTCCGGATCTCCCCGGCCAGCTGTTCCAGCTGCTCCGGGCCCAGCCTGTCCAGATCGCGCGGTCCCCTGATGCGGGTCAGCAGCGGCACCCGTGCCTCCTTGCGTTCGAACTGTGATCGAGCTTTGCCGGGTCTGTCGAGTCTAATGTTCCATCCGGGGCACTCGTCATCGGGCGGTGCGTCGTACGTCACCCGTTCGGCGGACCGGGACGCACGGGAGCCCGGCGCGGGAGTGCCCCGGCCGGGCGTCCGATGTGTGCGGGTTGTCCGCCGGCGGGTCAGGCGCGGCCCGCGGACTTCTGGGTCTTGCGGGTCACGGCGTCGATCACGACCGTGGCGAGCAGTACGCCACCGGTGATCATGTACTGGATGGGCGAGGCGATGCCCTGCAGCGACAGGCCGTACTGGATCGAGACGATCACGAGTACGCCGAGCAGCGCGTTCCAGGTACGGCCGCGGCCGCCGAAGAGGCTGGTACCGCCGATGACGGCCGCAGCGATGGCGTTCATCAGCAGGTCACCGCTGCCGGCGCCCTGGTTGGCGGTGGCGATCTTGGAGGCCATGAAGAGACCGCCGACGGCCGCGAACGTACCGGCGATGGCGAAGACAGAGATCCGGATCATCGTGACGTTGATACCGGCCCGCCGGGACGCCTCGACGCTTCCGCCGAGCGCGAAGACCTTGCGGCCGTACGTGGTGCGGCGCAGGACGAAGTCCGTGCCGACCAGCACCACCATGAAGATCAGGACGGCGAGCGGCAGCCCCTTGTACTGGTTGTACATAAAGGCGACGGCGAAGCCCACGACGGCGAGTACAGCGGTACGCAGCGCGATCTCGCTGAGCGGCCGGGACGGCACGCCGGCGGCCTCACGGCGCCGGGCGTCGACGAACGAGGTGAGGAAGAAGACCACCACACCGAGCAGGGCGAAGCCGTAGGCCACCGCCACATCGGAGAAGTAGTAGCCGGTCATGTTGGCGATGGGACCGTCGCCGGGCAGGTTGATCGTTCCGTTGTCGCCGAGGATCTGGAGCATGAAGCCGTTCCAGAACAGCAGACCGGCCAGGGTCACCGCGAACGCGGGGACGCCGATGCGGGCGAAGAAGAAGCCGTGGATCGCGCCGGCGACCGTACCGGTGAGGATGGCGAGCACCAGGGCCAGCCACTGGTTCATCCCGTGTGTGACGTTCAGCACGGCGAAGGCCGCGCTGGAGACACCGCTGACCGAGCCGACCGAGAGGTCGATCTCACCGAGCAGCAGGACGAAGACGATACCGACGGCGATCATGCCCGTACCGACCATGGTGACGGAGATGTCGGTCAGGTTGCCCGCGGTGAGGAAGCGCGAGTTCACGCTCTGGAAGATCGCGGCGATGACGATCAGGCCGACGATCACCGGGATGGAGCCGAGCTCACCCGCGCGTATCTTGCGCCTGAACTCGGACAGATAACCGGCGAAGCCCTGCTCGCGCACGAGCAGCCGGGGGTCGACCGCGGTCACCGCGTCGGCGGCCGGGGCCGGGGCGTCCACCGCGCCGGGCGCCGCGGGCGCTGCATCCATGGCTGCGGGCTTGTCGATGCTCACTTCTGAACCTCCACACCGCGCGACGCACGACGGGTCACAGCGTTGTCCGTGGCGCCGGTGATCGCGGCGATGATCTCTTCCTGCGAGGTGGTCTTCACATCGAAGACACCGTTGTTGCGGCCGAGCCTGAGCACCGCGACCTTGTCGGCCACAGCCTTGACGTCGGCCATGTTGTGGCTGATGAGCAGGACCGCGTGGCCGCGCTCACGGAGCCGCTCGACGAGGTCGAGCACCTGCGCGGTCTGCTCCACGCCGAGGGCCGCTGTCGGCTCGTCGAGGATGACGAGCTTGGGCTCGCCGAGCATGGATCGCGCGATGGCCACGGTCTGGCGCTGGCCGCCGGAGAGCGAGGCGATCGGGATACGCACGCTGGGGATGCGGATCGAGAGCGTGGTCAGCAACTCGCGAGAGCGGCGCTCCATTTCGACCTCGTCCAGGACGCCGCGCTTGCGCAGCTCCCGGCCGAGGTAGAGGTTGCCGACGACATCGATGTTGTCGCAGAGCGAGAGGTCCTGGTACACGGTCGCGATGCCCAGGTTCTGCGCGTCGTGCGGCTTGTTGATCTGGACTGCCTTGCCTTCCCACTCGATGACGCCGTCATCGATGGGGTGCACGCCTGCGATCGTCTTGACCAGCGTGGACTTTCCGGCTCCGTTGTCGCCGACCAGGGCGAGCACTTCACCGCCGTAGGCCTCAAGCTCCACATCGGTGAGCGCCTGGACGGCACCGAATCGCTTGGAGACCCCACGCAACGCCAGCACGGGCGTAGCGGACACTTGAACCATCTCCTTCGCCGCCTGACCGGCGGGGATACCACGCTGCCGGGCGAGCGCGGTGGCTGAGCGGGGTGTACCGTCCGGCGCCCCGCCCCGGTAGCGGGACGATTGGGGGGCGGGGCGCCGGACGGGCTTCAGTGGTGCGTAATTCCCTTGCGGGGCAGGGGAATTACTTCAGACCGATCTTGTCGCACGCGGCCTTGTAGGCCGGGGTGCAGATGTCGCTGACCGTGTAGATGCCGTCCTTGATGACGGTGTCCTTGATGTTGGCCTTGGTCAGCGAGTAGACCGGGAAGATCACGGAGGGGATGTTCTTGGTGCTGGGGCTGTCGACCTTGGTCTTGACGATCGAGTCGAGCTTCTGTCCCTTGGCGAGCGCCACCGCCATCTCGGCCGCGACCGGGCCCTCACGGAGGTACGGCTTGTAGACGCTCATGTACTGCGTACCGGCCACGATGCGCTGCACACCGGCGAGTTCGGCGTCCTGGCCGGTGACCGGCGGGATCGGGCTGACACCGGCGGACTTGAGGGCGGTGATGACGCCGCCCGCCATGCCGTCGTTGGCGGAGAGGACGCCGATGACGTTCTTCTTGCCGATGGCGGTGATCGCGCCCTCCATGTTGGAGTTGGCGTTCTCCGGCTTCCACTCCTTGGTGTCGTACTCCTTGCCGATGTTCACCTTGCCGTCGAGGACGGAGTGAGCGCCCTTCTTGTAGTCGGCGGCGTTCGGGTCGGTGGAGGAGCCGTTCATCATGACGATCTTGCCGGACTTGGCCTTGGAGCCGAGCGCCTTCAGCAGGGCGGTGCCCTGGGTCTTGCCGACGGTCTGGTTGTCGAAGGAGACGTACGAGTCGATCGGGCCCTGGGCGAGGCGGTCGAAGGCGACGACGGGGATGTGGGCGTCCTTGGCCTTCTTGACCGAGATGGCTATGGACTTGGCGTCCACGGCGTCCACGATGATGGCGTCCACCTGGTTGGTGACCATGGTGTCCATCTGCTGGCTCTGCGTGTCCGCCTGCTGCTTGGCGTTGACGTAGGTGACCTTGCCCTTGCCGTGCGTCAGCTCCTTGACCTTCTTCTCGATCAGGGGCTTGTCGAACTTCTCGTAGCGGGCGGTCTGGTTCTCCGGCAGGAGCAGACCGATGTTGAGGGCATCGCCCTTCTTGGCGGAGTTCGAGGACGCCTTGTCCTTCCCGCCCGACTCCTTGGCGCTGCCACAGGCCGCGAGAGAGACAGCCATAGCGGTTACGGCCACGGCCACGGCGGCACGACGCATCTGCGTGTTCACTTCAGAAACCTCCCTGACGAGGCCGCGACATTGCGGCCGAGGTGCCTGGAGTCAACTCGGCTGCCAGGCCAGCGTCAAGGAGTAAATCCTTAACGAGATGGCAACGGTGTCATTCGTTATCTAAGTGAAGGCAGGAGTACTGGCAGGCAGCGCTGTGTCCAAAAGACTTGAATCGCCCATTTCGCTGAGGACGAGCGCCAGCGCGCCGAGCACCTCGGCCCGGGCGCCGAGCGCCCCGGGGAGCACCGACAACTGCCGTGCCGCACTGGGGATCGCGTACCTGCCGACCGACTCCCGGATGGGCCCGAGCACCAGCTCACCGGCCTCGGCGAGGTCCCCGCCGAGCACCACCCTGGAGGGGTTCAGGAGGTTGCAGAGATTGGCCACGCCGCTCCCGATGTGGCGGCCGACGTCCGCGATCACCCGGCGGCAGCCCGGATCGCCCCCGCGGGCGAGCTGGACGACCCGCTCGATGGTCAGACCGGTGCCGTGGCTGGACTCAAGGAGGGGCAGGACGTACCGGGCCGCCGTGAAGGTCTCCAGGCAGCCCCGGTTGCCGCAGCGGCAGACAGGGCCCGACTCGTCGAGCGTGATGTGCCCGATCTCGCCCGCCGTGCCGCCGGGGCCCCGGTAGATCTGGCCGTCGATCACCAGACCGGCCCCCACCCCGCTGGCGACCTTGATGTAGGCGAGGTCCCTGACCCCGCTCCCGCTCCCCCAGACCAGCTCGCCGAGGGCGCCCAGGTTGGCGTCGTTGTCGACGTACACCGGCACTCCGAGCCTGGAGGCCAGCTCGTCGCTCGGGTTGATGCCGGACCACCCCGGCAGGATCGACGTGGAGCCGAGGGTGCCAGACTCGACATCGATCGGCCCCGGCACTCCGAGCCCGACGCCGACGACCTTGTCGGCGCCGATGCCGGTGGCCTCGATCAGCCTGTTGACCAGCTCCTCGGCCCGGCCGAAGCCCTCCGCGGACGAGGCGTCCACATCGAGCGGCTCGGACTCCTCGGCGAGCACCTGATGGGCGAGGTTGCCCACGGCCACCCGCAGATGCGTATGCCCGAAGTCGACCCCGATCACGATGCCCGCGGACCCGCTCAGCGAGACGCTGCGGGCCCGGCGGCCGCCGGCCGAGGTCGGGGTGACCTCGACCGTGCCGCCCTCTTTCAGCTCCCGGACGATATTGGAGACCGTGGCTGCCGAGAGCCCCGTGCTGCGGGCGATCTCCGCCTGAGTGAGCGAGCCCGCCATACGCACCGCGCGTACGACCCGCTCAAGGTTGGCCCGGTGCAGAGATGTCTGCGACCCCGGAGTCTCCATCGACTCATCCACTCCTGCCACTGGCGGACGGCACGACGGCCGTCCCCGCGCGGGGCGCGCGTGCTGAACCCCGCCCTATCTCCAACATGTGAACCCTCAGCTGACCCTTTGTCGCTCTCTCCCGTCAAGACCTTGAGCAAGACCTTGAGCAAGGGCAGACACGGATGAGCGGGCGACCTCCCGGGGGTGAAACGGACGAACCGCCCGACAGCGGATGCCGTCGGGCGGTTCGGGGTGGAGTTTCCGGCGTGAGATCGGCGCCAGAGAGCGGAAGAGAGCGCTCTACTTCAGCGCTCCCGCGGTCAGCCCCGCGACGACCTGCCGCTGGAAGACGATGTACGCCGCGAGAACCGGCAGCATCGCCATCACCAGACCGGCGAAGAGGCCGGAGTAGTCGCCCTTGTACCCCTGGCTGGTGGCCAGTTCGACCAGGCCCTGGGCCAGCACCCGCTGCTTCGGGTCGGTGTTCAGCACCGTGGGCAGCAGATACTGGTTCCACTGGCCCAGGAAGTTGAAGATGCCCACGCTGATCAGGCCCGGCTTGGCCATCGGCAGCATCACCTGGAAGAAGGTACGGGTGTGCGAGGCACCGTCGAGCGTCGCCGCCTCGGCCACTTCTCCCGGCAGGGTGCGGAAGAACGAGGTGAGGAAGAAGACGGTGAACGGCAGTGAGTAGGCGATGTAGACCAGGATCAGGCCCTGGGTCGTGTTCAGCAGACTCATGTTGTTCATGACGAAGAACAACGGCACCAGCGCCAGGATGATCGGGAAGCTCATCCCACCGACGAACAGGAAGTAGATGAACCTGTTCCCGGGGAAGTCGAAGCGCGCCAGCACATAGGCCGCCATCGAGCCGAGCAGCAGCGTGCCGACGAGCGAACCGCCGACGACGACGATGGTGTGCCCGAAGTACTGGCCCATGTGCGCCTGGCCCCAGGCGCGGGACCAGTTCTCGAAGTGCAGCCGGTCGGGCAGGCTCCACGGCTTGGCGAGGATGTCGTGGTCGTTCTTGAACGAGGACATCACCGCCCACAGCAGCGGCACCACGACCAGGACCGCCCAGATGATGAGCACGCCGTGCGAGAAGACGTTGAGGGTGCCGCCGCTCTTCTGCTCGCGGGGCGCGACGGGCTTGGTCGGCGGCGCGGACTCACGGTCCTTGGTGAGCTCGGCCGGAGGGGTGTCAGTGGTCATCTCAGAACTCCAGCCGCTCGCGCCGGCCCAGTCGCATCACGATGGCGGCGAACACCATGGTGAGCACGAGGAGGGCGACACCGATCGTTGTCGCGTATCCGGCCGCTCCGTCGCGGAACGCCGTCTGGTAGACGAACAGCGGCAGCACGGTCGTCGATTGGGCGGGGCCGCCGGGGCCCACGCTCATGATGTTCACCGCGGCGAACGCCTCGGCGCCGAGGGACAGGATGCCCATGTACACCCAGCCCGACTGCACGGTGTCCCAGAGCAGCGGAAGGGTGATCCGGAAGAAGGTCGTGACCCGGCTCGCGCCGTCCAGCAGCGCGGCTTCGTAGAAGTCCTTCGGGATGGACGCCATACCGGCGGAGAAGAGCACCACGAAGAAGCCGACCTGGGACCAGACCAGGACCGCGAAGATGCACCAGAGGGCCAGCTTCGGGTCGCCGAGCCAGTCCGGCTGGATGCTGTCGAGATGGATCGCGCTCAGGGCCCCGTTGAGGATGCCCCCGTCGGGGTTGTAGATGAACCTGAAGAGCAGGGCGACGATCGCGATCGACAGCACCTGCGGGAAGAAGTACGCGATCTTGTAGAACCCCGAGCCGCGTACGCCCGCTATGGCCGCGCCCTTACGGCGACGGCCGCCGACATTCAGCATGAAGGCGAAGAACAGCGCGAGGCCGAGCGTCACCAGCGGCAGCAACAGCACGAAAAGGACGCTGTGTTCCAGGGACTTCCAGAAAGTGGAGTCGTGGAGCATCCGGCTGTAGTTGTCGAAGCCGACCATCTTGAAGTCCGGGCTCAGGCCGGTCCAGTCGGTGAACGAGTAATAGATCGACTGAATGAACGGCCATATGACGAAGACTGCGTACAACGCCAGTGGGACGACCAAAAACCCCACAATGAACCGGTACTTACCTTGTTGCATGGTTCCGACCCCGATCTTCCGGCGGGTGCCGCCGCTGGTGACGCGTGCTCACTGGTGCTTGTAGTGCTTGATCGACGAGTCCTTGGCCGCCGCGTCCGCGTACTGCTGGCACTTCTTGACGGCCTCGGCCGGGGTCATACGGCCTGCCATCATCTCGCCGAGTACGGAGACACCGATCTGCTCCTTCTGGAGCTTCACGTACCAGTCCTGGAGGCGCGGGTTGACCACGTTGTCGCCTGCGGCCTTCAGCGCGTCGAGGCCCGACTGGAGGGCCGTCGACAACTTGAGGCCGTCGGTACCGCCGTTGAAGGCGGACAGCGACTTGACCTTGGAGGTGAAGGTCTTGGACGAGGCCTCGCTGAGCATGATGCGCAGCTGGTCCATGCCCGCCTGCGGGTTCTTGGCCTTCCGCGGCACGATGAAGGGCTCACCACCGGAGGCCCAGATGGTGCCGTACGGCATCTTGTCCGAGGAGTCCAGGCTGGACGGCGCGCCGACCTTCATCTGGAAGTTCTTGGGCGTGGTCTTCGCCGACTCGTTCTCCACCCAGGAGCCGTTGGGGATGAAGAGCGCCTTGCCGGCAGTCCAGGCCGTCTGGGACTGGATGTGGTCGATGCCGGGCGTGCCCTTGAGGATGTAGCCCTTCTTGAAGAGCTCGTAGTAGGCGTCGAACGCGGCCTTGACCGCCGGGTGCTTCCAGGCGTTGGGGGCCAGGTCGTCGATGTCGTCGAGGACCTGACGGCCGCCGATCTTGCCGATGAAGGGGAAGAGCGAGAACGGGATGTAGTACGGGTACTTGCCCGCGTACGTCCAGCCTGCGATGCCCTTCTTCTTCGCCTTGGCGCAGACGGCGAGCATGTCGTCCCAGGTCTTGGGGTACTCGACGCCGAGGTTGTCCAGAGCGGTCTGCGAGTACCACACGCCGTAGACGGTGTACGCGTAGTTCATGATCCAGCACGGCTGACCGTCGTACTGGCCCATCTCCACGATGCCCGGTCGCAGGGTGTCCCTGACCTTCTTGCTCGGGTCGTCGACGGACGGCGCGTCCAGCAGCGGCGTGAGGTCGGTGAGCTGGTTCTTGCCGACCAGGACACCCATGTCCATCTGCTCGGCGCCCGAGTTGTCGATCAGGTCGGGCGGGGTGCCGCCGTTGAAGCGCGGCTGCAGCTCCGACTGGATCTTCTGCGTGGCCGAGAAGTTCACCTTCGACTTCGGGTGTGCCTTGGAGTACAGCGCGTTGGCGGCCCTGGCGTAGTCAGTGCCGAAGCCACCGTCGAAGACGACCATGTCGAGCGGGGCGGTCTCGTTCACACCGAGCGGGTTGCCGGCGGTCGTCTTGCCCTTTTTGACCTGCTTGTCGCCGCTGCTGTCACTGCTCGCGCAGGCAGAGAGGAAACTCATCGTCGGAACGGTGATCAGGCCGAGAGCGGCAGACCGCTTGATCAGATCACGACGGCCGAGGCCCTCATTGGTGCGGGCGGAGGTGGATCCCATGCTCAAGTCCTCGCCTTCTACAGGACTCAGGCGGTGTACCGGTCGCCCGTTGAGAATTCGCCTCAGGCGAAGGGCCCCGCCACCGCGGTCAGTTGACGCTGGGGGTTGCACTGGCTGCAGGAGGGAAAGCCTGGGAGTACGACCGGAGTGCCGTGAAGCCCCCTGCCCCGTTCCCCGCCCCCCTGGCCCGCCGCCAAAGACACGGCTGGGCGGACGTCGACAGGTATAGTCCACTTCCCTTCGACTGGGCAAGATCGAATGCAGGTTTGAACGTCAGTCTTTCCCGAGTTGAGACCTCCCAGACATCTGGTGCACTCCGCCCACCGAGTGACACCGTCTCGTGAGAGCGCGACCAATTCTTCCGCCCGCGCGTCGTCAACACCCTTGACTCAGATGTCACTTACCTTCCTACTGGACCTTGCGCATCAGAGTGACAACGTTGTCCAAAGCGCTTAGGTGAGAGGAAAGACCCTCATGCAGACCAGACCTCGGCACAGGGCCGGCCCGGCCGCCGCCCTGGTGGCGGCCGCTTTTGTGCTTGTCGTTTCGGGCCAGGGCGCGGCCGTCGCCCAACCCGCCCAACCCCATGGAGGGGACAAGGGATTCAGCTCCTCGTTCGAAGCGGATCAGCCGCAGCCGGACTGGCGCAATACCGTGGAAGTGGGCCCGGACGGCCATAAACGGGCCTCCGGTATTGATGGCACCATCAATGCGGGAATACCCGGCAATGTCACGGACCATGTCGTCACTCTGCGCGCCAGTGACGAGAACGCCGGGAGCGGTGAGGGCAAGGGCAGCCTCATCGACATCAATCCGGACACCAAGTGGCTGGCATTCCATCCCACGGCATGGGTGGAGTTCGATCTCGACGAGGCGGTCAAGCTCAAGACGTACGCGCTGACATCCGCGAACGATCACGACGAGCGCGACCCGAAGGACTGGACCCTCCAGGGCTCCACCGACGGCAAGGACTGGAAGACCCTCAACACCCAGCAGGGCCAGGACTTCGACAAGCGGTTCCAGACGAAGTCGTACGACATCGCGGGCGCGGACACCGCATACGCGCACTACCGCCTCGACATCACCGCCAATCACGGGGCCACCGACGCGGTGCAGCTCGCCGACGTCCAGTTCTCGGACGGCGACACGAGCACGCCCCCGCCGTCGGACATGGTGACCCGGGTGGACAGCGGACCCACCTCGTCGCCGACCGCCAAGACCGGCGCCGGGTTCACCGGCATCAGGTCGCTGCGGTACGAGGGTACGCAGGCGGGCACCGGCCGCGCGTACTCGTACAACAAGGTCTTCGATGTCAACACCCGGATCAGCCGGAACACCGAGCTGTCGTACAAGGTCTTCCCGGAGATGGGCAAGACCGATCTGAACTACCCGTCCACCAATGTGGCGGTCGACCTCGCCTTCACGGACGGCACCTATCTGAGCGACCTGAAGGCCACCGACTCCAACGGCGGGCTGCTGACGCCACAGGGTCAGGGGGCCGCCAAGCGGCTGTACGTCAACCAGTGGAACGCCGTCTCGTCGGACATTGGGACGGTCGCCGCCGGCAAGACCGTCGACCGGATCCTGGTGGCGTACGACTCCCCCAAGGGCCCGGCGACGTTCCGGGGCTGGATCGACGACATCTCGCTGGCGGCCAAGAAGGCGGAGAAGCCGTCCGCACACCTCTCGGACTACGCCCTCACCACCCGGGGCACCAATTCGAGCGGCTCGTTCTCGCGCGGCAACAACTTCCCGGCGACCGCCGTCCCGAACGGCTTCAACTTCTGGACGCCGGTCACCGACGCGGGCTCCACCAGCTGGCTCTACAACTACGCGAACGGCAACAATGCCGACAATCTGCCAACCCTCCAGGCCTTCAGTGCCAGCCATGAACCCAGCCCCTGGATGGGCGACCGGCAGACCTTCCAGGTGATGCCGTCGGTGGACTCCGGCACCCCGGACGCCTCCAGGACCAAGCGCGCGCTCCCCTTCAAGCACGAGAACGAGGTCGCGAAGCCCGACTACTACGGGGTCACCTTCGAGAACGGCCTCAAGGCCGAGATGACGCCGACCGACCACGCGGCGATGATGCGGTTCACCTACCCCGGTGACAACGCGAGCATGATCTTCGACAACATCTCCAACGCCGGCGGTCTCACGCTGGACCCGAAGACCGGCACCTTCAGCGGCTACTCGGACGTCAAGAGCGGCGGCTCCGCCGGCGCGACCCGGATGTTCGTGTACGGGGTCGTCGACGCCCCGGTCACCGCGAGCTCGAAGCTCACCGGCGGGGGCGGCGACGACGTCACCGGCTATATGCGCTTCAAGCCCGGCAAGAACCGTACGGTCACCCTGCGCATCGCGACCTCGCTCATCGGCGTCGACCAGGCGAAGTCCAACCTCGCCCAGGAGCTCCCCGCGTCGTCGACCTTCGCGGGCACCGAGGCGAAGGCCCGCTCCCAGTGGGACAAGATCCTCGGAAAGATCGAGGTGCAGGGCGCCACGCACGACCAGCTGACCTCGCTCTACTCGTCCATGTACCGGCTGTACCTCTACCCGAACTCGGGCTCGGAGAAGGTCGGTTCGAAGACGGAGTACGCGAGCCCCTTCTCGGCCAAGGCCGGTGACGACACCCCGACGCACACGGGCGCCAAGGTCGTGGACGGTTCGGTGTACGTCAACAACGGCTTCTGGGACACATACCGGACGACCTGGCCCGCGTACTCCTTCCTCACCCCGAAGAAGGCGGGGAAGATGGTCGACGGCTTCGTCCAGCAGTACAAGGACGGCGGCTGGATGTCCCGCTGGTCCTCCCCCGGCTACGCCGACCTGATGACCGGCACCAGTTCGGACGTGGCGTTCGCGGACGCCTATGTCAAGGGCGTGAAGTTCGACGCGAAGGCGGCGTACGAGGCGGCCGTGAAGAACGCCACTGTCGTTCCGTCCAGCTCCGGCGTCGGCCGCAAGGGCATGGACACCTCGCCCTTCACGGGCTACGCCTCCACCGCGACCAACGAGGGCATGTCGTGGTCGATGGAGGGCTACATCAACGACTACGGCATCGCCCAGATGGGCCAGGCGCTCTACAAGAAGACCCACGAGGCCCGCTACAAGGAGGAGTCGGAGTACTTCCTCAACCGGGCGCAGAACTACGTCAAGCTCTTCGACCCCGAGATCGGCTTCTTCCAGGGCAAGAACCCGGACGGCGGCTGGCGGCTCCCGGCCGACAAGTACGACCCGAAGGTCTGGGGTTACGACTACACGGAGACCGACGGCTGGGGGTACGCCTTCACCGCTCCGCAGGACTCGCGCGGTCTGGCCAACCTCTACGGTGGCCAGGCGGGTCTGGCGAAGAAGCTGGACACCTACTTCTCGACGCCGCAGACCGCGGGCCCCGAGACCACCGGCTCGTACGGTGGCATCATCCACGAGATGATCGAGGCGCGGGATGTGCGCATGGGCCAGTACGGGCACAGCAACCAGCCCGCCCACCACGTCACCTACATGTACGACGCGGCCGGCCAGCCCTGGAAGGCGCAGGAGAAGATCCGCGATGTGCTCAGCCGGCTGTACGTGGGCAGTGACATCGGGCAGGGCTATCTCGGCGACGAGGACAACGGCGAGCAGTCGGCCTGGTACATCTTCTCCTCGCTCGGCTTCTACCCCCTGGTGATGGGCAGCGGCGAATTCGCCGTCGGCTCACCGCAGTTCACCAAGGCCACCGTGCATCTGGACAACGGCAGGGACCTGGTGGTCAAGGCCCCGCAGAACAGCGCCAAGAACATCTATGTGCAGGGCCTCAAGGTGAACGGCAAGGCGTGGAACTCCACCGCGCTGCCCAACGACGTTCTGCAGCACGGCGGCACCCTGGACTTCGCCATGGGCCCCCAGCCGTCGAAGTGGGGCACCGGAAAGAACGCGGCCCCGGTCTCGATCGCCAAGGACGACAAGGTGCCGTCGCCGCGCGAGGACGCCACGAACGGCCCCGGTGCGCTCTTCGACAACACGTCGAAGACGGACGCCTCGTTCACCTCGGCCGACCTCCCGGTGAAGTCGGCGACCAGGGCCGTGCAGTACACCCTCACCTCGTCGGACAAGGCCAAGGCCCCGACCGGGTGGAAGCTGGAGGGCTCCGCCGACGGCACGACGTGGACCACGCTGGACCAGCGCTCGGGTGAGTCGTTCGGCTACGACAAGCAGACCCGGGTCTTCTCCGTGGATCACCCGGGCACGTACCAGAAGTACCGCCTGGTGAGCACCGGGACGGCGACGCTGGCGGAGGTGGAGCTGCTGTCCTGATCCGCGAGTGATCACCGGCGGGTGATCACTCGCACGGAGTGAACTGCTGGGGCGGGCCTGGATTTCCGGGCCCGCCCCTCAGCCCGTACAGAGCCCGTGCGCTTGCCGTCCCGCCGGGGAAGAGTGTTTGGCCTTGAGCGCGCTCCAGCATCTACGGTCGGTTCCGTGGATTCCACACTTCCGCTGCGCCGTCTCGGCGAACTGACCGTCTCCGCCCAGGGCCTCGGCTGCATGGGGATGAGCCACGGCTACGGCGCGTCCGGCGACGACCAGTCGATCGCCACCATCCACCGCGCCCTCGAACTGGGCGTCACCCTGCTCGACACATCGGACTTCTACGGCGCCGGGCCACAACGAGGAGCTCATCGGCCGGGCGCTGGCCGGGCGCCGCGAACAGGCCGTGCTGGCAACCAAGTTCGGCTTCGCCAACCGGCTGGGCGCGCCGGTCGACATCCGGGGCGACGCCGCGTACGTGCGGCAGGCCTGTGACGCGTCGCTGCGCAGACTGGGCACTGACCACATCGATCTGCACTACCAGCACCGGGTCGACCCGGACGTTCCCATCGAGGAGACCGTCGGTGCGATGGCGGAACTGGTCACCGCGGGCAAGGTCCGCCACCTGGGGCTCTCCGAGGCGAGCGCGGAGACCGTCCGGCGCGCCCACGCGGTGCATCCGATCGCCGCGCTGCAGAGCGAGTGGTCGCTCTGGACCAGGGACCTGGAGCAGGAGATCGCGCCGGTCTGCCGCGAGCTCGGTATCGGTCTCGTGCCGTTCTCGCCGCTCGGCCGCGGCTTCCTCACCGGGCGGTAGACCTCGCTGGACGGTCTGCCGGAGACCGACCCGCGCCGCGGCCAGCCCCGGTTCGCCGACGGCAATCTGGAGCAGAACCTCGCCATCGTGGACCGGCTCAACGAGCCGGCCGCCGCACGGGGTGTGACCGCCCGTCAGCTGGCACTGGCCTGGGTGCAGCACCGGGGATCCGATGTGGTGCCGATTCCGGGTACCCGCCGGGAGAAGTACCTGGAGGAGAACGTCATGGCGGCGACCCTGGAACTGTCGGGCGCCGAACTGACGGCGATCGACGACGCGGCGCCCGCCGGGTCGGTCGCAGGCACCCGGTATGACAAGGGAAACCTGGGCTTCGTCAACCGCTGAACCCGGCGTCGGCACGCTTTTAGTCACGCGTAAAACAAATAAAGACCGACAGTAGCCTGCGGGCACCGAGGAGAAACCGGACCGGATCCCCTTGGTGCTCGTAGCCATGACGACGGCGGTTGCCGCCGAGTTGCCGCTGAGCGTTTCCGGTCAAGCACTGCCCAAGCTCTGGAAAGAACCCCGGCGATGCCGTATTAGTACTGTCAGCAAACAAATCCCTCCCGGGCGGCTGTGCGCGGCGGCCCGGGCCCTCGTCGACAAGAGGCTGCTGATCATGCCGGACCGTTTCTCCCCCACCCCCGCTGACAGGTTCACCTTCGGTCTGTGGACCGTCGGCTGGAAGGGCAACGACCCCTTCGGTGACCCGACACGCCCCGCCCTTGACCCCGTCGAGTCCGTGGAGCGCCTGGCGGAACTCGGCGCGCACGGTGTGACCTTCCACGACGACGACCTGATCCCGTTCGACGCGTCGGACAGCGAGCGTTCGACGCTCGTCGCGCGCTTCAAGGACGCGCTGGACCGCACCGGTCTCAAGGTCCCGATGGCCACGACGAACCTGTTCACACACCCCGTCTTCAAGGACGGCGGCTTTACGTCCAACGACCGCGATGTGCGCCGCTTCGCGCTGCGGAAGGTCATCCGCAACATCGATCTGGCCGTGGAGCTGGGCGCACGGACCTATGTGGCCTGGGGCGGCCGCGAGGGCGCCGAGTCCGGGGCCGCCAAGGACGTCCGGGTGGCGCTCGACCGGATGAAGGAGGCGTTCGACCTGCTCGGCGAGTACGTCGTGGACCAGGGGTACGACCTGCGCTTCGCCATCGAGCCCAAGCCGAACGAGCCGCGCGGCGACATCCTGCTGCCCACCGTCGGCCACGCCCTGGCGTTCATCGAGCGGCTGGAGCGCCCGGAGATGTACGGGGTGAACCCGGAGGTCGGCCACGAGCAGATGGCCGGGCTGAACTTCACCCACTCCATCGCCCAGGCGATCTGGGCGGGCAAACTCTTCCACATCGACCTCAACGGCCAGTCCGGCATCAAGTACGACCAGGACCTGCGCTTCGGAGCGGGCGACCTCCGCCAGGCGTTCTGGCTCGTCGACCTCCTGGAGAGCTCCGGCTACACCGGACCGCGCCACTTCGACTTCAAGCCGGTCCGCACCGACGGCTTCGACGGAGTCTGGGAGTCGGCGAAGAACTGCATGCGCAACTACCTGATCCTCAAGGAGCGCGCGCTGGCGTTCCGTGCCGACCCGGCCGTCCAGGAGGCGCTGGCCGCCTCGCGCCTGGACGAGCTGGCGGTGCCCACCGCGGCCGACGGGGTCAAGGGGCTGCTGGCGGACCGCTCCGCGTACGAGGAATTCGACACCGGCGCGGCCGCGGAGCGCAGCATGGCCTTCGAGGCGCTCGACCAACTGGCGATGGAGCACCTGCTCGGCGTCCGCTGAACACGCGCTTGCGCGCCCCGTGTCGAGGGCCCGCAAGGGCTTCCCGCAGGCGCATACGGAAGGGCCGCACCCCCGCGGTACTGCACGGGGGTACGGCCCTTCGCGGCCTCGCGGCCCGTCCGCCTACTTGCGGATCAGGTTGCGCAGCACGTACTGCATGATGCCGCCGTTGCGGTAGTAGTCCGCCTCACCGGGGGTGTCGATGCGGACGACCGCGTCGAACTCCACACCGGTGTCGGTGGTGACCTTGACCGTGCGGGGCGTGGTGCCGTTGTTCAGCTCGGTCACACCGGTGAAGGAGAAGGTCTCCTGGCCGGTCAGGCCGAGCGACTCGGCGGTCTTGCCCTCCGGGAACTGGAGCGGCAGGACGCCCATGCCGATGAGGTTCGAGCGGTGGATGCGCTCGTACGACTCGGCGATGACGGTACGGACGCCGAGCAGCGCGGTGCCCTTGGCGGCCCAGTCGCGGGACGATCCGGAGCCGTACTCCTTGCCCGCCAGGACGGTCAGCGGGATGCCGGCGGCCTGGTAGTTCTGGGCGGCGTCGTAGATGAACGACACCGGCCCGTCTTCCTGGGTGAAGTCGCGGGTGTAGCCGCCCTCGGTGCCCGGCGCGATCTGGTTGCGCAGGCGGATGTTGGCGAAGGTGCCGCGGATCATGACCTCGTGGTTACCGCGGCGCGAGCCGTAGGAGTTGAAGTCGCGGCGCTCGACGCCGTGCTCCGTGAGGTACTGGCCGGCCGGGGTGTCGGCCTTGATCGCGCTGGCCGGGGAGATGTGGTCGGTGGTGACCGAGTCGCCCAGCTTGGCGAGGACCCGGGCGCCGGTGATGTCCTCGACCGGGGTGGTCTCCATCGTCATGCCCTCGAAGTACGGGGGCTTACGGACGTAGGTGGACTCGGGGTCCCACTCGAAGGTGTTGCCGGTCGGGATCGACAGCGCCTGCCACTGGGCGTCGCCGGCGAAGACGTCCAGGTAGGACTTGTTGAACATGTCCTCGCCGATGGTGTTCGCCACCACGTCGTTGACCTCGGCCTCGGTGGGCCAGATGTCCTTGAGGTAGACCGGCTTGCCGTCCTGGTCGGTGCCCAGCGAGTCCTTGGTGATGTCCACCTTCATGGAGCCCGCGATGGCGTACGCGACGACCAGCGGCGGGGACGCCAGGTAGTTCATCTTGACGTCGGGGTTGATGCGCCCCTCGAAGTTGCGGTTGCCCGAGAGTACCGACGTCACGGCCAGGTCGTGGTCGTTGACGGCCTTCGAGACCTCCTCGGGCAGCGGGCCCGAGTTGCCGATGCAGGTGGTGCAGCCGTAGCCGACGAGGTTGAAGCCGACCTTGTCGAGGTACGGGGTGAGCCCGGCCTTGTCGAAGTAGTCGGTGACGACCTTCGAGCCCGGGGCGAGGGTGGTCTTGACCCAGGGCTTGCGGGTCAGACCCTTCTCCACGGCCTTCTTCGCGACGAGCGCGGCGGCGACCATGACGTACGGGTTCGAGGTGTTGGTGCAGGAGGTGATCGCGGCGACGGTGACGGCGCCGTGGTCGATCTCGTACGTCGAACCGTCGGGGGCCGTGACGGTGGTCGGACGGCTCGGCACGCCGTTGTGGGTGGCCGGGGCGTCGGAGGCCGGGAAGGACTCCTTGCCGGACTCCTCGTCCTCGGAGACGTAGTTGCGGACGTCCTGCTCGAACTGCGCCTTGGCGTTGGCGAGGACGATGCGGTCCTGCGGGCGCTTCGGGCCGGCGATGGAGGGGACGACCGTGGCGAGGTCGAGCTCCAGCTTCTCGGAGAAGTCGGGCTCGGCGGCCGGGTCGAGCCAGAGGCCCTGCTCCTTGGAGTACGCCTCGACGAGCGCGACCTGCTTCTCGTCACGGCCGGTCAGCCGCAGGTAGTTCAGCGTCTCGGCGTCGATCGGGAAGATCGCGGCGGTGGAGCCGAACTCCGGCGACATGTTGCCGATGGTGGCGCGGTTCGCGAGCGAGGTGGCGGCGACGCCCTCACCGTAGAACTCGACGAACTTGCCGACGACGCCGTGCTTGCGCAGCATCTCGGTGATCGTGAGGACCAGGTCGGTGGCGGTCGTGCCGGCGTTCAGCTCGCCGGTCAGCTTGAAGCCGACGACGCGCGGGATGAGCATCGAGACCGGCTGGCCGAGCATCGCGGCCTCGGCTTCGATACCGCCGACGCCCCAGCCCAGCACGCCCAGGCCGTTGACCATGGTGGTGTGCGAGTCGGTACCGACGAGGGTGTCCGGGTACGCCTGGCCGTTGCGGACCATGACGGTGCGGGCCAGGTGCTCGATGTTCACCTGGTGGACGATGCCGGTGCCCGGGGGGACGACCTTGAACTCATCGAACGCGGTCTGGCCCCAGCGCAGGAACTGATAGCGCTCCTTGTTGCGGCCGTACTCCAGCTCGACGTTCTGCGCGAAGGAGTCCGACGTACCGAACTTGTCGGCGATGACGGAGTGGTCGATGACCAGCTCGGCCGGGGCGAGCGGGTTGATCTGCGCCGCGTCACCGCCGAGCTCCTTCACGGCCTCGCGCATGGTGGCGAGGTCGACGACACAGGGCACGCCGGTGAAGTCCTGCATGATCACGCGGGCCGGCGTGAACTGGATCTCCTGGCTCGGCTGGGCCTGCGAGTCCCAGCCGCCGAGCGCCCGGATGTGGTCGGCGGTGATGTTCGCGCCGTCCTCGGTACGCAGCAGGTTCTCCAGCAGCACCTTCAGGCTGTAAGGGAGGCGCGCGGAGCCCTCGACCTTGTCCAGCTTGAAGATCTCGTACGACTCGTCGCCCACGCGCAGCGTGCTGCGGGCGTCGAAGCTGTTCGCCGACACGACAGTCTCCTTCATCAAAGTGCGCGTTCTACCGCGCCGCGCCTCATGAGCGCAGGCGCCGCGTGGTGCCGCCTGCGGCTGCTCGGCCGTCCGCTACAGTGAGGATTAGTTAGGTAACCCTTACCGAGTGACGGCCGCGATGCGCCTCGGCAGATATCTCGATGTCGAGATAACTCTAGTACACGTCCGCACGGAGGTCATATGGGGCCGCCCCTGACCGCTCTCATCCGATCGAACAATCGAGGCGTCTGCCGGCGAAGCCAGGCGTTCAGGCTCCCTCGTCAGCGAACATGATCACTCTTCGGCCCGGTGCCTTTGTTCCTGGTCGGAGTTCCGTCCGGGGCGAAGGAGTGGTGATAGGTGAAGGCATGCGGCGCGGAGCCGTGATCGTGGAGGTGCTCCAGCCTGGAAACCCCGTCCTGCCAGGTAGGTATCACGCCGTCGGAGACCCACCAGAACACGTAACCCGGGTGTCCTGTCCTCTCGAACCAGTCGTAACGCCTGTTCAGCGCCTCACGGTGCAGACCGGTGTAGACAGCGTCGAAGGCGGACTGCAGGTCGGTCCAGAGTGAGAGGGTCGCGGCCAAGGCGGTGGTTTCCACCGCACGTCCCTTGTCGTACCAAGTCGGTACGGCGAACTCTCCCCATGCGCCCCCAGTCCGCCCCGAAGAGCGCGCCCGGGGCGCCGTCTGCCACTTCAGCACGAGCGAGGTATCCGGCGTGCTGACCGATCTTCCGGTAGACGGCCTCACCAATGTCGTAGAACTCGCGCGTGAGAGCTCCGGGCTCGGCGAGAGGTGACTTCAGGACGCCGAATGTGTACAGAGCAAGAGGGGGCATACGTCTCTTCCTGGTCGGGGGTGTCTGGTGCGGACCCGGTTCGGTGGCTTACGCATGGGGGCGAGGGTTCGTGGGGCGTGACCGACTCATCCCGTCGCGCGTGGCCCCTCCTGGGGGAACCCCTTGCGACCGTGGGCGACCACCGAAGACCGGGTGAAGGTAGCCGCCTCTGCGAGCCATGTCGAAGTTGCGATTTCCTTGTCCAAGTGGCCTTTGATACAGGTCCTTCCGGGAGCTGGGGCAGCGCCAGCGGCGTCAACCGGGTTGGATGACGCGGCGGCTGGGCGTCAAGTCGTCACAGGGGTGGCTCACCCCCATGGTGGGCGAACATCACAGTCGCGCCGGTGTTTCCAGCCATTCGAGGGGCTGCGGCAGGTAGAGAGGTGTGACAGGCGCGCTTTGAGTGAGGCACCCCTGGCGGCACACACGGGCCGGCCGTCGACGGCCTTATCGAATATGCCCGGTAAACCCGCCGAGCAGCATTGGCGAGGAGCTGTTCGTCACCACCAAGCTGTGGGTCCAGGACGCGCCGGCCGAGCAGAACACCAGGCGCGCCTTCGAGGCGTCACTCGCCAAGCTGGGCCTGGCCCACCTCGACCTGTACCTGATGCACCAGCCCTTCGGCGACGCCTACGGGCAGTGGCGGGCTGTGGAGACCCTCAACAGTGAGGGGCTCGCCAGGGCGATCGGCGTCGCCAGCTTCCACCCCGACCGCCTGATCGACCTGATCGACCTGATCATCAACAACGACATCCTGCCGGCGGTCAACCGGATCGAGACCCACCCGTTCTTCCAGCGCGCCGACTACCAGGACCCGATGCGCGAGCACGGGGTGCGGAGCGGATCCAGTCCTGGGGCGGCTTCGCCGAGGGCAGGAACGACCTGTTCACCAACCCGCTCCTGGCCGAGATCGGCAAGGAGCGCGGCAAGTCCGTCGCGCAGGTCGTACTAGCCGGCTGACCCAGCGCGGCGTCCCCGAGATCATCACCTGGCTCGCCATGCGCCGCCTCGACGCGTGACCGCTGCGCCCATCGCGGCGCGCCGCGCTGCCCGAGTGCTGAAGCCGCACCCGCGACCACCCCGTCAGTCGCACCCGCAGCCACACCCGTCACTCCAATGGCCCACCCGGAAGAGTTGGCATCTCATATGTGAGATAGCGTCTGTCGCATGGCAGATGACTACCTCGTACGCATCGGCAAGCTCATCCGTGTCGCCCGTCAGCACCGGGGCTGGACACAGACTCAGCTGGCCGATGCGCTCGCCACAAGCCAGAGCGCCGTGAACCGCATCGAGCGCGGAAACCAGAACATCAGCCTTGAGATGATCGCCCGGATCGGCGAGGCTCTCGACAGCGAGATCGTTTCGCTGGGCTACGCCGGACCGATGCATCTGCGGGTGGTCGGCGGACGCCGGCTGTCCGGCGCGATCGACGTCAAGACGAGCAAGAACGCCTGTGTGGCGCTGCTCTGCGCCTCGTTGCTCAACAAGGGGCGGACGGTGCTGCGCAGAGTCGCACGCATCGAGGAGGTGTACCGCCTCCTTGAGGTGCTCAACTCCATTGGCGTGCGCACCCGTTGGATCAACGACGGCAAGGACCTGGAGATCGCCCCGGGCGCCGACGTGGACATGGCCGCCATCGACGCGTCGGCCGCACGCCGCACCCGCTCGATCATCATGTTCCTCGGCCCGCTGCTGCACCGCCTGGACACCTTCAAGCTGCCGTACGCGGGCGGCTGCGACCTGGGCACCCGCACCATCGAGCCCCACATGATCGCGCTGCGCCGCTTCGGACTGGAGATCACGGCGACGGAGGGGCTCTACCACGCACAGGTGGAGCGGGGCGCCACCCCCGACCGCCCGATCGTGCTGACCGAACGCGGCGACACGGTCACCGAGAACGCGCTGCTCGCGGCCGCGCGCAGCGACGGCGTGACCGTCATCCGCAACGCGTCCTCCAACTACATGGTCCAGGACCTGTGTTTCTTCCTGGAGGCGCTGGGCGTACGGGTGGACGGCGTGGGCACGACGACGCTGACCGTGCACGGGGTGCCGGACATCGACGTGGATGTCGACTACTCCCCCTCCGAGGACCCGGTCGAGGCGATGAGCCTGCTGGCCGCCGCCGTGGTGACGGAGTCGGAGCTGACGATCCGCCGGGTTCCCGTCGAGTTCATGGAGATCGAGCTCGCGGTCCTGGAGGAGATGGGCCTCGATCACGACCGCAGCGCCGAGTACGCGGCCGACAACGGCCGGACCCGGCTGGTGGACCTGACCGTACGGCCCTCCAAGCTCGAAGCCCCCATCGACAAGATCCACCCGATGCCCTTCCCGGGGCTCAACATCGACAACGTGCCGTTCTTCGCGGCCATCGCGGCGGTCGCGCAGGGCCAGACCCTGATCCACGACTGGGTCTACGACAACCGCGCGATCTATCTGACGGACCTCAACCGGCTGGGCGGCAGGCTGCAACTCCTCGACCCGCACCGGGTGCTGGTGGAAGGCCCGACCCGCTGGCGCGCGGCGGAGATGATGTGCCCGCCGGCGCTGCGTCCGGCGGTGGTGGTGCTGCTGGCGATGATGGCGGCCGAGGGCACGTCGGTGCTGCGCAACGTGTACGTGATCAATCGCGGATACGAGGAGCTGGCGGAGCGTCTCAACTCCGTGGGCGCACAGATCGAGATCTTCCGGGACATCTGATACGCGAGTGCCTCTACACCTCTCCTGGCCTGCTCCTTAGCGGGCCAGGATGAGGTTGGGCCGCACCTCTGGGACTTTCTGGGCCTTTTGGGCCCGCGGCGGGCAACGGCCACGCTCGCACAGACCCTGCCGACCGTCCATGGTTACGCAAAGATCGCGTCGCTGGTGGCGCTGCCGCGTGCGCCCGGTCCCCGGCCACGGTCACCTGGCATCTGGCATCTGGCATCTGGCATCTGGCATCTGCCGGGCCCGGGGGCTGCGTCGTGTCGTACACCGGCGCCCTTCTTTTTTGGCTGCGTCGCCTGATCACGCGCCTGTCCAGCCCGGCGGTGCCGGGAGCCATGTGGGGGCGGTCAGGGCTGCGAGTGTCCGGCTGCCATGGCGTCGGTCAGTTGTCGGCGGGCCACACACAGCGCCCGGAGCCGGCGGCTGGGAGGACGTTTTCTGGGAAGGTGGGTAACAGCCGTCGCTGGACGGTCTGTCCATGTGACAGCGGGCCGAAGCGCTGGCCAGTGTCGGCGCTCGACGGAGGGACCTTGCCATGAGCATGCAGCAGAACAGGCCGGTGCAGGCGAATGCGTCCACCCGGCAGATCGCGAAGGCGTCACCGACGACCGCTGTGACCCGGGGAGCGACCGGCGTGGACGAGCCGGCCGACGCTCGGGGCAATACCTCGATCGCCGATGCCCTCGTAGTCGAAGTGGCGGGCGTCGCGGGAGGTCCCGGGCGTGTATGACCTGCAACGGCGGGTCCACGTGCGGCGGAACCGGACACCGCCCCGGAACCTCGACGCGCTCACCGTCGTCAATCGTGGGAGCCGAGCACAGGCAGCCCCTTACAACAACGACGCCCGCGTACGACTCGACCACCACACACAACATGTCCGCTGACTCTCCCGAGGCCCAGCTGCGCCGCGCGGGCCGCACGCTCATCCGCCCGGCCCGTAACTGGTGGCCGGCCCTGCGCCGAACGCCGGTGTCGTTGTGGAACGACGACATCACCGACTACGCGGCGGCCCTGACGTACTACGCGATCCTTGCCGTGCTGCCTGCCCTGCTCGTCAGCGTCCTCGCGTTCGGGCTCATCAGCCCCGAAACGGCCGAGAAGCTCATCGCTTACGTTACGGACTATGCCCCGGGGCAGTCAGGCACCGAACTCCACGGCGTACTCGAACGCATGCTTGCGCAACGGTCCGCCATCTGGACGCTGCTCGGCACCGGAACCGCAAGCGCGCTGTGGTCGGCCTGCAGCTATCTGGCCGTCTTCCGTCGGGCCCTGCACCGTATGCACCGCATCGCAGACCGTCGTTCCCCCTGGCGCAAAGCGCACCGGATCGTGCTCACCGCCCTGGTCCTGCTCGCCCTGTTGGTCGTAAGCGGTCTCCTGCTGATGCTGAGCGGTCCGGTGACAGCAGTGCTGGGCCGCACCGTCCGCGCCGGCTCCACCACCGGGTTCATATGGAGCCTGGCACGCTGGCCGGTGCTCCTGTGCCTCGTGGCCCTGCTGGTCGTGGTCGTCTTCCATACCGGCCCCGCGCCCGCACGCCGACGCGATCACAGCCTGCCCGGCGGCATCCTGGCCGCCGCGCTCTGGCTGACCGCCTCCGCCGGCTTCGCCCTGTACACCGCGCTGTTGGGGTCCTACAGCCGCCTGTACGGATCGCTGGCCGGCGCCGTGGTCTTCCTGATCTGGTTGTGGCTGTCCAACCTGGCTCTCCTGACAGGCGCGCAATTCACTGCGGAACTGGGCAAGGCCGAGTAGGGGCACGGTGGCTGACGCCCCGTCCCGGCGCTACTCGAAAGACCTGGGGAAACGAGACATGTGACCGCTCGCCCTCCGGCACAACCGACCACCTGGCGCGACGGCTCCCGGCCTAGACGGCCGGTTTTCTGCCGCGGTCCGTCTCATCCTGCACGAGGAGCGAGAGCAGGGAGGCGACGGTCAGGCCGGCTTCTGCCGGATGGCGCAGCACCTTGTCCGGCTTGATGCGGTAGGTGTTCGTGCGTCCTTCGCGGGTGTGGGAGAGGTAACCGTCCTGCTCAAGGTCGGCAATGATCCGCTGTACGGCGCGGTCGGTGAGCCGGCAGTAAGCGGCGATGTCGCGGATGCGGATGTTCGGGTCATCGGCGATGGCGGCAAGTACGCGCGCATGGTTGGTGACGAACGTCCACCCGGTGTGTGTCTCGGACTCTCCGATCATGCCTTGCATGTTAGGCGACAGGTTTACCTGAACGCGAATACATGACATAGTTTTCGCGCAACACGTGACGGGGTTCGGCAGAGGTGGACTGGGAGGTCCGAGAATGTCGTGGGACGAAGTCGCCACAGCAGGGCCGGGGGGCGACGCTGTGGGAAGCAGCACCCACCCGTCCGGCCCGGACGGTGGACACCTACCGGTGCATGGCGCGGTGGCTCAGTACGAGTGCGGCGACGCCTGGGTGATCGTTGCCGTCGGCGAGTACGACATGGACTCGATCAAGCCCCTGACGGAGGCGCTGACCACCGCGGCCGCACAGCATCCGAAGGTGGTCCTGGACACCTCCGGCGTCACCTTCGCAGACTCCTCGTTCCTGAACCTCATCCTCATCGGACACCGGGCCACCGCCCTGCACGTGGCCGCACCGAGACCACAGTTGCGGCGTCTCCTTGAGGTGACCGGAACCGACGCCATCCTTCAGGTACGAGCAACGGTGGAGGAAGCGGCCGGCTCCTGAGGCCTGCCCGGCACGTGATGCAGACCGGCTAGGTGTATCGCCCGACGGGTCGTGCGACTGCTCTGGTACGCGCGGCCTGCCAATTCTTTTGAACAGGAGGTTGTCATGGTGGTATCCACGCAGGCCAGGGCGGCGACGGGACAGTCAGCGCAAGCCGTTACGCCGGCCGCCCCATGCTCTGCGACCGGTGAACTGCCGTGGATCGAGAACCCGAAGAAGGTCGCCCCCAAGGACGCACGGTCCCTGTGCAGGACGTTCTTCGATCAGCTGCAGGTACTTGAAGAGGGCACACCCGAGTACCAGTACGCGCGGAACACCCTGATCGAGATGAACCTCTCACTCGTACGGTTCGCGGCCAGCCGCTACCGTAACCGCGGCAGCGGCGAGATGGAGGACATCGTGCAGGTCGGCACGATCGGCCTGATCAAGGCCATCGACCGCTTCGACCTCACGCGCGAAGTCGAATTCACCACCTTCTCCATCCCCTACATCGTGGGAGAGATCAAGCGGTACTTCCGCGACACCACATGGGCCGTCCACGTCCCACGGCGACTGCAGGAACTACGCGTCGACCTGGCGAGGGCGCAGGAAGCCCTCTTCGTCGACCTGGGCCGGCAGCCCACAGTCCGGGAACTCGCCGATCACCTCGACCTGAGTGAGGAAGAGATCCTCGACGGCCTGATCGCGTCCAACGGCTACACCGCCGGCTCACTGGACATGCCCCAGGACAACAACGAGCAGACCCAGATGTCCTCGACCCGTTCACGGACCCTCGCCGATGTCGTCGGCGTGTGCGACCCCACTATGGAGCTCGTCGAGGACTTCCACGCGCTCGCGCCCCTCCTGCACACCCTCGATGACCGCGAACGCGAAATCCTGACGCTGCGCTTCGGCCAGGAAATGACTCAGTCCCAGATCGGGGCGGAGCTCGGCATCTCCCAGATGCATGTCTCCCGCCTCCTGGCCCGGACCCTGGGCAAACTGCGTTCCGGGATGCTCACACAGGACTGACCACACAGGACTGACCGGCCCGGCGTGAACCTCCCCGGACCGCCCGCACACACGGGCCGCCATCCTGCAGATACGCGCCAACTGGTGGCAGACCGGCGCCAACTGTCGGCAACCTCCCGTAGCTGAGTGCAATCCCGCCCCGCACCGGATATTTCAGCGCGGCGGTTCCAGTTCGGGGAAGTCCGGGGCCGCCCGGCGTCTGCGGGCGGTCCTGCCGGATCCGTGGCTGACCCTCGGGGTCGGCACGCTGGTTCAGGCGATGCCTGCGCCCATACGGGCATCGGACGCCGGGATCGAGTTCGCTCCGGAGAGGTGATCGTCGGGCCGGAGTTCCGGGCGCCGGAAGCGGCGTGGATCGAGGGAGTCGCCGCGATGGCCCGTACGGGCGCCCGGGTCATCGTCGACGAGGTCTTCCTCGGCCGTTCCTCGCCCCAGGAGCAGTCGGAGCCGACCGGCCAGGATGTAGACCCATTCGAAGCCGTCGTGAGTCTTCAGCTTCCGTCGTGTTCCGGAGCTGGGCGGGATCAGCGATTCGATGGCCGGGGCGCCGGCCTCACCAGCGGCTCGTTCCCTGGCATGGGCATCCGAACCTGGCCTCAAGGGCGTTGACAAAGGGATCGGAGCCTGTCGACCATGGAACTCACATCAAGGCTGACAACGTTGTCGGACGACGTATCGGGAGCGACGTGACCCAGTTGAATCGCAGGCGTTTCCTTTCCAGTGGAATCGCCACCGCCGGTGGTGGTGTTCTCGGCGCGCTCGGGCTGTCCGGTGTCGCCGATGCGGCGCCGGCCGGCACCGCGGGCACCCCAGGCACCGCAGGCACCCACCTCCTCAGCATCGGCGGCCGCGAGATCACCAGCGGCTGGACCTTCAGGGCGGCAGACGGGACGACACCGTCCGGAGACCAGGTGGCCAGTGCGCGGCGCATCGCCGGCCTGAAGCCGGCTGTCGTGCCGGGCACACCACTCACGAGCATGATCGCCAACGGCGAGTACCCCGACCCGCTGTACGGCCACATCGTGACCGACACGGTCCCGGACACCCTCAAGGACACCGACTACTGGTACCGGGTCGCCTTCCCCGTACCGCGGCTGATCCCGGGTCAGCGGTTCTGGCTGCAGTTCGACGGCATCAACTACCTCGGGACCATCTGGCTCAACGGCACCAAGGTGGGCACCGTGGAAGGTGCGTTCAGACGGGGCGTCTTCGACGTCACGGACATCATCGCGAAGGCCAACGGCACGGCTCACCTCGCGGTGCTGGTCGGCAAACTGGACTACGCCGACCCCCCGGCGTTGCCGAGCTACGCCAGCGGCGTGACCCGCGGCGGGCGCAATGGCGGCAAGACCGGGATCACCTTGAAGAACGGGCCGACGTTCTTCTGTACGGCGGGCTGGGACTGGCTGCCCACCATTCCCGACCGGGACCTGGGCATCTGGCAGCCCGTCACCTGGTCCACGACGGGCCAGATCCGGCTTACCGACGTGCACGTCGATCCGACGCTCTCCGCTGATCTGAGCACGGCCGACATCGCGATCGGCCTCACCCTCGACAGCGCCTTCGACTCGCCCCGGTCGGTGGTGGTCAGGGGCACCCTCGACGGCCGCGACTTCACCCGGACGGTCACCGTGCCGGCCGGCGCGTCCACGGTGACGGTGACGTCGGATGACCTCGCCTGCCTGCGACTGCACCGCCCGAAACTGTGGTGGCCCAACGGATACGGCGACCCCCACCGCTACCGGCTCTCCATCGGCGTCGAGTCCGGCGGCCAGGTCCACGATGAGCGGACAGTGGACTTCGGCGTCCGGCGGATCGAGTACACCAAGCCGATCCAGTCACAGTCCGGCACACCGGTGGACTGCCTGGCGATCACCGTCAACAACCAGCCGATCCTGGTGATGGGCGGCAACTGGGGCCTGGACGAGGCGCTCAAGCGCATTCCGCGGGAACGGCTCCGTGAGCAGGTGCGGCTGCACAGCGAGGCCAACCTCAACCTGATCCGGAACTGGAACGGCCAGAGCAGCACCGAAGACTTCTACGAGGCGTGCGACGAGTTCGGCATCCTCGTCTGGCAGGACTTCTTCTGCTCGACGGAAGGTCCCGCGCCGGCGAACGTCACCCGCGACCTGGACAACATCCGGGACTGCATCGTCCGGTTCCGTAACCACCCGTCGATCCTGCTGTGGTGCGGCGGCAACGAGGGCCCGCCGCCGCAGCCGCTCATCGACGGTCTGGACGCGCTGGTCGCCGAACTGGACCCCAAGCGCGCCTCGCTGACCAGTTCGGCCGGCGACACCGGCAAGAACCCCATAGGCGGGTACAGCTCGGGCGGGCCGTACCACTGGGTCACCCCCAGCACCCACTTCGACCTCAACGACGGCACGCACTGGCCGCCGTTCCACAACGAGGTCGGGTCGTACTCCATTCCGACGCTGGAGTTCATCAGGAAGATGATCCCCGAAGCGTCGTGGGAGCACCCGGACGACTCCTGGGCCGACCGGGACGTCAATGGCAACGGCGGCAACGGCGGCGGCTCCGGTTACCTGCAGATCACCGCGGAGCGCTACGGCGAGCTGCAGAATCTCCCGGACTTCGCCCGCAAGTCGCAACTGATGAACTACGAGTGCATCAAGGCGATTTACGAGGCGCACGCCGCGAACATGGAGAGCGCCTCACCGGGCAAGCCGTACCCGCGCACCGGCGTCATCATGTGGATGACCAATCCCGCGCAGCCCAGTTTCGTCTGGCAGATGTACACCCACGACCTGGAGGCGCACTCGTCGTTCTACGCGGTCCAGCACGCCTGCCGGCGGCTCAACGTGATCCTCAACAGCAAGACGTACGACGTGGTGGTGGCCAATCACACCCGGGCGGCTGTGCGGGGGACCGTCGCCGTCACGCTGTACGACCTGGACGGCAAGGCGTTCGGCAACACCTCCCTGCGCGTCGGCGGGGCAGCGGAGTCCGACCACACCGTGATCGGCAACCTCGCCACGCAGCTGAACGGCGCGCCTTCCGATGTCGCCTTCGTCCGGCTCTCGTTCAAGGACGGGCACGGCGCCGAACTGGTCCGCAACTTCTACTGGATCGAAAACCCGGCCCGCGCCGCGGGATTCATGAGCCTGAACGATGTGGCCCCGGCCGCGGTCTCCGTCGTGGCCGACGTGAAGCACGGGAGGGACACCATCGAGCTGACGGCAAAGGTCGAGAACACCGGCGAGGCCGTGGCTCTGATGGTGCATCTGCAGGTGTACGACACCCGGACCGGCGAACGCATCCTGCCGGCGACGTTCGACGACAACTACCTGAACCTGGTGGGCGGCGAGTGGAGCACTGTCAGGGTCCGCCTGGACACCGGTCAGGTCCGCGACCACAAGGACATCGGGGTGCGGATCGACGGCTGGAAGATCGACCAGCGTGCCTCCCGGCTGCGGGGGCACGGTGTGGCCGTCACCTTCAACAAGGCGGCACTGTCGACTCAGCCGCCGACGAAGACCTTCGGCGGCTGAGCGGCCAACGGAACGCGCGGGTATGGCCGGGCCGGCCAGCCATACCCGCCATCCGGGCTTTCGCCCCCTCCCGCTCAGGCCGGGGGCGCATCACGTCGGCGGCGGCTCAGAAGTCCCGTGCCCGCGACCACGCATCCGATGGCGAGGATCTTGCCGGCCCGGTAGTAGAGGGTCCAGTCGTCACCGGCCGTCTTCCCGGTCAGCAGCAACCACAGCAGCAGTGCGATGCCGGCCGCGACGAGAAGTACACCTCCCGTCCGGCCGAGGCCTGCCCACCAGGGTTCGTCGCTGACCGGCGGGTTCTCGGCCTCCTGCGGTCCGCCGCCGTCTCCCTCACCATTCCGCACCTGTTCTCTTCTCCTTCGACAGTGGCAGCGTGTTGATCGACTACAGGGCAGGACGAAGCCCGTTCCGGAAAGGTTCCGGCCTGATCCCGTCGGGAGGCCCTAACGACCAGCCCTGTCGTGGACCCGGACGATGCCGCTGTAAGTGGAGATGTAGGCGGAACCGTCGGGGCCGAGGGTGATCGGGGACCAGTTGTTGTTGTAGGCGTCGCCGGCCCCGGTCAGGGTCCGGAAGCGCGTCGTGCCGGTGCGCCAGTCGATGGCGGCGAGGTACCAGGCGTCGGCTCCCTTGCTGCTGTACGGCTTGGAGTAGGCGTACAGCAGGCCGTTGGAGCGGGAGAGCTTGGTGACGACTGTGGGCGACTGTTCCTTGCTGGTCCAGCCGACGTGGCAGCTGTCGCCCCCCTTGTCGACCTCGATCTTGGTGATCCCGCCGGGGGTGCTCATGCCGCCCTGGGTGCTCTTGGTGGACGTGTAGCCGTAGTCGTTCTCCACCGTGAAGCCGTTACCCCAGGCGGTCAGCGAGTTCTCGGTGGCGGAGGCGCCGGGCCGGAAGACGGGAACGGAGCAGACCAGGCGGTCGCCGTTGACGTGGCTGCGGCGCCGGTAGACCAGGACGTGCATCCGGGGGTCCGCGTTGTCGGTGCTGCCTATGTAGCTGTTGCCCAGCAGTGCGGGGGTGGCGCCTGTGCCCTGGTTGATCTGGCCGGGCTTGGTGCGGGTCCCGCGGTCGTACGTCTCGCGCCAGTCGGTCCGCGGCGTCCCTTCCGGCGCCGCGTGCATCTTGTACAGGGCGTGGTCGGTGGCGATGAAGACGCCGTCGGGGCCGGTGGAGAAGGAGTTCTGGATCGTCGGTGACCTTGCTGGAACTGGTCGCCCGGGGGTGGCGCCCTAACGGACCGCCCTGCGGCTGGGTGTTGCTCGCGTAACTGTCGCCGTGCATGGCGCTCCGCCCGTCCTGGGCCATGAAGGGGTTGTGGACCTCGCTGCCCGGCACCGGGTGAGGGCTCGCCGAACGGCCGGTGGAACGGGGAGCACCGCTCATTCCGGGGCCGGTCGGCAGTGGGCCGGCCTGTGCCGCTACGGCGCCGGCCAGCACCAGCGCGACGGCCCCGGCGTGCGCTGCGGCCTGCGTCGCGACGCGACGCAGCTTCGAGGTGCGGAATTGCATGAGGGATCCTTCCCAGGCGCTCTGAAATAAGGCGAGTGCCTTATTAACGTACACGAACCTTTAAGGCGTGTGCCTTACAATGGGGTTCATGACCAGAGGGAGCACGACACGCGAGGCCATGGCCGAGGTGGCTCTGCGCATGTTCGCCGAGCGGGGGATCGACGCCGTCTCGCTCCGGGAGATCACCGCGGCGTCGGGTCAGCGCAACAAGTCAGCGGCCCAGTACCACTTCGGCAGCAAGGAACAGCTCGTCCGGGAGATCTTCGAACGCCATACGGGGCAGGTGAACATCCACCGGCAGCAGCTACTTACCGCCCTGTACGAGAACGGCCGGCAGCCCTCGCTGGAGGGACTGGCCGACGCACTCATCCACCCGCTGGCCGATACGCTCATCGAGCACGAGCACAGCCATTACGCGCGCTTCCTCGCCCAAGTGGCCACTCCCCCATGGACGATGGCCCTCGTACCGGCCGATCCGGCGGCGACGGAGAGCGTACGGACCGTCTTCAGCGAAATCGTCCGGCTCCTGGACGACCTGCCTGAAGCCGTCCTGCGCACCCGGCTCGCCCTGGCCATGATGCTCACCGTCCGCGCCCTGGCCGCGTGCGAGCACGCCATGGAAGGCAGCGGGCCCGACAACGAGCGGCGAGTCGCACTGCTCACCGCCAACCTCATCGACAGCACCATCGGAATCCTTCGGGCGCCCGTCTCCGATGCCACCCGAAGACTCCTCCCGCCGAACCCGGAGCGGGTCACCGCCGACGACAACTGGCCCTGGCACTTTCTCGTCGGCGCCGAAGCGGGGTTCTGACCACAGAGCGGGGCTGCGGTACGGACGGTCCATGAAGAGGGCGACCACCACGTGGTGGTCGGCCGGGTCGAGGGCCTGGTGACGGGTGGGGCTTCGGGCCCGCTGCTCTTCCACCGTGACCGCTACACCACGGCGCGAGTTCCGTCCGGGCCCTGGCTCCCGGCGAGCACCTGGGCGGGGCCGGACGCCTGGTTGTGACCGGCCCCGTACCAGAACAATTCGTCGCCGACCCCCAGGAGCAGGGCCGGCGACGAATGCGACCGGAGCGGATCAAGTCCCTTGCGCGATATGGCTCGACAGCAGGAATGTCACCGCGTAAGGGGTCTGTCTGCCGGGGCTCAGCAGAAGTGCGGAATGGCACCGACGTTGGCGATGTACCGCGCCGACACGAAGTTGCCCTTGGGCGTCTTGTACCACAGGTTGTTTCCCGCGACATTCTGGCCGTGCACCTTGCACACGATCGGGACGATCGAGTTGAACGAGTACGAGCCGACGACCCGGAAGCGCTGGCTGGGCCCGCTCCGTACCAGCACACCCGTCCTGGAGATCACACGCCCCTTGTACAGGGACATGGCCGCCGGGGCAGTCATCTGGTCCTTGTTGGCCGTGCCGTTGCTGAAATCGCCGGCCAGAGCGGGACCGGCGGCCAGGCCGACGGCCATCGCACCGGCAGTCAGTGCCATGACGAGCTTGCTGGTCTTGGGCTTGGGGAACACGCATTGCCTCCACGAGGTCACAGACCGATGGGTAGATGCTGTGAGACGACGTCCCCGTATATGCGCCGGCACGGACGGCTCACTGCTCGCACAATCCGCGTCGAACGGCCCACAGAAGGAACTGATCGCCTCAGCAAGAGGAAGTTACTGCGGCCGCCACAGCAACCGCCCTCACAGGCAATTCGACACACAGTCCGATCTCCTGAATGGGCGTACGAGATTGATCCGTTCGGGGGAATTCAACTGTGCGGCCGGATCTCACGGCGGATAAGCCGCCTCAACGAATCCGTACGGTCAAGAGGCTCGCCCGTCTCTGCCTGTTACGGGCGGAACAGACGCCGTCGAGCGATCAGTTCGACCGTCACGGCAACAGCAAGGGCCTGCACAGCCATGAGGGCGATCAGGACGAACAGTTGCGCAGCGCCGGCCATCAGCGGACTCGCACCCCCCAGGAGCATGCCCACGAACGCCCCGGGAAGGGTGACCAGCCCGACAGTACGCGTCTGATCCAGCCCCGGAAGCAGGGCGTCGGATGCCGCGGGCCGTGCGATCTCCAACCGCGCGTCCCGGTCGAGGAAGCCCAGAGCCATCGCGGCCTCGACCTCTCCCCGGCGCTGTTCCAGCTGGTCCAGGGCGCGGCGTCCCGCGAGCACCGTCGCTGTGAGGGCGCCGCCGATGAGAATGCCGGTGATCGGGATGAGTACGAGGCCCTTGAGGGGAACCAGCCCCGTCAGCAGCAGCGCAGCCACCGTGGGAACGACGCCGGCGGCAAGGGGTGCGGCGGTGAGCCACCAGGTGTGGTTGCTGGTCAGCCGTCGGCCTGCCGTGCGCACGGCGACGGTGAACATCACGACAAGGAACGCTCCCAGCCCCGCCGCCCTGGTCACTGCCCAGGTGATGATCAGGGACACCGCGGCGAGCTGGACGGCCGCACGCACCCCTGCGACCAGGATTTCCCGCGGCCGACGGGCCGAGGAATCAGGGGACAGGCTGAAGAAGCAGGCGACTCCCGCCGCTACCACCAGAAGCACCACCAGCAGTACGCCGAGGGTGAGGTTGACCGGCAGAAGAGATCTTGCGCTCAGGGTCACATGGCCACCGTAAGGGACACCATCGGCGCGCCACGGATGATCGCACCATCCTCAGTGCCTCATGGGCCGACTGAAGGCTGCCGCGCCCCGCAACAGCCCTGCGGGGAAGGGCGGTTGTCGATCACCTTCCCGCCCGCGAAGCGACCAGGCACTTCCGCTCCACGGGCGGCGCCCCCGGCGACCGGCTCGCTCAGTGACTCAGGATGTTCGCCGCCACGATCAAGAGCCCGAGCAGCATGTCCACGCCGCCGGTCCGGGACGCCCTGCCCCAGCCGCGGCCCGCCACGCGTGCGGCCCATAGCCCCCAGCCGAAGAGCGCCACCGTGTTGATCCCCAGGGAGACCGCGATCGCGCCTTCCTCTCCCCACCAGCCCTCGTGCGCGCCGAGCAGGGCGGCCACCGTGGGCAGTACCGCGGCGGCCAGCGGCCACTCGGTGAGCACCGACCGTACGGTGCTGCTGGTGACCGGCACTCCGTCCGCCGTCCGGTGGGCGATGGCATGGGCGTAGCCGTGCGCCGCCGCCGACGCGAGTGACGTGAGCAGCACCCAGAGCGCGTCGTACCCGGGGTCCGGGCTGCCGTTGTCGTTGCCCAGCGCGGCGGCCAGCGCGCTGGCGAGAATCGTTCCGTAGATGCCGCCGAACAGCAGCCGCTGCAGTGGTTCGGCGCGCCGGGCCGGGGGGACTGGAACACTCAGGCTGGCGGGCAAGGCGCATCCTCCCATGGCGAACGAGCCACTCCGTACAGATCAGTACAGAATGAGCGGTCACTCTGCATAGAGGGATACAACCGCATACCGCCGCGATTCCCCCGTATCTGGGTGCGGAAGCCCCTGCGGTCCGGCGGCCGGCTCGCCCCGGAGCGCGGCGGCGCGGCGGCCCGGCCACGGGGAGCGGGTGCGGCCTCCGTGCGGTATCCAGAGATATGAGCCCGCTGCGGATACTGCGCCCGCTCCTCAAGGACCGACCACGCCCGAAGGCGCTCATCGCGGTGCCGTTCGCCCTGATCGCCGTCGTCACGGTGCTCGACATCTTCGCGCCACCGGACGTCCACCTCGGCCCATTTCTCGTGGCGGCTCCGGCCATCACGGCGTCGTTCGCCGGACCCCGTATGACCGGATTCGTCGGTGCGGTCGCCGTCCTGGCCCAGTCACTGGTGGGCATCGCGCGCACCAGCATCAACGACCTCAATCACACGTACCAGATCGCCGCCCTGTTCCTGATCTCCGTCTTCGTCACCTTCTTCGCCCATCTGCGGGAGCGGCACGCACGGGAGATGAACCACCTCCGCTGGGTGGCACAGGCGGTGCAGCGCGTGGTGATGCCTCCGCTGCCCGAGCGGAGCGGGACGCTGCGGATCGCGTCGCGCTATCTGGCCGCGGAGGCGGAGGCGCAGCTCGGCGGCGATCTGTACGCGGTCGCCCGTACGGCCACGGGCTCCCGCGTGATCGTCGGAGACGTACGCGGCAAGGGGCTCGACGCGATGGGCGAAGCCGCCCAGGTCCTGGGCTCCTTCCGGGCCCTGGCGCACCAGGGACCGGGACTTCCGCAAGCCGTGGCCCAGCTGGAGGTCGAGGTCGCCGCGTTCGGGTACGGGCTGCCGCCCGCGGAGGGGGACGACGGTCGCGGTACGGAGGCTTTCGTGACCGCCGCCGTGCTGGACATCCCGGACGCCGATCCGGAACTCCGCCTGGTCAGCTGCGGGCATCCGCCGCCCTTGCTGCTGCGGTCCGGCCGGGTCCTGTCGCTCGACGTCCGGGAGCCCGCGCCGCCTCTGGGGCTGGGGTCTCTGACCGGTTCCGCCGTCGCCATCGAGACGTTCCCCTTCGGCGTCGGCGACATCCTGCTCCTGTATACGGACGGTGTCATCGAGTCCCGCGACCGGGCGGGCCGCTTCTACCCGCTGCCCGACCGGATCGCGTCGTTCCGCGCCGAAGGGCCGGATGCGCTGCTGGGCGACCTCTGCGCCGATCTGCTGCGTCATGCGGACGGCAGCCTGGGCGACGACGCGGCCATGGTCGCCATCGAACGGCTCGCGGCGCCCTGACCACACGGTGCCCCCTAAGGGGCCCTGCTCAGGGCCCCCCAGAGGTCCCGCGCGGGTCTGGGACAACCCCCGCCCCCACGCTCGCCGGACATTCATCCCGAACAATTAATAATCATGACCAATCGGGCACGTCCGGCAAATAGCCAACGACCACAAGACCCTATATGAGCACCTTGCTGAATTTCCGTCAGATGCCAGAAAGATAACGCTTCCACAGGAACGTCACCCCATCCCGTGGTGCTAAGATCATCACGCTTGCCAGGCGGCACCAAACCCGCTATGGCGCTTAATCGCGCAGCGCGTCGGGCCAGAATTCCGCCACCCCGGGGGGAACTTTGCCATCAGCCGGGCCTTTCAAGGCAGTCGGGCAGGAGAACGCGCGCGACCGATCCCGTATGTCTGCGGCCACGAGTGCACTCGACCGCGCCCCCGAGACATTCAGAGCCCGGCGGCCCCGCCACCCGAAGAGAGCCTTATGACTCAGTACCTCCAGGATCCAGCACTCTGGGCTTTGATAGCTGGCACTCCTGTCGCCGCTACCGCGATCGCTCGCGGAAGAAAGTCGATTTCCAAGCTCCGCACGGAAAAGCAGGAACTCCGAAGCCACTACTCCACCCTGGAAGAACACTACGCGGAATCCGTCGAAGAGGCGAAAGAGCGGGCCGAGGAAGCCACCAAGACCGCTCTTAAATCCGCGATGCGGACGCTTCAGGGTCTTGCGAGTGAGCAGCAGCTCGCAATTTCGAAACTCCAGGACAAGTACGGCGAACTTCAGATTCTCCAGGATCTCCTGGACATCGACCATATGAACTCCCAGTTCGCACGGCGCGCCCAGTCCATTGCCGTGCTCTGCGACGGCTGGCTCGGCCGTCAGCGCACCGACGCGTCGCTCTATGACGTCGTCCGCAGCGCGAAGGGCCGCATCCGCCACTTCACCCGTGTGGAGATCCGGACCCAGAGCCATTTCGCCATCGTGAGCCGCGCCGTCGAACCGGTCGCCCTCACACTCGCGGAACTGCTCGACAACGCCACCAGTTACTCGGCGCCGGAAACCGTGATCGAGATCAATATCCGGCCGGTCCCCAAGGGCGTCTGCATCATTGTCGACGACGCCGGTGTCGGCATGAACGAGGAGGAGAAGAGCCGCGCGGCCAAGCTCCTTTCCAGTGAGCGCTCCCCCGGTGTCGCGGGACTCGGCAACCCGCCGCAGTTCGGATTCACCGTGATCGGCGTGCTCGCCGCACGCTACGGATTCAGCGTCTCAGTGGACACCACGTCGCCCTACGGCGGTGTACGCGCGGTCGTGCTCCTGCCCGACGACCTCCTCACGTCGATGCCGGAACCCGCCCCCCAGCCCCAGGCGAAGGAGATTCCCACCGTGGCAGCGTCCTCCCCGATGCCGCGCGAAGAGGATTCGGCGTCAGCACCGGAAACAGCTCCTGCGACCACCTTCGGCGGTCTGCCGAAACGCAGCAGAAGGGGGCCGATCTCCATCGTGCCGGAAGCCGGCGCCGAGGCCGCCCCTGCCAGGTCGACCGAGCAGATCGCCTCAGTCATGGGGGCGTTCCAGCGGGGGACCCAGTCGGGACGCCGTTCCACCAGTGCAAGCAGCGAAGGGTCTGAGACTCAGTGAACTACGACCTGTCATGGATGCTTGACAGCGCCCTGGAAGTCCCCGAAGCGCGGCACGCGATCCTCGTCTCGGCGGACGGCCTGCTCATGGCCCGCTCGAAGGAGGTCGGCAAGGACCACGGCGACACCGTCGCCGCCGCGATGAGCGGGATGCAGTCCCTGAGCCGCACGGTGGCCGACTTCTGCGGCCGTCCGGCGGGCGACCGGCCCCAGTGGCGTCAGACGCTGGTCGAGTTCGAGCACGGCTGGGTGTTCCTCAACTCCGCGGGAGAGGGCGCCTACCTCGCCGTTTCGGCCTCCCCCGAGGTCGACATGGCCGAGATCTCCTTCCGTATGCAGCAGTTGGTCGGCCAGCTCGGCAAGGCACTGACCAGCCCGCCGCGCGAGATTGCCGACGCCGACGCATGACGATGACAGAGGAGCCGGACCAGGAGCCGGAAGCCCCGCAATTAGTGCGTCCGTACGTCATCACGAACGGCCGCAGCCTGGTGGACGACCACGAGCTCTCGCTGATCACGCTGGTCACGGTGGCTGAGAACTGCCCCGCGACCGGTCATCTCGACCCGGAGAAGCGCCGGTTGGTCGAGCTGTGTTCGGGGGGATACCTCGCGGTCGCCGAGATCGCAGGGCACACCCAGCTGCCTGTCGGCATTGTCCGCGTCCTGCTCGCCGATCTCACCGATGCGGGATACCTCTACACGCGCGAACCCATTCCGCGGGCCGAGCGTGTCGAACGACGCATACTCGAAGAGGTGCTGAATGGCCTTCAAGCCCGTTTCGGATAGCGGCGTCTATCTGAACAAAGCAGTACAGACCGCGGCGAAGATCCTGGTGGTAGGACACTTCGCCGTCGGCAAGACCACGTTCATCGGAACGATGTCGGAGATCCCTCCGCTGCGGACCGAAGAAGTCATGACCCGGGCCGGCGAGGAAATCGACGACCTCAAGGGAACGCGCGGCAAGACCACGACAACCGTCGCGATGGACTTCGGCCGGCTCACGCTCAGTGAGAACCTTGTGCTCTACCTCTTCGGAACACCGGGGCAGCAGCGCTTCGTCCAGGTGTGGGAAGACATGTCGCGCGGGGCTCTCGGAGCTCTCGTACTGGTCGATCCCGAGCGACTCCAGGAGTCGTTCCCCGTGATGGATCTGGTGGAGCAGTACGGCATTCCGTACACCATCGCCGTCAACCGGTTCGACATCGGGACGAATCACGAGGACGCGGAGATCAGGGAAGCTCTCGACCTGCTTCCCGAGACTCCTCTGGTGAGTTGCGACGCGCGCGATCAGCGCTCGTCCGCCAATGCTCTGATCGTCCTCGTGCGTTACCTCCAATCCCGCCTCAGCTAGGAGTTCCAGAAAATGCGATCCCCCTCGGAGCCGTCCCCGCCCCCCGGCTGCCCGGCGCACGACGCCGGCCGTCGCACCCCCCTGTACACCCAGGAATTCGCCAAGGACCCGCAGGGCCACTACGACTACCTGCGGGGCTTCGGCCCTGTCGCACCCGTCGAGCTGGCCCCGGGTGTGGACGCCTCGCTCGTCACTGACTACGCCGTGGCGCTCCAGGTGCTCCAGAGCCCCGACACCTTTGTCCGCGACTCGCGGCGCTGGCGCGCGCTGAACGAAGGGCGGGTGCCGCTGGACAGCCCCGTGCTGCCGATGATGGCGTACCGCCCGGGCCCGCTGTTCGAGGACGGAGCACGCCACCTGCGGCTCCGCCAGGCCGTGACCGACAGCCTGGTCAAGCTGGACACCCACCAGCTGACCCGGATGGTTGAGCGCACCGCCACCTACCTGATCAGTCAGTTCAGCGGGCGCGGCAAAGTCGACCTGATCGGCGACTACGCGCGCCTGGTGCCGCTGCTGGTCTTCAACGACCTCTTCGGCTGCCCCGGCGATCTGGGTGACCGTGTCGCCTTCGGCATTTCCGGCATTTTCGACGGGACCGACGCCCAGAGCGCGAACGACGTCCTGGTAGAGGCGCTGCTGGAGCTGGTCGCGCTGAAGCGGGCCCAGCCCGGCGACGACATCCTCACCCACTTGCTGCAGCACCCGGCGGGGCTGAGCGACGAGGAGATGATCCCCCAGCTCATCCAGCTCATCGGCGGCGGATTCGAGCCGATGTCGAACCTGATCGGAAACGCCCTGCGGGTCCTGCTCTCGCAGGGGACCCAGGACGACGGCCCGCAGGGCGTCATCCTCGTGGAAGACGCCATCAACGACGTTCTGTGGAACAGCTGCCCGATAGCCAACTACGCCACGCATTTCCCTCTGTACGACGTCGAGCTGTCGGGCAGCAGGCTGAACGCCGGAGACCCGGTCCTCATCTCGTTCGCCGCCGCCAACTCCGACCCGAGCCTGTCCGCGGGCCGGGGGACGGTGAGCAGGCGCGCCCATCTCGCCTGGGGTGCGGGCCCGCACGCCTGCCCGGCCAAGGACCCGGCGATGATCATCGCCGTACAGGCCATCGAGAAACTGCTCAACGAACTGCCGGATATCGAGATGTCGGTGGACCCTGAGGCCCTGGTCTACCGGCCGGGCCCCTTCCACCGGGCACTCGGCGCGCTGCCCGCCAGGTTCACCCCGGTCCGGAGCACGCGGCCGCGAACCGGCGCCGGCCCGGCCCCGGTTCACGCCACGGCAGGCCGCCCGGCGCAGGCGGCGCCTGCCGCCGCGCCGAAGGGCAAGTTCTGGAGCGGGTTCCTGTCCTGGTGGAAGGGGTGATCAGGCCACTACCGCGCGGCGGGCGCCAGAGGGCTTGATCTACGCAGATGCCACGTGGACCAGATGTCTTCCTCGTCTCCGATCCGCCCGCCACTGGCGATCGGGACGGCGGCGAGGAATGCATCCGGCAGGTCAAAGGCGTCCACCAAGGTCAGCATATGAGGCGCGAGAGCGGCGATGACGCCGGTGATGGCATCGGGGAACGCCCTGACATGGTCGGCCGTCAGATGACCGTCAGCGAGCAACTCCCCCGTGTGGCAGCTCAGCTGACGGAGCAGGAACAGTCTGCACAGCTGCTCCAGCAGGGTTCGCGCCGCCGGATCCGAGGCCCGGGCCGCGGCATCGATGAACGCGTCGGCGGCCCGGCGGCAGGCGTGCACCGAGACCATCTCCAGAGCCGGCGTGGACGCCGCGTTCCAGCGTCCGAGCGGGTCGCCGGCGGGGCCTTGGCGCAGAGCGGTCCTCGCCCGGCTCTGTGCGGCGGTCTCGACCTCCACGAGGAGATCCCGCAGAAACGGCAGTCCGGTCAACGGCCGCTCGGCAAGCGGCACTTGGGACAACGGGCCCCGGTCCGCCTCATGCCCGAAGATCATTTCAGCCCCGGCCTTCACCCAGATGACGAGATTGTCGCCTTCCGCGGTGATGCCGCCCTCTATGTTCAACGGCAGATCCGAAATCCCGTTGACCGGAAAGAGCCCCTGGGCCCCGCAGCGCTCCCGGGACTCGATCGCGATCGCCCGGGCCTGCCAGCTGATCCAGCCCTTCGCGACAGCGACCAGACGCTCGGTCTCCGCCCGGTTCTCCGCCGTGTGCCCGACCCACCGCGAGAGGACCTCCCGGTGCAGGAACGTCATGGCGTACGCCGTCGCCGTCGCGTCCAGCAGCCTGCTGTGATGGCTGCGGTGCGCCACCAGCGGCACCCGCTCCCCGAGCCTCGGCCCACTGATATGCCGGGTATGGGCGTGCCGCACAGCGATGGTCAGCGCCGCGCGCGACATCCCGAGGGTGCCCGCGCTCATGCACAGCTTGCCGCTGGTGACCCGCCCGATCGAATGCAGGAACCTCTTTCGCGCGCTGCCCAGGCTGCTGTGCAGCGTCCCGTCCTGATCCAGCCGGCCGTGCTCCGCCTCAAGCAGTGCCTCACGCGGTAAATGAACTCGGTCGAACGAGGTGAGGCAGTGGTCCACCGGGGTACCGGTCCGGTCCGGGAGCTCCCGGACGTGGACCCCGGGCACCCGGCCGCTCTCGTCACTCAGCGGCGTCAGGAAGAGGAAGCACCCCTCATCCACCCCGTCGACCAGCAGCCGCGCCGCGACCACCGCGCTCTTCGGACCGCCGGCCAGGCTGGTGTTCGGCATGAACTTCTGGGCGCCGGGCGTGGGAGTGTGCAGGATGAACCCGCCGGTCTCCCGGTCGAGTTCGGCGGTTGTGCCCAGCGCCGGAGCGTCATTGCCGTGGTCCAGCTCCGTACAGAGGAACGTCCCTATGCGGCGCATCGACGTGAACTCCGACACCTCACGTCCGCCCATGCCGGCGCTCTGGTCCAGCAGGCTCCCCAGGAACAGGTTGTAGTGGATGCTCGCCACCGTGCAGAGGCCGCCGTCCACCACCCCGGTCCACTCGTGCAGCGCGGCCAGCCGCCGGACGTCGAAGGCCAGATCCGCGGCATCGCCGGCCGCGTCGTTGACCAGACGCAGCCGGGAGTACGAGAGCTCGACCCGCTCCGCGGCGGAGAGCCCAGGACGGTGCCGGAAGCTCTCCGTAGCGATGAGATCCCGCCAGGTGCCATGGACCCGGGCCTGGTCATCCCCGTCGAAGAGGAGATGGGTCAACTCGCGGCTCGTGGCAGAGGCGTTCGCCGCTCCGCCCGTCTTCGGCAGGCTGCTCCGTTCCGACGCGGCTTCAAGGAGGCCCTTGTCCCGGAATGGGTGCATGGTCACGAAGTACTCCGCAAGAACGCTTTACACCAGTGAATAGAAACTTGGAAACAAGTGAATACCGGCGGACTTGCCTTATCCAGAGCTGGCGTGGACTTTTTTCTGAGTTGAAGATCACTACGGAAATGGCTTGAGGAAGGCAGCCGCTTCCATTACCCTCGGCGCTCGCCCAACTCCAGTGCGTAAGATGACAGATCGGGCAAAATTGGGAATTTAAGCGGATATCACTGGGCCGGTGAGTGATGTTTATCCATCGGGCCTCGCAGGGTATTCTCCTCTGTGGCAGTGCGGCACATCGTCTCATCCACCACAGAAAGCACCGCGTCCGGGTGGGGCGGTAGCTTCCATCGTCATCCTTGTTTAGTCTCTTTGTTCAAGACTCTCAGGATAGAGATTCCCTGTAAAGGGAACAGCCAATAGCTTTCCGGTGATTTGGTGAATTCAGCCGGTGGCGGCGATGAACTCCCGCAGGGCCGCGGCCAGTTGTTCCGGCTGGTCCTCGGCGATCAGGGTTCCGCTGTCCTCGATCTCCAGGAGCCGTCCCTGCGGCAGCAGTTCGGCGAGGCGCCGGCCGTGGGCCCGGGGCATCATGCGGTCCTCCAGCGCCCACACCACCAGCGCGGGCTTGTCGAACGTCCGCAGCCCCTCCGCTGCCTCCAGCAGTTCCTCCTTGCGTACGCCCAGACCGTAGCGGCGGAAGTCCTCGCGGATCGCCTTGTCGGTGAGGAGCGGGCGCAGCCAGCCGTCGACGATCTGGTCGGGCACCGGCCGCTTGGTGAGCGCTCCGAAGCCGACCGGCAGACGGCGCATCGGCTTGATCGCGAGCGTACGGACCAGCAGGGGGATACCGCCCGGGACCCGGCAGGCCAGCACGATCAGCTTGCCCGGGATGCCCGGCGGGTAGTTGTCGAAGGCCTCACAGGAGGTCAGGACCAGCCGGGCGAGCCGCTCCGGGTGCCGGACGGCCACGGTCTGGGCGCGGCCGCAGTCGTTCTCGACGAGAGTGACGTCCCGCAGCTCCAGCCGGTCGAGGAACTCGGCGATGAGCTCCGCCACCGAGTCCGGGGTCAGCGGTACGTCCCGGCGCATCGGGGTACGGTGCGCGCCGTACGGCAGAGTGGGCGCCAGCACCCGGTGGCCGGGGCGCAGGCCCTCGATCACCTTGCGCCAGACGGTGGCGTCGTGGACGAGCCCGTGGAGGAGGACGACGACGGGGCCTGAGCCGCCCGTGTCCACGTAGTCGACGGTGCCTGCGGTGAGTGTGATCTCGGGCATGTCAGGACAGTACGGCGACTCCGTCGATTTCCACCATCGCCTGCTCGTCCCAGAGTCGCGTGGCGCCGATCACCGCCATGGCCGGGTAGTCGCGGCCGGCCAGCTTCCGCCAGATACGGCCCAGTTCGGTGACGTGGGCGCGGTAGTCGGCGACATCGGTGGCGTACACCGTGACCCGCGCGAGATCGGCCGGATCGCCGCCCGCGGCGCGCAGCGCGGTGAGCAGGTTCGAGAGCGCCAGCTCGAACTGGGCCACAAGGGTGGCTCCGGTGACCTCGCCCGCAGCGTCCAGCGCGGTCTGTCCCGCCAGGAAGACCAGCCGGGTCCCGGTTGCGGCGACGGCGTGGGAGAAGCCGGTGGGCGGGGAGAGCTCCGGCGGGTTGACTCGGTCCAGGCTCATGCGTACAGCTCCTTGGCGATGATGGTCCGCTGGACCTCGGTGGCGCCCTCGTAGATCCGCGGGGCGCGGACCTCGCGGTAGAGGTGTTCGAGGAGGTGGCCGCGCTGGAGGGCCCGGGCGCCGTGCAGCTGGACAGCGGTGTCCACGACGTACTGGGCGGTCTCGGTGGCGAACAGTTTGGCCATGGCGGAGCGTTTCGCGATGCCCGGGTCGTCCGCGTCGCAGGCGGCCGCGGCCGCGTGGACCAGCAGGCGGGCGGCCTCGGTGCGGGTGGCCATCTCGGCGACCTGGTGGGCCACCGACTGGAGGTCCTTGAGCGGGCCGCCGAACGCGGTACGGCGGGACGTGTGGCCGATCGTCGCGTCCAGGGCCGCCTGTGCCATGCCGACGGCGAAGGCACCCACGCTGGGGCGGAAGAGGTTCAGGGTGTTCATCGCGACGTGGAAGCCCCGGTCCGGCTCGCCCAGGACGTCCTGCGGACCGACCGGCACTGCGTCGAAGTCCAGCGTCCCGATGGGGTGCGGCGAGAGCATGTCGAGCCGTGAACCCGTCAGCCCCGGGCGGTCGGCCGGCACCAGGAACGCGGTGATCCCCCGGGCTCCGGCCCCGTCGGTCGTACGGGCGAAGACGGTGTAGAAGTCGGCGTCGGGGGCGTTGGAGATCCAGCACTTCGCGCCGGTCAGCCGCCACCCGCCGCCGTCCGGTACGGCCTTGAGCTCCAGTGCGGCGGCATCCGACCCGGCGCCGGGCTCGCTCAGCGCGAAGGCGGCGACCGCCCGGCCCGCGATCACCTCGGGCAGCAGCCGCTCGCGCTGGTCCGCGGTGCCTGCCTGGACCAGCGGGTAACTCCCGAGCCCCTGGAGCGCGAGCGCGGTCTCCGCCTCCGTGCAGCCGTACGCCAGTGACTCGCGCAGCAGGCACAGGTCCAGCGCGCCCGCACTGAACAGCCGTTTCAGCAGGCCCAGTTCGCCGAGGGCCGCGACCAGGGGACGGTTGACGCGGCCGGGGTCCCCGGCAGCGGCGATCGGACCGAGCCGTTCGGCGGCCAGGGTGCGCAGTTCGGCGCACCACTTCCGCTGGTCCGGGTCCAGTGCGAATGCGGTCATCCCCGATCCCCTCTATCGTGAACCGTTGACTGTCGTCACGCAAACGATACGCTCCATATGCGATGCCGCCTAAGGGGGCGATCCTGTGATGGAGCTGAAAACCTCAGCGCACGTCGACTCTTTTCCCCGCGACCAGCTGCCGCCCGCCGACCAGTGGCCCCGGCTGCTCCTCGATGAACTTCCCGGGCCGGCGTATCCGGACCGGCTCAACTGCGGGGCGGAGCTGCTGGACCGGACCGTGGAGCGCTTCGGCGCCGACCGCCCCGCCTTCCGTACCGGCGCCGGTGAGCTGTGGACGTACGGCGAACTCCGGGCCGAGGTCGGCCGTATCGCCCATGTCCTCACATCGGATCTCGGGGTCGTGCCGGGCAACCGGGTGCTGCTGCGCGGCCCCACCACACCGCATCTCGCCGCCTGCTGGCTCGCGGTGATGAAGGCGGGCGCGGTGGCCGTGACCGTACTGGCCACCCAGCGCCCGCAGGAGCTGGCCGAGGTGTGCGCCCTCGCCCGGATCAGCCATGCGCTGTGCGACATCCGCGCCGTCGACGACCTGGTGAAGGCGGAGGTCCCCGCGCTGCGGATCACCACGTACGGCGGCGAGGGGCCGCAGGATCTGCTGCGGCTGGCCGCCGCCAGACCCGACAGGTACGAGGCCGTCGCGACCTCCGCCGACGATGTGGCTCTGATCGCCTTCACCTCCGGCACCACCGGGCGGCCGAAGGGCTGTATGCACTTTCACCGCGATGTGCTGGCCGTCGCGGACACCTTCGCGCGGTACGTGCTGAAGCCCCGCCCCGACGACGTCTTCGCGGGCAGCCCGCCGCTCGGTTTCACCTTCGGCCTGGGCGGGCTTGTGGTCTTCCCGCTGCGCGCCGGCGCCTCGGCCCTCCTGCTCGAACGGTCCGGGCCGCGCCAGCTGCTGCCCGCGCTCGCCAGGCACCGGGTATCGGTGCTGTTCACGGCGCCGACCGCGTACCGCACGATGCTGGACGGGCTGGACTCGTACGACCTCTCGGCGCTGCGGCGCTGTGTCTCGGCAGGGGAGCATCTGCCCGCGGCCACCTGGCACGCCTGGCACGAGCGGACCGGGCTGCGCATCATCAACGGCATCGGCGCGACGGAGCTGCTGCACATCTTCATCTCGGCCGCGGACGAGGCGGTGCGCCCCGGGACGACGGGTGTTCCGGTGCCCGGCTGGCAGGCGCGGGTGGTGGACCGCTCAGGCCGCCAGGTGCCCGACGGCGAGCCGGGCCTGCTCGCGGTGCGCGGCCCGGTGGGCTGCCGCTATCTGGCCGACGAGCGCCAGTCGGAGTATGTGCGGGACGGCTGGAACCTCACCGGCGACACGTACCTGCGCGACGGAGACGGCTACTTCACCTATGTGGCCCGTGCCGACGACATGATCATTTCTGCCGGGTACAACATCGCGGGCCCCGAGGTCGAGGGCGCGCTGCTGCGCCATCCCGACGTCCTGGAGGCGGCGGTGGTGGGCCGCCCGGACCCCGACCGGGGGCAGGTAGTGGTGGCGCATGTGGTGCTGCGCGAGGGCGCGGCGCGGGAGGCGGAGCCACTGCGGGAGTTCGTGAAGTCCGAGCTGGCCCCGCACAAGTGCCCCCGGGTGGTGGTGTTCGCGGACGCGCTGCCGCGGACCGGAACGGGGAAGCTCCAGCGGTTCCGGCTGGGGTGAGCGGGTCGACGACGCGGCCCCTCCCCCGGAAACTCATGTGCCTGGCGCCCCGCCGTCCCGCACCATGTGCCGCATGACATGGACCTTCACCCGGGACCTGGACGACTTTCTCGCCACCGCGGAGCCTGCCGCCGCCGCGCACCCTGCCCGGAACACTCTCCTCCTGACCATCACGGCTGCGCTCAAGCGCCACGGTCCGCGCTTCTACGGCGACAGCGCGCCCCTTTACGGCTGGTGGCGCTCCCCGGCCGGCGCGGTGGACGGCGCCGTCGTGTGGACACCGCCACACCCTCTGCAGGTCGGGGTGGTCCCCGGCGAAGCCACGCCATCGCTCGCGCACGCCTTGGACGAGTGGCGGGTGACCGCTGTCAACGCCGAACGGTCCGTGGCCGACGCGCTCACCGCGTCGTGGCCCGGCCGGACCACTACACAGGAGCAACGCCTTTACCGGCTGGCCGAGTTGATCCCGCCATCACCCTGCCCTGCCGGGCAGGCACGTACCGCCACGACCGCCGACCGTGAGCTGCTGACGGAGTGGCACCGCGCCTTCGGCCGCGACACGGGGCAGCCGTTGGCCCGGGTCGCGAGCTCCGTCGACGACCGGACCTCGTACGGCGGACTGGCTCTCTGGGAGCACCGGGGCGTCCCGGTCTCCATGGCGGGGGTGACCCGTCCCACTGCGGGCACTGTCCGCATCGCCCCGGTGTACACCCCGCCCGGCCTGCGCGGTCGCGGCTACGCGGCGGCAGTCACCGCGCACATCAGCCGGGGGGCGCTGGACGCAGGCGTGGCCGATGTGCTGCTCTTCACCGACATTGCCAATCCGACCAGCAACGGCGTGTACCGGCGCATCGGGTACCGGCCGGTGGCCGACCGGGCCGTCGTCACCAGGACAGTCGGCGCAGCCGTCACTTGAGTGTGAGCCTCGGCTTCGGGGCGTCGGCCCTGCCGGTCCTGGGGGCGCGGCTGCCCGCCCGGTACGGGAGGGGCCACGGCGCGGCCGGGCCCTCGTACCCCTGCTCCGCCGCCGCGTGCAGGGTCCAGTGCGGGTCGTAAAGATGCGGGCGGGCCAGCGCGCAGAGGTCCGTGCGGCCCGCGAGCAGCAGCGAGTTGACGTCGTCCCAGGAGGAGATCGCGCCCACCGCGACCACCGGTATGCCCAGTTCGTTGCGGATACGGTCGGCGAACGGGGTCTGGTACGAGCGGCCGAACGCGGGCTTCTCGCCGGGCACGACCTGCCCCGTCGAGACGTCGATCGCGTCGGCCCCGTGGGCGGCGAATGCGCCGGCGATCGCGACCGCCTCGTCGGGTGTCGTGCCGCCGGGTGCCCAGTCGGCGGCCGAGATACGGACCGTCATCGGCCGGTCTTCGGGCCAGACGGCCCGTACCGCGTCGAAGACCTCCAGGGGAAAGCGCAGGCGGCTGCGGAGGGAGCGCCCGTAGCCGTCGGTGCGGAGATTGGTGAGCGGGGAGAGGAAGCCGGAGAGCAGATAGCCGTGCGCGCAGTGCAGTTCGAGCAGGTCGAAGCCTGCCCGCACGGCGCGGCGGGCCGCCAAGGTGAACTGGTCGCGCACCGCGGTGAGTCCGGCCGCGTCCAGTTCCGACGGGACCTGGCTGACGCCCGGCCGGTACGGAAGCGGGGACGCGGCGGACAGCGGCCAGTTGCCGTCCGGGAGTGGCTCGTCCATGCCGTCCCACATGAGGCGGGTGGATCCCTTGCGGCCGGAGTGCCCGAGCTGGACCCCGATGGCGGTGCCGGGCGACTGCTCGTGCACGAAGGAAGTGACGCGGCGCCAGGCCGCCGCCTGTTCACCGGTATAGAGGCCGGTGCAGCCGGGTGTGATGCGGCCCTCGGGGCTCACGCACACCATCTCGGTCATCACCAGACCGGCGCCGCCGAGGGCGCGGGCGCCCAGGTGGACGAGGTGGAGGTCGCCGGGGACACCGTCGTACGCCGAGTACATGTCCATGGGCGAGACGACGACGCGGTTGCGCAGTTCGAGACCGCGCAGCCGCAGCGGGGTGAACATCGGCGGGGTGCCGTCCCGGCAGCCGAAGTCGCGCTCCACCGTGTCCGTGAAGGCGCGGTCGCGCAGCCGCAGATTGCCGTGCGTGACCCGGCGGCTGCGGGTGAGCAGGTTGAAGGCGAACTCCCTTGGCGGCTGGCCCAGATACATGTCCAGCTGCTCGAACCACTCCAGGCTGGCCCCGGCCGCCCGCTGGGTGGAGGCGACGACGGGGCGGCGCTCGCTCTCGTACGCGGCGAGCGCGGACGGCAGGTCGGGCTGCTCCTCGATGTTCGCCGCCAGCGCGAGCGCGTCCTCGACGGCGAGCTTCGTGCCGGAGCCGATGGAGAAGTGCGCGGTGTGCGCGGCGTCGCCGAGCAGCACCGTGTTCCCGTGCGACCAGCGGTCGTTGACGACGGTGCGGAACGCGGTCCAGCTGGAGTTGTTCCCGGTGAGCGGCCGGCCGCCGAGCGCGTCGGCGAAGATCCGGGCGCACCGCTCGGTGGACTCCCGCTCGTCGCAGCGGTCGAGGCCCGCGGCCTGCCAGACCTCCTCGCGCATCTCGACGATGACGGTGGAGGCATTGGGCCCGTACGGGTAGCCGTGCAGCTGCATCACGCCGTGCTCGGTCTCGGCGATCTCGAAGCGGAAGGCGTCGAAGGCGAAGGGCGCGGAGAGCCAGATGTAGCGGCAGCGGTGGGTTGTGACACGGGGGGCGAAGACGTCGGCGTAGGCCCGGCGGGTGGCGCTGTGCACCCCGTCGGCCGCGACCACCAGGTCGTGGGTCGCAGCCAGTTCGGCGGGGGGTGGTGCCTCGGTGCGGAAGCGGATCCGTACGCCCAGCGCGCGGCAGCGCTCGTGCAGGATCTCCAGGAGGCGGCGCCTGCCGAGCGCCGCGAAGCCGTGACCGCCCGAGGTCAGGGTGGTGCCGCGGTGGACGATGTCGATGTCGTCCCACCGTACGAACTCGTCCTGGAGGGCGCGGTGTACGGCCGGGTCCGCCTGCTCGATGCCGCCGAGGGTCTCGTCGGAGAGTACGACGCCGAAGCCGAAGGTGTCGTCGGGGGCGTTGCGCTCCCAGACGGTGACGGACCGGGCGGGATCGAGCCGCTTGAGGAGGGCGGCGGCGTAGAGCCCGCCGGGTCCGCCGCCGACGACCGCGACCCGCAGGGCGGCGCCGGCGCGCTGCCCTGTACCGGCCGCCACGGCTACCTGCCCTGCCACTTGGGGGGCCGCTTCTCGGTGAAGGCGGCGTGGAACTCGGCGTAGTCCTCGCCGTTCATCAGCAGCGCCTGCGTGGTGGCGTCCAGTTCGACGGCTGCGGCGAGCGGCATGTCGAGTTCCGCGGTGAGCAGCGCCTTGGTCTGCGCGTACGCGAGCGCCGGGCCCTCGGCGAGGCGGCGGGCCAGCGCGGCCGCCCGCTCGTCCGCCCGGCCCTCGTCGGCCAGCTCGCTGATCAGGCCGATCCGCTCGGCCTCGGGCGCCAGGACGGGCTCCCCCATCATCAGCAGCCGGGTCGCGTGCCCGAGTCCGACGACGCGTGGCAGCAGATAGGCGGCGCCCATGTCGCCGCCGGACAGCCCCACCCGGGTGAAGAGGAACGCGAAGCGGGCGGTCGGGTCGGCGACCCGGAAGTCGGCGGCCAGCGCGAGGACCGCGCCCGCCCCCGCGGCGACCCCGTGCACGGCGGCGATCACCGGGAAGGGGCACTCGCGCAGCGCCCGGACGACCTGTCCGGTCATCCGGTTGAAGTCGAGGAGCTGGGCGGTGTCCAGGGCCAGGGTGGCGCCGATGATCTCCTCGACGTCGCCGCCCGAGCAGAATCCGCGCCCCTCACCGGCGAGGACGAGCGCGCGTACCGACCGCTCGCGGGACAGCTCCGCGAGCAGGTCCCGCAGATCCGCGTAGGCGCCGAAGGTGAGGGCGTTGAGCTTTCCCGGGCGCGCGAAGGTGACGGTCGCGACCCCGTCCTGCCTGGTCACGCGGAGGTGGTCCCAGTGCTCCACGGGGTCCGCTGAGCCGGAAAAGGGGCTCATGGTGTGCGGCCTCCTTCGGTCGGGGGACTCGTCCGAAGGCCGGCCGGAGACCCGGTGAAAGAGCGGCGTGCCCCTTCAAATTATCACTCCCCTGTGACTACCGTCACGAGTACGCGATAAAGAAGATGACAGAGCCTCCCGCCGGAAGTCCCGCCAGAATGTGGCACAGGTCCCATTTCCTCCCGGCCGCTGCCCCTACTCGCGCCGCCTCCCGCTCCGTATCGTTTAAATCAGGACAACCCCCTCCACACCGAACGGAACTCCAGCCGTGCCGGACACCTCGCGCCCCGCCTCGTGGCGCATCGCGCTGCCGCACACCGTGGCCGCGGTGCCGATAGCGCGTGCGCTGATCCGTACGGTGCTCGCCGACCTGGAGGGCGAGGACGCCGCGGACTCCGACACGGCCGAGCTCCTCACATCCGAGCTGGTCGCCAACGCCGTGGAGCACACGCTCGGCAGCGACCCCATAGAGCTGGTCGTGGAGGTCCTGCACACCGGCTGCCAGGTCGAGGTGCACGACCGTGACCCGGTCCCGCCCGGCGATCTGACCCGGACGCCGCCGTCGGGACCGCCCGACCCCTTGCAGGAGCACGGCCGCGGCCTGCTGCTCATCCGGACGCTCAGCTCGTCCTACGGCCACCGCCCGACCGAGCACGGCAAGGCCGTCTGGTTCACACTGCCGGCGGGTCCTGCGGACTGAGCTGCCGCGCTCCGAGCCGGGAGCGGCGGCGTCCGTAGGCGGCGTAGACGACCGCCCCGGCCAGCAGGAAGCCCGCGAACTGGAGCCAGGTCCGCCAGCCGGTCCCGTACATCAGATACACGCAGAACCCGACCCCCAGGACGGGGCTGACGGGGAACAGCGGCACCCGGAAGGTCCGCGGGAGCTTCGGGTGGCTGCGGCGCAGCGCGATCACCGCGACGTTCACGGTCACCATCGTGGCCAGCGCCCCGATGGTCGTCAGATTCACCACGACGTCGAGCGAGGCGAACGCGGCGGGAACGGCGACGACGGTCGCCACGATCCAGGTGTTGGAGACCGGCGTCGAGGTCTTCGGGGAGACCCTCTCGAAGACCGCGGGAACCAGCCCGTCGCGGGACATCGCCATCAGGATGCGGGTCTGCCCGTACATCACGGCGAGCACCACCGACGCGATGGCGACGACCGCACCGAACGCGATGACACCGCCGCCGACCGATGAGCCGGTGACCTGGTTGACGATCAGGGAGAGCGCGGCGGGCCGGTCGGCGACGGCGGGCGCCCCGAACGCGCCGATGGCCGCCACGGCGACCGCGCAGTAGAGCACGGTGACGATGCCGATACAGATCATGATCGCGAGCGGGATGTTGCGCCGCGGGTTCCTGACCTCCTCGCCGGCCGTGGTGATCGCGTCGAAGCCGATGTACGAGAAGAACGCGATCGAGGCGCCGGAGGTGATGCCGCCGGCACCGCCGGGCGCGAACGGCACCAGGTGGCCGTCCCGGAACGCGGTGAAGGCGATGGCGCAGAAGACCAGCAGGATGCCGATCTTCAGTACGGCCATCGCGGCCGTGGCGCGGGCGCTCTCCCGGACGCCGCGCACCAGCAGCACGGCGGCGAGTCCGATCACCACGACGGCGGGCAGGTTGATCACTCCGCCGTCGCCCGGACCGCTGGAGAGCGCGGCGGGCAGCTGCCGTCCGGTGAGGCTGTCCAGCAGCTCGTTGAGGTACTGGCTCCAGCCGACGGCGACCGCGCTCACCGAGATGCCGTACTCCAGGAACAGGCACCAGCCGACCAGGAAGGCGGTGCGCTCGCCGAGTGTGGCGTACGCGAAGGAGTACGAGCTGCCCGACACCGGGACCGCGCCGCCCAGCTCGGCGAAGGAGAACGCCGTGAAGACACAGGTGACCGCGGCGAGCACGAACGAGACGATGACCGCGGGACCCGACTTGGCCACGGTGTCGGAGAGACCGACGAAGATTCCGGTCCCGACGATGGCCCCGACGCCGAAGCACACCAGCTGGAAGAGCCCCATGGTGCGGCGGAGGCCGTGCCCCTCCAGATCCGCGCCGGATTCGGCGATCAGGAGTTCGGGGGACTTGAGGCGCAGCCCCGGCGAACGGGACAGCCGGGGCGAACGCGGTTCTGCGGGGTGGGGGGAACGCATGGGGGCGGGGTCTCTTTCCGGACGTGCGCGGAGCGGCGCGCACAGCGGCACACACAGCGAAGTGGGGTTCGAGCGTGCGAGCCCGAACCCCACCAATGGACGACATAGTAGCCGCCTTATCGCATATTCACCCAATCGGGCGCATGACTATGCCGCGTGCCCCGCCCTACCCCTTGCCCTGCCCGTCGCCCTGTCCCTCGCCCGCCAGGGTGGCGACCAGGACGGCCTTGATCGTGTGCATCCGGTTCTCCGCCTCGTCGAAGACGACCGAGTGCTCCGACTCGAAGACCTCGTCGGTGACCTCCAGCTCGCTCAGTCCGAACTGCTCGTGGATCTCGCGCCCGACCCGGGTGCCCAGGTCGTGGAAGGCGGGCAGACAGTGCAGGAACTTCACCCGCGGGTTGCCGGTGGCGCGCAGCACGTCCATCGTCACGGCGTACGGCGCGAGCGCGTTGATGCGCTCGGCCCAGACCTCCTTCGGCTCCCCCATCGACACCCAGACATCGGTGACGACGAAGTCGCAGCCCTGCACGGCCTCGGTGATGTCCTCAGTGAGGGTGACGGTCCCGCCGCTCAACTCGGCCAGCTTCCGCGCCTGCGCGACGACGTCATCGGCGGGCCAGTAGGCGCGGGGCGCGGCGATCCGCACGTCGAGCCCGAGCAGCGCACCGGTGACCAGATAGGAGTTGCCCATGTTGAAGCGGGCGTCGCCGAGATAGGCGAAGACGATCTGCTCCAGCGGCTTGTCGGTGTGCTCGGTCATGGTGAGCACGTCGGCCAGCATCTGGGTGGGGTGCCAGTCGTCGGTGAGTCCGTTGTAGACGGGGACCCCGGCGTGCTCGGCGAGCTCCTCGACCTGCGGCTGGCTGTCACCGCGGTACTCGATGGCGTCGAACATCCGGCCGAGCACGCGGGCGGTGTCCTTGAAGGACTCCTTGTGCCCGATCTGGGAGCCCGAGGGGTCGAGGTACGTCGTCGACGCCCCCTGGTCGGCCGCGGCCACCTCGAAGGCGCAGCGCGTCCTGGTCGAGGTCTTCTCGAAGATCAGGGCGATGTTCCGGCCACGCAGCCGCTGCACTTCGGTGCCCGACTTCTTGGCCGCCTTGAGCTCGGCGGCCAGCTCGACCAGGGCGCAGAACTCCTCCGCGGTGAAGTCGAGCTCCTTGAGGAAGTGGCGGCCTGCGAGGTCTATCGCCATGGTGGCTGCTCCTTGGGGCGCGAATGGATAGGCAGGGGGAGAGGTTGGAATTCTATGCGGTTGAGCGCATCACTATACGGCATCCGCTCATACGGCATCCCGCTGGACCGGGCAGCTCATGCACCGCGGCCCTCCCCTGCCCCGGCCCAGTTCGCTGCCGGGAATCTCGATGACTTCGATGCCCTCCTTGCGCAGATGCGTGTTGGTGGTGAAGTTCCGCTCGTACGCCACGACCACACCCGGCTCGACGGCGAGGACGTTGCAGCCGTCGTCCCACTGCTCTCGCTCCGCCGAGTGCACGTCCTGGGTCGCGGTCAGCACCCGGATACCGCTCAGCCCCAGCGCCCCGGCGATGGCGTGGTGCATCTGCTCCGGCGGGTGGTCGGTGACCTTCAACTCCCGGTCGCCGTCGCCCGGTTCGATGGTGTACGAGCGGAGCATCCCGAGACCCGCGTACTGGGTGAAGGTGTCTCCGTCGACCATCGTCATCACGGTGTCCAGATGCATGAACGCCCGCCGCTTCGGCATGTCGAGCGCCACGATGGTGCGCGCGGAGCCGGCCGCGAAGAGTCCGCGGGCCAGCATCTCCACCGCCTGCGGCGTGGTCCGCTCGCTCATCCCGATCAGGACGGCGCCGTTGCCGATGACCAGGACGTCGCCGCCCTCGATCGTGGACGGGTAGTCGACCTGCCCCTGCGACCAGTGGTGGAAGGCGCCCGAGCCGGTGAAGAGCGGGTGGTGGCGGTAGATCGCCTCGAAGTGGACGGTCTCGCGCTGTCTGGCCGGCCAGCGCATCGCGTTGATGGAGACACCGTCGTAGATCCAGGCCGAGGTGTCGCGGGTGAACAGATGGTTCGGCAGCGGATCGAGCAGGAAGTCGTCCAGATCCATCACATGGAAGCGGACCGAGACCGGCTCCCGGTACCGCTCCAGGAACTCCCGTTTGGTCATTCCGCCGACCAGCACCTCCGCCAGGTCACCGACGGACAGGTCGTCGAAGACCGTCCGCAGATGGTGGGTGGCGAGCGGGCCGTACTCCTTCTCGTCGAAGACCCGGTCCAGGATGAGCGCGCGGGCCTCGGGCACCTCAAGCGACTCCCGGAGCAGGTCGTCGAAGAGATGCACCTCCACGCCCCGCCCGCGCAGGACGTTGGCGAAGCCGTCGTGCTCCTGGCGGGCCCGGCGCACCCACAGCACGTCGTCGAAGAGCAGCGCGTCCTTGTTGCTGGGGGTGAGCCGCTTCAGTTCCAGACCCGGCCGGTGAAGGATGACGCGGCGCAGCGGCCCCGTCTCGGAATCGACATGGAATCCCATCCCCCCATCCTGTCCCCGGTCCGCCCCGCTCACCCCTGTAGGTGAGGGGATGAGCGGAGGCGTGTCCGGCCGCCCCCCGGAGGGGAGCGCCCGCTCAGAGCCTCGGGTCGACCGGCTCCGACTCCAGGGCCAGCACGGCGAAGACCGCCTCGTGGACCCGCCACAGCGGTTCGCCGTCGGCGAGCCGGTCCAGCGCCTCCAGACCGAGGGCGTACTCGCGCAGGGCGAGGGAGCGCTTGTGGCCGAGGAAGCGCTGACGGAGCCTGGCCAGGTTGTCCGGGCGGGTGTACTCGGGGCCGTAGATGATCCGCAGGTACTCGCGGCCGCGCACCTTGATGCCCGGCTGGACGAGCCGCCGCTTCCCGTCGCGTACCAGCGCCTGGAGCGGCTTGACGACCATGCCCTCGCCGCCGCGTCCGGTCATCTCCAGCCACCAGTCGGTGCCGGAGCGCACGGACTCCTTGTCGCCCGTGTCGACGACCAGCCGGCGAGTGGTCCGCAGGAGGCCGCTCTGGTCGTGCTCGACCAGCCGGTCGAGCCAGGCCAGCTGCTCGTCGTGGGGTACGGCTGCGAGGGACCGGCCCTCGGCCGCGAGCAGCTGGAACGGTGCGAGCCGTACGCCGTCCAGGCCGTCCGTCGTCCAGCAGTACCGGCGGTACGCCTCGGTGAAGGCGACCGCGTCATCAGCCCTCGCGCGCTGCCCGGCGAGCAGCGCGCCGACCTCCACGCCCCGGGCGGCGGCTGCTTCCAGGGCCCCGACGACGCCGGGGAACACGGCGCGCGAGGCGGCGCCCACCGCCGCGTACTGCCTGCGCAGCAGCCCGGTCGCCTTGAGCGACCAGGGCATCAGCTCCGCGTCGAGCAGCAGCCAGCCGGTGGCCAGTTCGTCCCAGAGTCCGGCGTCGGTGACGGCCGTGCGCAGCCGTCCGAGTATCTCCTCGGTGACTGCGGGGTCGTCGAAGAAGGGGCGGCCGGTCCTGGTGTGCAGCGAACCGGTCGGCCCGGACACCCCGAAGCGCTCACGCGCGGCTTCGGCGTCCCGGCAGACGAGGGCGACCGCCCGCGAGCCCATGTGCTTCTCCTCGCACACGACCTTCGCGACACCGTCCGCCCGGTACTGGGCGAAGGCCTCGGCGGGGTGTTCCAGATAGCCGTCCAGATGCGAGGTGCCCGTGGGGGACATGGTCGGCGGAAGGTAGGCGAGCAGCTGCGGGTCGACCGCGAAACGGGTCATGACCTCCAGCGCAGCCGCCGCGTTCTCCTCGCGGACCGCGACCCGGCCGGTGTGCCGGGTCTCCACGACGCGCCGGCCGCTGACGTCGGCGAGGTCGAGCGGGCGGCCGTCGTGGCCGCCCGGCGCCTCGGTGGTGAGCGGGCGGACCGGCTCGTACCAGACCTGCTCCGCTGGGACGTCGACCAGTTCGCGCTCGGGCCAGCGCAGCGCCGTCATCCGCCCGCCGAAGACCGCGCCGGTGTCCAGGCAGAGGGTGTTGTTGATCCAGCTGGTGTTCGGTACGGGGGTGTGTCCGTAGACGACGGCGGCGCGGCCGCGGTAGTCCTCGGCCCACGGGTAGCGCACGGGCAGGCCGAACTCGTCGGTCTCGCCCGTCGTGTCCCCGTACAGCGCGTGGGAGCGGACCCGGCCGGAGGTGCGGCCGTGGTACTTCTCGGGCAGCCCGGCATGGCAGACGACGAGCCGTCCGCCGTCCAGGACGTAGTGGCTGACGAGCCCGTCGACGAACTCCCGCACCTGCTCGCGGAATTCCGGGTCCCGCGTGTCCTCCTTCTCCAGCTGCTCGATGGTCTCGGCGAGTCCGTGACTGTGCTGGACCTTCCGTCCCCTGAGGTAACGGCCGAGCTTGTTCTCATGGTTCCCGGGCACACAGAGCGCGTTGCCCGCGGCGACCATCGACATGACCCGGCGCAGCACACCCGGGCTGTCCGGGCCGCGGTCCACCAGGTCGCCGACGAAGACGGCGGTACGGCCTTCGGGGTGCGCACCGTCGGTGTAGCCGAGCCGGGTGAGCAGGGTGTCCAGCTCGGAGCTGCAGCCGTGAACGTCACCGATGATGTCGAAGGGGCCGGTGAGGTGGGTGAGGTCGTTGTACCGCTTCTCCAGGACGACTTCGGCCCCCTCGGCCTCCGCCGCGCTGCGCAGGATGTGCACCTTGCGGAAGCCCTCCCGCTCCAGGCCGCGCAGCGAGCGGCGCAGTTCGCGGCGGTGCCGCTGGATGACGTGGCGGGGCATCCCGGCCCGGCCGGGACGTACGGCGTTGCGCTCGGCGCACACCTCCTCGGGCAGGTCGAGCACGATCGCGATGGGCAGTACGTCGTGCTCGCGCGCCAGCCGCACCAGCTGCCTGCGGCTCTCGGGCTGCACGTTCGTCGCGTCCACTACGGTCAGCCGTCCGGCGGCCAGCCGCTTCCCCGCGATGTAGTGGAGGACGTCGAAGGCGTCGCCGCTGGCGCTCTGGTCGTTCTCGTCGTCGGCCACCAGGCCGCGGCAGAAGTCCGACGAGATGATCTCGGTGGGCTTGAAGTGCCGGTGCGCGAAGGTGGACTTGCCCGAACCGGTGGCCCCGATGAGGACCACGAGGGAGAGATCGGTCACCGGGAGGACGCGCGGGCCGGGACTTGCGGTGCTGCTGGTGTCTCCGGTGCTGCTCATGCTGCTTCCGCCTCCTTCGGCGCTGTGGCGGACTTCGGGATCATGGTGAACACAGCGAGCTGGGTCGGCGGACCCACCTCCGGGTCGTCGGGCCCCACGGCCCTGAACTCCACGCCGTACCCATGCCGTTCGGCCACTTTTCCGGCCCAGACCCGGAACTCCTCGCGGGTCCACTCGAAACGGTGGTCCCCGTGGCGCACCTGCCCGGCGGGCAGGGTCTCCCAGCGGACGTTGTACTCGGCGTTCGGCGTGGTCACCAGGACGGTCTGCGGCCGCGCGGCGCCGAATACCGCGTACTCCAGCGCGGGCAGCCGCTCGGGGTCGACATGCTCGATGACCTCGCTCAGCACCGCGGCGTCGTACCGCCTGAGCCGCTTGTCGGTGTACGTGAGAGAGCCCTGGATGAGCTTCACCCGGGCCGCACGGCGCTCGCCGAGCTGGTCCAGACGCAGCCTGCGGGCCGCGATGTTCAGCGCGCGCATCGACACATCCATGCCGACGACCTCGGTGAAGCGGGTGTCCTTCAGCAGCTCCTGCACCAACTGGCCCTGGCCGCAGCCCAGGTCGAGCACCCGGCCCGCGCCTGCCGTGCGCAGCGCGTCCAGGATCGCCGCCCGGCGCCGCGCCGCCAGCGGTACCGGCTTCTCCTCGGTGTCCGTGGTCTCGTCGACCGCGTTGTCGATCGACTCGACCTCGGTGTCGTCGGCCTCCGCCAGCCGCACCAGCTCCAGGGCCTCCATCGCCTGCCGGGCCAGTCCCCAGCGCCGCGACAGGTAGCGGCTGGTGATCAGTTTCTGCTCGGGATGCCCGGCCAGCCACCCCTCGCCGGCGCGCAGCAGCTTGCCGACCTCGTCGGGTGCCACCCAGTAGTGCTTGGCGTCATCGAGGACGGGCAGCAGCACATAGAGCTGCCGCAGCGCGTCGGCGAGCCGCAGCTCGCCTTCGAGCACCAGACGCACGTACCGCGATTCGCCCCACTCCGGGAACTTCTCGTCCAGCGCGACCGGCTCGGCCTTCACCCGCTCCCAGCCGAGCGGGGCGAACAGCCTGTGCACCAGGCCCGGGCCCCCGCCGACGGGCAGCGCGGGCACCTCGATCCGCAGCGGCATCGGGGTCTCGGCCCGCTCCGGGAGTGCGGTGCACACGCCGCGCAGAGCGCTCTTGAAGACGGTGGTCATGGCGACGGACAGCAGCGAGGAGGCGGCGTACGGCCGGTCGTTGACGTACTGGGCGAGCGCCGCGTCGGGTGCGCCGCCGCGCCCTTTGCCCTTGCCGCGCCGCACCAGCGCCACCGGATCCACCTCCAGCAGCAGCGCGGCCGTGCAGCGCTCGGCGGTGGCCTCCGGATAGAGGACGTGCGCCGTGCCGTGCGAGGTGGAGAACGCCTGCGCCTTGTCGGGATGCTTGTGCAGCAGGAAGCCGAGGTCGGTGGCGGGGCGCTCTGGGGTGCCGGTGGTGCTGATCGTCAGGAACACGGGTCCGAGTATCACCCGGTCGGCCGGGCCCGACCAGAGGTTTTCATGGTCTTCGGGGCGGATTACGGAGCCGCGCGAGGTCCGCGATCTCCTCCGGGCCGACCCGGCAGCAGCCGCCGACCAGTCTGGCTCCGGCCTCCTCCCAGCCTTCCACCTTCGCGGCCGCGAAGGTGGAGCGGCCACGCCAGCCGCGGCGCTCCGCGTCCCATTCCTCGCCGCTGTTCGGATAGACCACGACGGGCTTGCCGGTGGCCGACGACGCGAGCTCCACGGCCCGGTCCACGTCCCCGGACGCACAGCAGTTCACGCCCACGGCGACGACCTGGTCCCGGTCCGCCGCGAGCGCGAAGGCCTCGGCCAGCGGCTGCCCGGCCCGGGTCCGCTCCCCCGTGACGCTGTACGAGAGCCAGACCGGCTTGCCGCATCCGGCGGCCGCCCGCAGCAGTGCCTCGGCCTCGTCGGTGTCCGGCACCGTCTCCAGCGCGAGCACATCGGGGTCAGCCGCGGCCAGCGCCTCGATCCGCGGCCGGTGGAAGCGCTCCAGCTCCCTGACGGTGAGCCCGTACCGCCCGCGGTACTCACTGCCGTCGGCGAGCATCGCACCGTAGGGGCCGACGGAGGCGGCGACCCAGACCTCGTGGTCCACCGTCCCGGCGGCCTCCCGGGCCAGCCGCACACTGCGGGCCAGCAGCCCGGCGGCCTCGGCCCGGCCGGCTCCGCGCCGCGCGAAGCCCTCGAACGTGGCCTGGTAGCTCGCGGTGATGAGCACCTGGGCGCCCGCCCGTACATACGCCGTGTGCGCCGCCACGATCTGCTGGGGATCGTCGGCGAGCAGCCGGGCCGACCAGAGCGCGTCGGAGAGATCACAGCCCTGCGCCTCCAGCTGGTTGGACAGGCCGCCGTCGAGGACGACGGTGGACTCGGCCAGCGCGGCGGCGAGTGTACGGACGGGGCGCACCCTGGCTCCTAAGTCAGCTGGGAGAGGACCTGCGAGGAGATCAGCTCCAGGTGGTCCAGATCGTGGAGGTCGAGCACCTGGAGGTAGATGCGCGACGCCCCGATGGCCTCATAGCGGCCGATCTTGTCGACGACCTCGGCGGGCGAGCCGCCGAGCCCGTTCGCCTTCACGTCCGCCGTGTCACGCCCGATGGCCTCCGCCCGGCGCGCCACCTCGGCGTCGTCCTTGCCGACACAGACGACCAGCGCGTTGGAGTACACCAGGTCGTCCGCCCGGCCGGCCGCCTTGGCGGCTGCCCTGACCCGCCCGAACTGGCGCTCGCTGTCCTCGATCGAGGCGAACGGGATATTGAACTCATCGGCGTACCGCGCGGCCAGCCGCGGTGTACGGGTCGCCCCGTGCCCGCCGATCAGCACGGGCACCTTCGCCTGGGCGGGCTTGGGCAGCGCGGGCGAGTCCGTGAGCTGGTAGTAGGTGCCGTCGTAGCTGAAGGTCTCACCGGTCCTGGTCTCCCAGAGCCCGGTGATGATGGCCAGCTGCTCCTCCAGGCGGCCGAACTTCTCCCTGGGGAACGGAATCCCGTAGGCCCGGTGCTCCTCCTCGAACCAGCCCGCACCCAGGCCCAGTTCGACGCGGCCTCCGGACATCTGGTCCACCTGCGCCACCTGGATGGCGAGGACACCGGGCAGCCGGAACGTGCCCGCCGTCATCAGCGTCCCGAGCCGGATCCGACGGGTCTCACGGGCGAGGCCGGCCAGCGTGATCCAGGCGTCGGTGGGGCCGGGGAGGCCGTCCCCCGATCCCATCCGCAGATAGTGGTCCGAGCGGTAGAAGGCGTCGAAGCCGAGGTCCTCGGTTGCCTTGGCGACGGTCAGCAGAGTGTCATAGTCGGCCCCTTGCTGGGGCTCGGTGAAGATTCGAAGATCCATGCATCCATCCTGCACCTTCGACCGTCCCCCGAGGTCTCCCGCAGTGCCCGCCCCGCGGGTGTCCGGCGATTCCTCCGGCTCTACCTCGGGGACCTCTCCGCGTCCCGCTCCTCCAGCTTCCGCAGCATTCCGCGCACCCGGTCACCCGACTCGTCCGCCGCGTCCATGGCCTCGATGCACTGCCAGTAGACGGACTCGTCGTCGGTCCCGCAGGCGACACCGACCAGGGCGATGCCCACCTCGCCGAGCAGCACCCCGAGCGCCGTCAACACCTCCCGCACGTCGCATACTTCGGTCAGCTGCGCGGCCCGTATCAGTCCGCCGCGCACCGTCGGCACTTCGAGCGCCCCGCAGCCCCGGCCGCCCGATTCACTGAGCGCCCGCGCTTCGGCCCGCAACTCCTGCGGACCACGCAGCGCCAGATGCCCGCCCACGGCGCCGGAGAGCGCCTGCGCCTGCCACGCCTCCACCATGGTGTCCCGTTCCGGAAGGCTCCGTGCCAGAGCGTCCCGGCTGATTGCGATGAGCCGCACCCCGTCCATCCCTGTCCCCGTTCGTATGACTTACCGTCTCCCCTTTCATTACCCAGAGTGAGGGCAGCTGGACCATAAAGCCAGAGGAATTCGGAAATCTGTGGACGCAAGACGCATTGTTGATAACTCACTCACTCCGGAGAGTGACGATCCATGGTGCGCTTCGCCGGAAAACGTGACTCATTTCGGTCAATTTTGTCTGAAAGTGCCGAAAGAACGTCGATCTCCAGCACCTCGCAGAACTGCAGCAGATAGGCGAAGACGTCGGCGACCTCGTCCGCCACCCGGTGCGCCGACCCGGGATCGTCCATCACCCGCGCCGACTCCTCGGGCGTCAGCCACTGAAAGATCTCGACCAGTTCGGACGCCTCCACGCTCAGTGCCGCGGCCAGGTTCTTCGGTGTGTGGTAGGGCTGCCAGTCCCGCGCGGCGGCGAACTCGGCCAGCCGGCGCTGCAATTGCGCTACGTCCAGTTCTGTCACGCGCCCAGGTCTACCACCGAGACACCCGCCAGCTCACCGGCCCACCGAGAGTCCGACGCCGTGCCCACCACCCTGATGTGGCCCTGGGCGCAGATCGCCGCGGCTAGAGCGGTGAGCTCACGCGCCTGCCGTGGATCGAGGGAGCGGTCGAACCCGTCGGCCAGCACCGTCAGAGACTGCATCGCGGGCGGCACCTCGCCCGCGGGATCCACCGCGAGTACGCCGGGCCCGGTCAGCAGCACAAGGGCGAGCGCGAGATAGCGCAACTCACCCTCGCCCAGCCGCTCCACCGGGGTGCCCGCACCGCTGCCCCGGCCGAGCACCGCCCGTACCCGCCCGTCCGTCAACTCCTCCGCCGCGAGCCCCGCCACCGGCCCCGTGCACCCCGCACGTGCCGCCGCGACCAGCTGCCGGTGCCGGTTCGCGCACTCGGACTGGGTGCGGTACAGCACCGAGGCCAGGTTGTCGCACCCCCGCCGCAACAGCCCCGCACCGGCGGCCACCGGACGGCGCATCCGGTGTGGCTGGGGGTCGCAGGCGAAGACCGAGCGCAGTGCCACCACCACCTGCTCGGCAGCGGCCAGCACCTTCAGCTGTCCTTCCGTCTTGCCCGCCACCCGCAGCGGGAGCAGCGCGGTCCCCATCCGGTCGTCGGGCAGCGGCGCCCGGGTCACGGGGACCGCGCCCGCCGTGTGCCAGGCGGCCTGCACGGTCCTGCGCGCCGGATCACGCAGCGCCGTGGAGAGCAGCAACTGGCCGCCTGCGGTGAGCCGTTCACCCACCACGCGCAGTTCGGGCTCGGCCTGCACCGCCAGATCGAGGTGTACGGGGCCGGCCGGGCCGTCGACGGTGCAGCCGATCCGGAAACCCCGCCGCCCCTGCGCGTCCGCGCCTGCCCACTCCGGGACACAGCTGCCCGGGTCCTCGAAGACCTCACCGAGCTCGTCCCCAGCGCCGAGCCGCGCCAGCGCCTCGTACACCTGGAGCGCGCTCGTCTTACCGCTCCCGCTCGCCCCGGTGAACAGGGTCAGCGGGGCGAGCGGAAAGGCGGCGCCGCGGTGCGACTTGAAAGCCGAGAGCCGCAGTTCGGTGACCGTGGGGCGTGCGTAGGTTGCGTCCATGGTCCGGACCGTACGCACGCGTCACGTTGGCGAACCGTTCCGTCTGCATGACCTTCCTACGATCGGGGGACTGCGGCCGCCGCGATCCCCTCCACCTCCATGCCGGCGGGGGCCAGCAGGAAGACGTTCTTGTCGACCCGGTGCATCCCGCTGCCCAGGCCGAAGACCACGCCGCTGCTGAAGTCCAGGATGCGCTTGGCCACTTCGGTCTCCGCCCCGGTCAGGTCGAGCAGCACCGGCACCTGCCCGACGAGGTACTCGGCGACTTCACGGGCGTCCGCGAAGACCTGGACACGCAGGACCACGAAACGGCGCTGCTCGGCCGCGTACTCGTTGGGGATCGTCTCGTGATCGACTCGCGAGGGCCATTCGTTGCGCCCCCGCAGCGGCACCACCTGGGCGAGCCCCTCCCACTGCTCGTCGGTGACGTCGTACTCGTCGTACCTGCTCACCGGACCACCTCGGCTGGGCTTTCTATCTGCATCAGCCAATTCTGACCCCCACCACCCGTTCGGCCCAACACCGACACGTGTGAGTGCCTTGATCAGCGCCGGGTGTGAGCGCACTCACTCCGCCGCTCACTCCGCGCACTCAGTTCACAGCCGCCTCCAGTGCCTCGGCCACCGAGGTGAAGAACCGGGTGTGGGACCGGGCGCTGTCCGGGGCTTCCGGATTCCACGGCAGGACCCGGGCCCGGCCGGTGAGGCGCAGCCACTCGTCGTTGGCGCGCAGTTCACCGAGAGGTGTGGCGTTCGACCGGACGTCGGCGAGCACGACATTAGGGTGGAGCGCCGCCGCCTCCGCCCAGCTGACGGTGGCCCAGTTCGCACCCGCGCCTTCGGGCGGCCGCACCATGCTGACGCCGTGCTCCGTCAGCTCGCGCAACTCGGGCCACGCATGGGGGCGTGCGAGATGCACCTGGTCGGGCCCGGCGGGCGAGAGCGCGAGGACCCCCGGCCGGGACGGCAGGTCCGCCGCCACGCGGAGCCGTTGGTGTGCGGCATCCAGCAGCCGCTGCTGTTCTCCGTCGCCGCGGGCCCCCAGCGAGCGGGCGAGCGCGCCGAACCGGCCCCTGATCCCGTCCAGTGTGTGGGTCTGCCCCACGTCGATGACCACGACGGGGACCTGCTCCTCCAGGTGTTTGGCGGTGTCCGGGTCCAGTCCGTACACCTGGCCGCCGCCGTAGCTGACCGCTACCACGAGGTCCGGACCGCCGCTGAGCAGCGCCTCCAGGTCCAGTGCGCCGCCCGCCCCCAGATAACGGACGTCGTCGGGCGGCAGCGACCCCGCCTTCGCCGGGTCGACCGCCGCGCCGTCGTGCAGGGAGCCGAAGACCGCGTGCGGGGCCAGTCCGTGGTCCCACAGAGTGGCTCCGGCCCGGATGTACGCCGTCACCCGCGACGGTGTCCGTCCGGCCGTCGACAGTTGTCCACGGTCGTCGGAGAACTGCCAGCCAGCTGGTTCCATGACGTTTCGCGCCTCCTCCGGGTCAGCGCCGTCCGGCCTTCCGGGCGCCGCACACCCGTACCTGCCCAGCTCGCGTGTACGGCATTCGGAGCGGACCGGCCCACGTCCGGGATTCGCGCGCCGCCCCGTACTCGGCCACGGTTGAGTAGCCGTACTCACGTCGCGGCCGCCCGGTTCCGGCAGCCTGGAAGCGGAGGGAAGCGGGGATACGCCCCCACTGACACATACACGCGGGGCCTGCGTGACAGGCAGGTGCGGCTTCCCGGTTCCGGGCACAACGACACGACGGTGGTGGAGAGACGATGAACGGCAAGAGCCTGGTGCGGCGGATCGGCCGGACAGTGGCGGGTGACTGGGTCTCGCGCGGGTACCTCGTGGTCATCGCGGCCCTGCTGGTCTGGGTGTGGGTGGACACCACGCTGGTCTCGCACCCGGACGCGTCGTTCTCCGGGGTGTACCCGATCCTGCTCACCCTGCCGACCAGCCTGCTTCTGCTGCTGCCGGGCGTCGAGGCACCGCTGACGTGGGTCGTGCTCGTGGCTGCGGCGCTGGTCAACTCGACGTTCATCAGCCTGATCGTCCGCCGGGCCTTCGGGCCCGGCTCCGGATCCGGACCCAGCAGCACTCGGCATGTCGGCCCTGGTGCGGCCTCTGTGCGGTGACGTACTCATTGACGTACCGGGCCGGGTGTCCCGGCCCGGCTCCTGCCGGACAATCCCGTCCCCCGGTCCCGTCCGCGTTGCCCGGGCGGGCGGATGCGGGAGAATGACGGCATGCAGAGACTCTCTCTCGAAGCCCTGGCCCGCCAGCAGATCGAACTGGCGGCCACGGCCGGTGGCGGCCACACAGCGGACACCGTCTACGGCGGTCATGAGAAGGTCCTGCGCCAGACGGTCATCGGGATGACGCGCGGCTCGCACCTCGCCGAGCACGAGAATCCCGGCGAGGCCACGGTGCAGGTACTGCAGGGCCGGGTGCGGCTCTCGGCGGGCGATCTGTCCTGGGAGGGCCGCCAGGGCGACCTGATCATCGTGCCCGACAACCGCCACCGGGTGGAGGCCCTGGAGGACTCCGCGATTCTGCTGACCGTGGCCAAACTGCTCTGACGGCCCCGGGCGCGCCGCCTGGCGGGCGACCGCACCTGCGGCTCGGCACCGGAGCCGGTGCCGAGCGGCCCGCAGGATAGCCTCAGCGGCCGGAGTGTTTCCGGCCGAACGGGCAGCGGGGGTACGGCAGTGAGCGGCGACCACGACGGTATACCGGGAGAACCCCAACGCGCCCGGCCGGTACGGTCGTTGGGCAGGCTGCCCGCGGTCGTCAGAGGCGGGGCGACCCTCGCCCTGCTGATCGCGGTGGCAGCAGTGGGCCTGTTGTTCCTGCCGATGTCCCCGAGGGTGCCCGACCCGTCCGAGGACGCAGAGATGAAATCGACCGTGCAGGTGGCCTGCGGCTCGGTTCTGAACCCTGCGGGCGACGACGCGCTGGCGGACCACCGCGACACCGCACCGGCCTGCGGATCCGCCCGGATCCAGCGGGCGGGATGGTCGGGCGTGGGCCTCGGCGCCGCCTTCGTCGTGCTGGTGCTGTCACTGCTCATGGCCGACGGGATGTCCGAGGACCCCACGACGGCCCGGGAGCGGCCCGGCGGCGCGCCGGGGCAGGGCTCCACGGACACCAGGTAATTCGTGGTGTGCGCCCTCACTCCGGGCGGGCGTCCGGTTCCGAGACGACGTCGAGCAGGCGCGGCAGGAACGTGACAGCCAGGTGTTCCGGGGGCAGGGCGTCCGATTCGACGAGGCTCTGGGTCAGCGCCCCTTCGTGAAGGGCGGTCGTCAGGCGGGCCAGTGAGTCGAGGTCGACGGTCGGTGTGCGGCCGAGGCGCTCGAAGAGACGGCCGAGGAGGACGACGATCCGTTCGCGCAGCAGGCGGTCGTGCTCGGCCAGCGTGCGTGCCGCCTCGGGATGCCGGATGGCGTGCAGGGTGAACTCCGTGGACAGCAGGAACCATCCGCGCTCGGCCTCGTCGACGGCGCTCATGCGGGCGATCAGGGTCCGCAGCGGGTCGTCCATGGTGTCGAGTTCGTCGACCGCCCGGGCAAGCCGCTCGGTCACCCGCTGTGCCTGCAGGTCGAACAGCGCGAAGAACAGCTCTTCCTTGGTGCGGAAGTTGGAGTAGAACGCCCCCCGCGTCAGCCCGGCCCGCTCGCAGATCACCTCGATGGAGGCTCCGTAGAAACCGCGCTCGGCGAAGATCTCCCGGGCCGCTTCGAGCAGCCGCGCGGTGGTCTGCGGGCGGCGCTTGGTGGGCCCCTTCGGCATGGATTTCCTCCCGGCCATTGACACCTCGGCGCGACTCTCCGCATGATACAGCACCGTATTCGATACAGATCTGTATCCGATACGGATCCGTATCTCGCACGCCAGCACGTTCACGTACCCCGACCGGTATTCACCGGTACTCATCGGTACTCGACGAGGAGGCCACCCCATGAAGACGTCCACCGCGGCACAGCAGCCCAACGCGGCACCGCACACCGGCATAGGCCCGGTCCCGCCCGGGTTCGAGGTGATGCTCCCGCCCACGTTCGACTCCGTGGCCGAGGAGCGGCTGCACCGCAAGCAGGAACTCGCCGCCGCCTTCCGCCTGTTCGGCATGTTGGGGTTCTCCGAAGGCGTGGCCGGACACATCACCGCGCGCGACCCGGAGAACCCCGAGTGGTTCTGGGTGAATCCCTTCGGGATGAGCTTCCGTCAGATCAAGGTCTCCGACCTCGTCCTGGTCGACCACGCCGGCGCCGTCGTAGAGGGCCGGCGCCCCGTCAACCGTGCCGCCTTCTGCATCCACTCCGAGGTCCACAGGGCACGCCCGGACGTCGTCGCCGCCGCCCACGCCCACTCCATCCACGGCAAGGCGTTCTCCACGCTGCGCCGCCGCCTCGACCCGCTCACCCAGGACGCCTGCGCCTTCTTCGAGGACCACGGGCTCTACGAGGACTTCCGCGGCGTCGTCAACGACACGGAGGAGGGCCGCAGGATCGGCGCGGCGCTCGGCCCGCACAAGGCCGTGGTCCTCGCCAACCACGGCCTGCTGACCGTCGGACAGAGCGTGGCCGAGGCGGCCTGGTGGTTCATCACGATGGAACGCTCCTGCCAGGCACAGCTGTTGGCGATGGCGGCCGGCACCCCGTACTCCATCGACCGCGAGACCGCCCTCCAGGTGCGGGAGCAGACCGGCAGCCCGCTGTCGGGCTGGTTCCAGCTGCGCCCGCTGTGGGACCAGATCACCGAGGAGCAGCCGGACCTGTTCGACTGACGGCCGGGGCGGCCGGCTCACCTCCCGAGAGGACCACCGCGTGCGCTTCCTCCGTACCTCTTCCGATCCAGTGCATCCCACGACGAAGCCCAGGATGAGCGGGCTCGTCAGGACCACGGTGACGCTGCTGTTCGCCGCCTGGTTCATCGATTACGTCGACCGGCTCGCCATCGCCACCGTGCTCCCGGTCATCGGCAAGGAGTTCTCCCTCGACCTCCGGCAACAGGGGCTCGTCGTCTCGGTCTTCTTCGTCGCCTACGCCGCTTTCCAGATACCGGGCGGCATGTTGGCCGACCGGTTCGGCGCGAAGCGGGTGACCTGCTGGGCGCTGCTCGCCTGGTCGCTGTGTACCGCGCTCACCGGACTCGCCTGGTCCTTCGCCGCCCTACTCCTCATCCGTCTCGTGTTCGGGGCGGCCGAGGGGGTCTTCCCCGCCGCGGCCACCAAGGCACTGGTCGAGCGGACCACGGTCGCCGAACGGATGGGCGCGCAGGGGACGATCATGAGCTCGAACGCCCTCGCCGCGGTCGCCGCACCGCTCGCCGTGCCTCCGCTGGCCGCCGCGTTCGGCTGGCGCTGGGCCTTCTTCGCGGCGGCCGGCCTGGGCGTCCTCGTCCATTTCGCCGTACGGGCCCGGCTGCCCGCCGTCCAAGCAGCCGTACGGGTCCGGCTGCCCGCGCCCCGGGCCCACGGCCTGGAGAGCGCGGCGGGAGACGCGGTCCGGATGCGGGACGTCCTGCGGATGGGCGTGCTGTGGCGCTTCTCGCTGATGCTCTTCGGGTACGCCACAGTCGTCTGGGGCCTGAGCACCTGGATCCCGTCCTATCTGACCAGCGAGCGCGGTCTGTCCCTCACCTCCGCCGGCGTCCTCGTGGCGCTGCCCTCGCTCGGGACGGCCGTCGCCACCTGGCTGGGCGGACGGTTGTCCGACCGGATGGAGGGGCACCACCGCAGGGTGATCGTTCCCGCCATGACCGTCGCGGCGGTCGCGCTGTGCCTGATGGCGCTCTCGCCGAGCCTGGCGGGTGCCATCGCCTGCGGCACGGTCGCCGTGTTCGCGGTCTCGCTCTGCTACATGCCGATCTTCGCGGTGCCGCTGCGCGGTCTGCCGCCGGAGCTCGTCGGGGTCGGCAGCTCCGTCGTCGTCATCGGCGGGCAGTTCGCCGGTATGGCGGTCCCGCCTCTCCTCGGCGCCATCGCCGAAGCAGCCTCTTTCGAAGTCGCCTTCGCCGTACTCGCCCTCGGCCCGGTCCTCACCATCGTGATGGCCCTGCTCACACCGCAGGACACGCACGGCTTCACCGCTGCCCTGCGCCGCACCGCCCCGCCCGCCCTGTCCGTCCGTATCGCCAAGGAGCCCTCATGACGACCGCACCGCCCGGCGCCCTCCTGGCCGGCCTGGACCGGCAACTGCCGGATCTGACCGCCTTGTACCGCGACCTGCACGCCCAACCTGAGCTGTCCCACCAGGAGTTCCGCACCGCGGGCGTCGTCGCCGCCCGGCTGCGTGCCCAGGGCTGGCAGGTCACCGAGGGCGTCGGCGGCACCGGCGTGGTCGGCGTGCTGACCAACGGGGAGGGGCCCGTGGTGCTGTTGCGCGCCGACATGGACGCGCTGCCCGTACGGGAGGAGACCGGTCTGCCCTACGCCTCCACGGTGACCGGCATCGACCCGGACGGCAACGAGGTGCCCGTCATGCACGCCTGCGGGCACGACCTGCATGTGACCTGCCTGTTGGGAGCCTGCGGGCAGCTCGCCGGCCACCGCCGGGCGTGGCGGGGCACGGTCGTGGCCGTCTTCCAGCCGGCCGAGGAGGACTGCGGGGCGCCGGCGATGGTCGCGGACGGGTTCCTCGACCGTTTCCCGCGCCCGGACGTCTGCCTGGCCCAGCACGCGGCGCCCGCGCCGGTGGGGCTGGTCGGTACCCGGCCCGGCACGGTAATGGCCGCGTCGGACGCGCTGGCCGTCCGGCTGTTCGGCAGGGGCGGGCACGGATCGACCCCGGCGGCCACCGTCGACCCCGTCGTCATGGCTTCCGCGGTCGTGATGCGACTGCAGACCGTCGTCGCCCGCGAGATGCCGGCGGACCAACTGGCCGTCCTCACCGTGGGATCGATCCACGCGGGCACCCGGGAGAACGTCATTCCCGACACCGCCGATCTCAGGATCAGCGTCAGGAGCACTACCCCGGCCGTACGGGACCGCCTCCTCTCGGCGATCGGGCGGATCGTCCGCGCCGAAGCCACCGCGTCGGGCGCTCCGAAGGAACCCGAGATCACCGCTCTCGCCGAATTCCCCGTGACCGTCAACGATCCGGAGGCCACCGAGACCGTGCTGCGTGCGTTCCGCGCCACGCTCGGGTCCCCGAGCGTGGTCGCACTGGACCAGCCCCTCACCGGCAGCGAGGATTTCGGGGCCTTCGGTGCGGCGCTCGGCGCGCCATCGGTGTACTGGATCTTCGGCGCTCTCGACCCAGCGGCGTTCGGCGACGCCGACCTCCCGGCCGACGGGGTCCCCGCGGAGATACCGCACAACCACTCCCCGCGGTTCGCCCCGGTCCCCGACCCGGCCATCGGCCTCGGCATACGCCATCTGCTCACCGCCGCGACGCCCTGGCTCGCCCCCGGCGTCCACCCGGTACCCCAGCCCCGCGCGGCGGAACAGGAGACAGGCCCGTGTCCGGCACCCCGGAACTGATCCTCACCGGAGGCCTCTCCTCTAGGGCCCGGACATCGCGGCCCGCTGGACGGCCGCCCGGTCGGCGACGGACGCCGGCCACCGGGTCTCCCTCCACAACGACGGCGTCTGCTCACCCACCGACCCGCTCTCGGGTGTCGCCACGGCGATCTCCCGCCGGGCCCACCCCAGCGGCCCCGTACACGGCCCCGCCGAACGCCTCACCCTCGACGAGGCGCTGTGCGCCGTCACCGTCCACCCCGCGTGGCAGCTCCATCCGGAGCACGAGATCGGCATGCTCCGCACTGGTATGCGCGCCGATCTCACCGTCCTGACCACGGATCCGCGCCGGGTGAGCCCGGACGCCTTCCGCGCCGAGGTCCGCGTAACGGCCACCTACCTCGGCGGCCGCCCGACCCACACCCCCGAGAGGTAACACCCATGACCAACCCCGCAGTACCGCAGGGACCGTTCGGCGACTACCAGAACGAGATCTACCTCCACGGCCTGTCCGGCGCCCTGCCCCGGTACCCCATGACGTTCGCAGAGCTGGAGGAGCGGGCCCAGCACGCCATGCCGCCCTCCGTATGGTCGTACGTGGCCGGGGGCGCGGGCGACGAGCGGACGCAGCGGGCCAACCGTGAGGCGTTCGCGGGCTGGGGGCTTCTCCCGCGCATGCTCGTCGGCGCCGACGAGCGGGACCTGACCGTCGAGCTCTTCGGCCGGACGCTGCCCTCGCCCCTCTTCCTGGCGCCTGTCGGGGTGCTGGGCATCTGCACCCCGGACGGACACGGCGACCTGGCCACCGCCCGCGCCGCGGCCCGCACCGGTGTACCCATGATCGCCTCCACGCTCTCCGCCGACCCGATGGAGACAGTCGCGGCCGAACTCGGCACGACGCCCGGTTTCTTCCAGCTCTACACCCCCACCGACCGGGCCCTCGCCGAAAGCCTCGTCCACCGCGCGGAGAAGGCCGGCTATGCCGGGATCGTCATCACCCTCGACACCTGGGTCGCCGGCTGGCGCCCGCGCGACCTGGCCACCGCCAACTTCCCCCAGCTGCGCGGCCACTGCCTGGCCAACTACACCTGTGACCCCGCTTTCCGCGCCCTGCTGGCCCCGGGCCGGCGGGACGACCCCAACGAGACGGCACTCACCTGGGCCCGCGTCTTCGGCAACCCGCTCACCTGGGACGACCTGCCCTGGCTGCGCTCCCTCACCACGCTGCCGCTGATCCTCAAGGGCCTGTGTCACCCCGAGGACGTCCGGCGCGCGAAGGATCTGGGCGTGGACGGCGTGTACTGCTCCAACCACGGCGGCCGCCAGGCGAACGGCGGTCTGCCGGCGCTCGACGTCCTGCCCGAGGCGGTGGAGGCAGCCGAAGGGCTCCCGGTCCTCTTCGACTCCGGTGTGTGTTCGGGCGCGGACGTCGTCAAGGCCCTCGCGCTGGGGGCCACGGCGGTCGGTATCGGCCGCCCCTACACGTACGGCCTGGCCCTCGGCGGCGCCGACGGTGTTGTCCACGTCCTGCGCTCGCTGCTCGCCGAGGCCGACCTGATCATGGCCGTGGACGGTTACCCGCGGCTCGCCGACCTGACGCCCGGCGCCTTGCGGCGCGTCCGCCCCGCACCCTAGTGCCGCGGCCGGGGGCGGTCTCCGTCAGGGACATGACCGGGTGAGATGCTGCTGACCGGCGGCAGGCGCGACACGGGAGGAAATACCTTGAGGATCGCGACAGCGACCACGGTGCCGGAAGGTGCGGTCGTTCACTTCGGGAGGCAGGTATGACCTCTCGGACCTACCTTTCCGGACTGTTCTCCCTGGACGGCCTGGTGGCCGTCGTGACCGGTGGGAGTTCCGGCATCGGCCGGAGCATCGCGGGGGCACTCTGCCGGGCCGGTGCGAGCGTCGTCATCGTGGCGCGCAGGGAGGCCGAACTGGCCGCCACCGTCGGTGAACTGACGGCCGACGGCTGCCGGGCCGCGTGGGTGAGCGCCGACCTGAGCACCCGCGAAGCCGTGCGCGCGGGCGCCGAGAAGGCAGTCGAAGCGTTCGGCGAGCCGGACATCCTCGTCAACTGCGCCGGGGTCAACCTGCGCCCGCCGATGGGTGAGTTGGACGACGAGGTGTGGGACACCACGATGGCCGTGAACCTGGAGGCGCCCTACCTGCTGGGGCAGCGGTTCGGCCCCGGCATGGCCGAGCGTGGCTTCGGGCGGATCATCCACGTCACCTCGCAGCAAGCACACCGGGCCTTCGTCCAGAGCGGCGCTTACGGGGTGTCGAAGGGGGCGCTGGAGTCCCTGGCCCGTTCGCAGGCCGAGGCGTGGTCTCCGCACGGTGTCACCTGCAACACGCTCGTGCCCGGTTTCGTGATGACACCGCTCAACGAGCGGCTGTCGTCCGACCCGGCGAAAACAGCCGAACTGGCCGCACGCACGATGGTCGGACGCAACGGGCTGGCCGAGGACTTCGAGGGCGCGGCGGTGTTCCTGGCCGGCCGCACCTCCGCGTACGTCACAGGTCAGGCGATCTTCGTGGACGGCGGGCTCTCCGTTCACTGAGCAGTGGGGCGCTCACCGAGCCGGCGCGGTGGGGACGCGCGCCGGCTCAGTGAGCAGCTGCTCATCGAGTGCCGCCACCCACTCGTACCACCGGTCCATCCCCTCGCCCGTCGTCGCGGACACCGTCAGCACCCGTACGTCCGGGTTGACGGAACGCGCGTACGCCTCGCACCGGGCCACGTCGAAGTCCACGTAAGGCAGCAGATCGGCCTTGTTGATGAGGATCAGGTCGGCAGCGCCGAACATATAGGGGTACTTGAGCGGCTTGTCGGTGCCCTCTGTGACCGAGATGATGACGACCCTGCTGCTCTCCCCCAGGTCGAAGAGGGCCGGGCACACCAGGTTCCCCACGTTCTCCACGAGGACCAGCGCTCCCCTTCCGGGTGCGAGGGCCGTGAGAGCGCCCTGCATCATCCCGGCGTCGAGGTGGCAGCCTGCGCCGGTGTTCACCTGCACCACCGCGCATCCGGCGCGCTTGATGCGGTCGGCGTCGAGCATGGTCTCCTGGTCGCCCTCGACCACGGCCACCGGACGCAGTCCGGAGAAGTCCCTGATGGTGCGCTCCAGCAGGGTGGTCTTGCCCGCGCCCGGTGAGCTCATCAGGTTCACCGCCACGATGCGCCGCTCGGCGAGCCAGGCGCGGTTGCGCTCCGCCTGGAGCTCGTTCTTGGCGAGCACCCGCTGCTCAAGGGTGACGGTCTCGCCGGTGTCCTGGGCATCCTCGTGTCCGTGATGGCCCGAGCTCTGATCGTGCCCGTGGGTGTGGTCATGGCTGTGGTGCGGGCGGCCGGTTGCCCCTGTGTGGTCCTCGTGGGGCAGGGAAATCCGCGTACCGCCGCCCTCGGCGCCGCAACCGCAGGTACCGCACATGGGTCAGCCCACTTTCATCGAGATGATCTGCAGTTCACGCCCCGACGTGATCTCCACATCGGCGCTGCCGCACGGACAGAGCAGTACGGGGTCGGGCAGGGCGAAGTCCTGTTCGCAGGTACGGCAGCGCGCCGCTCCGGGCGGCTGGTCGATCTCCAGTCGCGCGCCCTCGGCCACCGTGCCCGCCGTGATCAGGTCGAAGCAGAACCGCATCGACTCGGCCACGACTGCCGTGAGCACACCGACCCGCACACTGACCGTGCGGACCGGTCTGCCTTCGGCGCGTTCGCAGACCATGTCGACGACGCTCTGCGTGATCGATAATTCATGCATCTCTGCCTCGTTCCCGCATCGGTGGCACGACCGTAGGACCTGAATCCCGGGCGCGCCTCTTACGGTTGGTTCGGTCGGCCCTTTTCCGCTTCCCGGTTCATTCGGGCGGCGCAATCCGGCCCCGGCCGCGGGGAGAAAGGGCCGCCGGTTCTGTCCTGCCGGTTCGCATTCGGGGTTCACACCGCCGAATGACACGGCCCGGGGGTGCCATACGGACTTCTTCTCGCGTTGACAGGGCGCGTGCACCGGGCCTAGATGGTAGCAATGTGAGCGAAAACATACTCGTGAGCCAGGCGCCCCTGTCCAGCGCTTTCTGGAAATGGGAACGCCGGCCCCGGAAGGCGGCAGCGCTATGCCGACAGAAGCAGCGGTAAAGGCAGAAGAGACGCTGATCCATGTTCTCTGGATCAATGCGGGACTCAGTTGTGACGGCGATTCCGTGGCGCTGACGGCGGCCACACAGCCCAGCATCGAGGAGATCGCGCTCGGCGCCCTGCCCGGCCTTCCCCAGGTCGCGGTGCACTGGCCGCTGATCGACTTCGAGTGCGGGCCGAACGGTGGGGCCGACGACTTCCTTGAGTGGTTCTTCAAGGCCGACCGAGGAGAGCTGGAGCCGTTCGTCCTGGTCGTGGAGGGGTCGATCCCCAACGAGCAGTTGCACGACGAGGGCTACTGGTGCGGCTTCGGCAACAACCCCGCCACCGGACAGCCGATGACCACCAGCGAGTGGATCGACCGGCTGGCGCCGAAGGCCACCGCGATCGTCGCGGCCGGGACATGCGCGACCTACGGCGGTATCCATGCCATGTCGGGCAACCCGACGGGCGCGATGGGGGTGCCCGACTACCTGGGCTGGGACTGGAAGTCCAAGGCGGGAATTCCGATCGTGTGCGTCCCCGGCTGCCCGATCCAGCCGGACAACCTGTCCGAGACACTGACCTATCTGCTCTACATGGCCACGGACCAGGCCCCGATGATTCCGCTCGATGACGCGCTGCGCCCTACATGGCTCTTCGGACAGACGGTCCACGAGGGGTGCGACAGGGCCGGCTACTACGAGCAGGGCGATTTCGCCACCGAATACGGATCGCCGAAGTGCATTGTCAAACTCGGCTGCTGGGGGCCCGCGGTCAAGTGCAATGTGCCGAAGCGCGGCTGGATGAACGGTATCGGCGGCTGCCCCAACGTCGGCGGAATCTGCATCGGCTGCACCATGCCCGGATTCCCGGACAAGTTCATGCCGTTCATGGATGAGCCGCCCGGCGGGAAACTCTCGTCGAACGCGGTCGGACTGTACGGCGCGACCATGCGCCGGCTGCGCCACATGACCACTCACACGCTGGACCAGGAGCCGAAGTGGCGCAGGCCCGGCAGGACTCTCACGACCGGTGCCACCCGCAGCTGGTAACCGACCGCAACGGACAGAAAGATGAGGCGGCGCAATGACCGCGACGCAACGCAGGGGTGGCAGCGGGAAGCAGGGCAAGGACGGCCTTGTCGAGATGGCGTGGGATCCCATCACCCGCATCGTGGGCAGCCTGGGCATCTACACGAAGATCGATTTCAAGCAGAAGGTGGTGGCCGAGTGCCACAGCACCAGCTCCATCTTCCGCGGCTACTCGGTCTTCATGAAGGGCAAGGACCCGCGCGACGCGCACTTCATCACCAGCCGCATCTGCGGTATCTGCGGAGACAACCACGCCACGTGTTCCTGCTACGCGCAGAACATGGCGTACGGGGTGAAGCCGCCGCACATCGGTGAGTGGATCGTCAACCTCGGCGAGGCCGCGGAGTACATGTTCGACCACAACATCTTCCAGGAGAACCTGGTCGGGGTCGACTACTGCGAGAAGATGGTCGCGGAGACCAACCCGGGCGTGCTGGAGCAGGCCAACCGCACCCCGTCACCGCACGCCGAGGCACACGGGTACAAGACCATCGGCGACATCATGCGCTCGCTGAACCCCTTCACCGGTGAGTTCTACCGGGAGGCGCTCCAGGTCAGCCGGATGACCCGGGAGATGTTCTGCCTCATGGAGGGCAGGCACGTCCACCCCTCCACGCTCTACCCGGGCGGCGTGGGCACCGTGGCGACCGTGCAGCTGATGACGGACTACATCACCCGGCTGCAGCGCTACGTCGAGTTCATGAAGAAGGTCGTGCCGATGCACGACGATCTCTTCGACTTCTTCTACGAGGCGCTGCCCGGCTACGAGCAGGTCGGCAACCGGCGCATCCTGCTGGGCTGCTGGGGCTCGTTCCAGGACCCGGAGCACTGCAACTTCAAGTACCAGGACATGACCGAGTGGGGACGGAAGATGTACGTCACCCCCGGTGTGGTCGTGGACGGGAAGCTGGTCACCACCGACCTGGTGAAGATCAACCTGGGCATCCGGATCCTCCTCGGCTCGTCGTACTACGGCGACTGGGAGGAGCAGGAGATGTTCGTGACCCACGACCCGCTCGGCAACCCCGTGGACCGCAGGCACCCGTGGAACCAGCACACCAACCCGCAGCCGCAGAAGCGGGATCTGGACGACAAGTACAGCTGGGTGATGTCGCCGCGCTGGTTCGACGGCAAGGACTACCTCGCGCTCGACACCGGCGGCGGCCCGCTGGCCCGGCTGTGGACCACCGCGCTGGCCGGGCTCGTCGACATCGGGTACATCCAGTCCACCGGCAACAGCGTCAAGATCAATCTCCCGAAGACCGCACTCAAGGGCCCGGTGGAGCTGGAGTGGCACGTCCCGAAGTGGAGCAACACGATCGAGCGCAACCGGGCGCGCACCTACTTCCAGGCGTACGCGGCGGCCTGCGCGCTGCACTTCGCGGAGAAGGCGCTGGTGGAGATCCGCGCGGGCCGGACGAAGACCTGGGAGAAGTTCGAGGTACCGGATGAGGGCGTCGGCTGCGGCTTCACCGAGGCGGTGCGCGGTGTGCTCTCGCACCACATGGTGATCCGGGACGGCAAGATCGCCAACTACCACCCGTACCCGCCGACCCCCTGGAACGCGAGCCCCCGCGACAACTTCGGTACGCCGGGGCCGTACGAGGACGCGGTGCAGGGACAGCCGATCTTCGAGGAGAACGACCGGGAGCACTTCAAGGGGATCGACATCATGCGCACGGTGCGCAGCTTCGACCCCTGTCTGCCCTGCGGCGTGCACATGTATCTCGGCGAGGGCAAGAAGCTGGAACTGCTGCACTCCCCCACCCAGTCGGCGGGCAGCGAGTGATGGCGCAGGAGACCGTGTCCGCACAGCAGACCGCGTCCGGGCCCGCCGACTGGCGGGCGGCCGGCGACCGTATCGACACACTGATCGCCGCCAGCGCGGCGGGCGGCGCCGTCGCCCGCGAGCGGAGCGAGGAACTGGTCCGGCTCGTCACGGACTTCTACGGCGCCGGTCTGGAGCGGCTGCTCGACCTGGTGCACGAGCAAGGCCGGCTGGACGACGAGGTACTGGCGGCCCTGGCGGCCGACGACCTGGTGGCCAGCCTGCTGCTGGTGCACGGGCTGCACCCGTACGGCGTGGAGACCCGGGTCGAGGAGGCGCTGGAGAGCGTCCGGCCGTATCTCGGTTCGCACGGCGGCGATGTGGAGCTGCTGGGCGTCACGGATGACGGCGTCGTGAGGCTCCGGCTGCTCGGCAGCTGCGACGGGTGCCCCTCGTCGTCGGCCACGCTCAAGCTGGCCGTGCGCAGCGCGGTCGAGGCCGCGGCCCCGGAGATCACCGGGATCGAGGTGGAGGCGGCAGCGGACGGTACGGGCGAACCCGGGCCGCTGGTCACGGTGGACTCGCTGTTCTCCCGGCTCCACGAGGCGGCTTCGGCTCCGGGCGACGGAGGTTCGTCCTGGGAGGCCGTGCCGGGGCTCGACGCCCTGGAACCCGGTGGCGTACGGCACTTCAGCGCGGGCACGATCCCGGTGCTTGCCTGCCGGATCGGCTCCGACCTGTTCGCCTTCCGTGACTGGTGCGCGCGGTGCGACCGGTCCCTGGAGGGCGCGGCGTTGGCCCGCCGGCTGGGCGGCGCGTCCGGTGACGGTGTGCTGCGGTGCCCCGGCTGCCGTGCGCACTACGACGTACGACGGGCCGGTGCCTGTCTCGACGAGGACGGGCTGCACCTGGACCCGCTGCCGCTGCTTGTGGACGGCCCGACGGTCTCCGTCGCGGTGCCCGCCCCGGTCTCCGCGTGAGCGCCCCGGGCCGTACGGCGACCCCGGTGTCCGCGCTGCGGCGGATCACCCGCAACCGCCCGCAGCCGGCGGCTGGTGAACGCTGCGAGATGTGCGCCGAGCCGGTCGTCCCCGAGCACCCGCACGTGGTGAACCTGGAGAGCCGCGCGCTGATGTGCAGCTGCCGTGCCTGCTATCTCCTCTTCACCGATGAGGACGCGCAGCTGCGCTACCGGGCGGTGCCGGAACGGTATCTCCGCTTCGACGGGGAGCCGCTGGACGCACGGGCCTGGGACGAACTCCAGATCCCCGTGGGCCTGGCGTTCCTCTTCCGCAACTCGGTGCAGGACCGCACGGTCGCGTTCTACCCCGGGCCCGCGGGCGCCACCGAGTCCGAACTCCCGCTGGACGCCTGGGACTCCGTCGTCCGCTCGGCGCCCGCGCTCGCGGTGCTGCGTCCCGACGTGGAAGCGCTGCTGGTCCGCCGCCCCGGCACCGGGGACGGCTCATGCCATCTGGTCCCCATCGACGCCTGTTACGAGCTGGTCGGCCAGCTGCGGACGCTGTGGCGCGGCTTCGACGGCGGCCGTGAGGCGCACGCGGCGATGGACGCCTTCTTC